>JANPEZ010000166.1:0-40713 GCA_031423155.1 Actinomycetes bacterium
GAGCGCTGCTCTGGCGCTCGGCTGCCTCGAACAGCGTCGCGCCACCACGGCCATCTGCAGCGCGGCCCGCCACGCGCGAGCAGCTAGACTCCCGTCACCATGGTTGCCCCCGACGACTTCCGCATAGACAACTCCGAACTCCGCTCCGACAACGAGTTCGACGAGTTCGAATCGGCGCCCGATCTCCCTTACTACTCCGACTGGCGCGGCTCCTTCGAGCGCCTCCCGTGGGCGACCGACGACGAAGCTCTCGCGGCCGCTAAGCCCGACGTCGCGATCGTGGGGGCACCGCTGGACGACGCCGTCTCGGCCAGGCCAGGAGCCCGCTTCGGCCCGCGGGCGATCCGCATGGCGCCGACCGCCTGGGGCAACCGCGACGCCTGGTCGATCCAACTCGATACCGAGCCCTACTCGCATCTGAAAGTCGTCGACGCCGGCGACGCCCCCGTCGTGCCTTCGCGCCTGGATCGCGGCCTTCGCGTGATCCACGAGAAGGTCTACCGCGTCGCCAAGTCCGGCGCCATCCCGATCGTGCTCGGAGGCGACCACTCGATCACCTATCCGAGCGCAGCGGCCGTCGCGCGCTACCGGCATCCTCGCAAGGTCGGGATGGTGCACTTCGACGCACACGCCGATACAGGCGCCGAGCAGTGGGGCAACCTCATGGGCCACGGCACGCCGATGCGCCGACTCATCGAGGAGGGCTGGCTCGCCGGTCCCAACTTCGTTCAGGTCGGTCTCCGCGGCTACTGGCCCGACAAGGCCACATTCGGCTGGATGAAGGAGCAGGGCCTGCGCTGGCACACGATGGTCGAGATAGAAGAGCGCGGGTCCGAGGCCGTCATCGCCGATGCGATCGCCGAGGCTCTCGACGGCCCCGACTGCATCTACCTTTCCGTCGACATCGACGTCGTCGACCCCGGCATGGCGCCCGGCACGGGAACGCCCGAGGCCGGCGGCATGCTCTCGCGCGAGCTGCTGCGAGCGATCCGCCAGATCGTCGGCCAGGTCGACCTCGTGGGCATGGACGTGGTGGAGGTCTCGCCGCCCTACGATCACGCCGAGGTCACGTCGGCGCTGGCGCACCGCTGCGTGATGGAGGCCATCTCCGCGCTGGCGGCCAAGCGCGAAGCGAAGTGAGCCCCGCCGACCACGAACGAGAGCTGGCGGACAACCGCAAGCTCTGGGATGCGTGGACCGCGATCCATACGACCGGCGACTTCTACGACGTCGAACGCTTCCGCTCAGACCCCACCGACAACCGGATAGCCCCATGGGAACAGGCCGAGGTCGGAGACGTAGTGGGCAAGACGCTGCTTCACGTCCAGTGTCACTTCGGGCTCGACACGCTTTCCTGGGCCAGGCTCGGCGCCCGGGTCACCGGCGCGGACTTCTCCGAGGCAGCCCTCACGTTCGCGTGCGAACTCGCGACCGAGGTCGGTCTTCCAGATGCGCGTTTCGTCGTGACCTCCGTCGACGACCTTCCGGAAACGCTCGAGGGCGAGAAGTTCGACATCGTCTACACCTCTCGCGGAGTACTCGGCTGGTTGCCCGATATCGACCGATGGGGAGAGGTCGTGGCCTCGTTCGTCAAACCCGGCGGCATCTTCTACATACACGAGGCTCACCCGGCGATCTGGGTCGTCGACGACGCGCAAAGAACGCCGAACGATCTTCACCTCGCGTACGACTACTGGAGCGGGGAGGCGATCACGTTCCCGGTCGAGGGTTCGTACGCCGATCCGAGCGCCGATGTAGACGCAGAATGGGAACACGGCTGGAACCACTCCCTCGGCGAGATCGTGACGGCCCTGGCTCGCAACGGACTGCGGATCGAGTTCCTCGATGAGAAGAGGACCGTCGCCTGGCCCGTCGAATGGCTCGAGGACCGCGGCAACGGGGAGTTCGGGTTCCCCAAGGATCAGGTCGGAACCCTGCCGCTGATGTTCTCCCTGAGGGCCCGCCGCGACCGATAAGTCGGCCGCGGGCTATCGTGAAGCCATGTGCAGAAGCATCAAGACCCTGCGGCGGGCCGATGAGCCTGCCACCGACGAGGAGATCCGCGCCGCCGCACGCCAGTTCGTTCGCAAGGTGAGCGGGTTCCGCGAGCCCTCGAAGAAGAACGCAGAAGCCTTCGAGTCCGCGGTGGACGAGGTGGCGCGCGTCTCGCGCCAACTGCTCGAAGACGTCGGCGCCCCGCTCGTCTGAGTCCGCCCTTCTCGCCTACCATGGGCGGATGTTCGCGCTGGACCCGACGCCGGACGAGATGCGTGAGATGGCTCGCGCGGCCACCGAGTACCTCGTCGGCTTCATCGGGGGATTGAACGACGCGCCGGCCGAGAACACGCAGGGTGCGCTCGAGGTCGCGGGCAGGCTGCGCGCCACCGCGCCCGAACTGGGCGGGGACTTCGACGAGTTGATGGCCCAGGTCCAGGAAGCCGTCGCTCACACCTTCGAGTACAGCGGCCCCGGGTACCTCGCCTACATCCCCGGTGGAGGGCTCTTCTCGGCCGCGCTGGCAGAGTTCATCGCGCAGGGCGTCAACCGCTACGTGGGCCTGTGGCAGCCCAGTCCCGCGGTCGTTCAGATCGAGGAGAACGTCACCCGCTGGCTCTGCGACCTGTTCACCTACCCGGCGGGATCGCAGGGACTGCTGACGAGCGGCGGTTCGATGGCCAACTTCTCGGCGGTGGTGACGGCTCGTCACGACCGGCTGGGGCCCGAGTTCCTCGATGGCACCTACTACCTGACCGCGCAGACGCACGTATCCACGAGCAAGGCCGCGGGGCTTGCCGGGTTCTCGCGCAAGAACGTGCGGATCGTGCCGACCGACGATCAGCTGAGGATGGACACTCAAGCGCTGCGCGAGATGGTGCGCGCCGACCGTGCGGCGGGGATGCGTCCGTTCTTCGTCGTCGCCAGCGCCGGGACGACGAATACGGGGGCGGTCGACCCGATCGACGACATCGCCGATGTCGCGGCCGAAGAGAATTTGTGGATGCACGCCGACGCCGCTTACGGCGGGTTCTTCTACCTGACCGAGCGCGGGCGCGAGCGTTTCCGCGGGATAGAGCGCGCCGACAGCATCACGCTCGATCCGCATAAGGGGCTGTTCCTTCCGTACGGGACCGGGGCGCTCGTAGTGCGCGACGGCCAGGCGATGCGCGATGCCCACCACGAGGGCGCCGCCTACCTGCAAGACATCGCCGCTGAGGGCGACCTTCCCAACTACACGGAGTACTCGCCGGAGCTCTCGCGCGACTTCCGCGGGCTGCGCGTGTGGATGCCGCTCAAGCTGCACGGCGTGGCCGCGTTCCGCGAGGCGCTGGACGAGAAGCTAGACCTGACCGACCATCTCTTCGAAGGTCTGAGCGATATCCCCGAGATCGCGATCCCATGGGCGCCGCAACTCACGGTCGTGCCGTTCCGCCTGAAGGACGGCGACGAAGCCGCGAACCGGGCGCTGCTGGACCGGATCAACGCCTCGAAGCGTGTGTTCCTTTCCAGCACCATCATCGACGGCAGCTACATCCTTCGCGTCTGCATCGTCTCGCACCGGACGCACCTCGATCGTATCGACGAGTGCATCGAGGTAGTGCGCGAGGCAGCGGCGAAGGCCTAACCCGTGCCCGAGCTGCCCGAGATCCAAGCGCTCGCCGAACGGCTCAACGAAGTGTTGGCCGGCGCGAAGCTGCAAGCTCTGGACCTGTTGCAGTTCTCGTCTCTGAAGACCTTCGCTCCCAGGCCCGAGACTCTCGTGGGGCGCCGGATCGCTAGCGTCACCCGCCGAGGCAAGTTCGCCGTCATCGACCTGGAGGGCCCGCGCCTGCTCTTCCACCTCTCCCAAGGAGGGCGCGTTGACGTTGAAAGCCCCCCGAAGTCGACGAGGCCGCGCGGACGCGTGCTGAGGATCCGCGCCGAGGATCGCCCGAGCGTCCTGATCAAGGAGTTCGGCCACGAGCGCAAGGCCGGCTGGTGGGTCCTGGCCGAAAGAGACGATGGCCCCCTCGCCAAGCTGGGACCGGACGCCGACACGGAAGCGGCGGTCCAGCTGTTCAAGACATCAGAGGACAACCGAAGGGTTCATACGATCATGCGGGACCAGCGCACGATCGCGGGGATCGGCCGAGGCTACAGCGACGACATCCTGCACGAGGCCTTCATGTCTCCCTACGTAGTGCTCGGCAAGCTGGATGCGGAAGAGCGTGCGACGCTGATCGCCGCGGTCGCGAAGATCCTCGAAGACGCTCTAGCCGTCGAACGCAAGCGCACGGGAGGCCTGCCGACCAAGATCGGCGACCACTTCACCGTGCACAGCCGCTACGGGACCCCGTGCCCCCGCTGCGGCGACGACCTCAGGCGAGTCAGCTACGAGTCCCACGAGGTCACCTATTGCCCAAGTTGCCAGACCGGCGGCAAGGTGCTGGCCGACCGAAGGATGTCGCGGCTGATCCGCTAGGCTTCGACGGCGACGGGAGCGCTGCGCGCCGCCTCTTCTGCTCGTTGAACGTCTCGTCCGGGGATGAACCGGTTGGCGATGATCGCCGCGATGACGAGCACACTTCCTGCGAACAGCAGGGATGTGTGGAAGCCCGTCATGAATGCCGACCCGAACGCCTCGCCCACCGCGGCCCGCTGCTGGGCAGACAGGCCGAGTCCCTCGAGCGTCAGGCGTCCATGGGAAGCGCTCGAGGCGATCGCGGCCTTCTGAGACGCGGTGAGATCGATCGAGGCCAGCGCCGGCCCCAGAGCCGACTTCAGCCTCGTGGTCAGGATGGTTCCGAGAAGAGCGATCCCGAAGACACCGCCGACCTCACGCGAGGTATTGGTCATCGCGGACCCGAGCCCTGCCCGCTCTCGACCCACGGCGTTCATGACCGCGGCGGTCATCGGAGCCATCGTCGCTCCCATGCCGTGGCCCATCATCACGAAGACCGGCATCAAGACCCAGTAGGAGGTGTCGGTCTCAAGTGTGGCTCCCAGGATCAGCAACCCCGCCCCGGCGAGCACCAGCCCATAGGTCATGGGCCCCCTGGAACCGTGTTTGGACGCGTATCGTCCGGCGTTCGGCGCCGTCACGATGATCATCACCGTCATCGGCAGGAACCGGTAGCCCGCCTGGAACGGCGTGTAGTGGTGGATGTTCTGAAGGTAGAGCGACAAGTAGAAGAACGTCGCGAACATCCCTAACGAGACGCTGAACGCGACGGTGTTTCCCGCCGAGAAAGCCGGGATACGGAAGAACCTCAGAGGCATCATCGCGTGGTCGCTTCTGAGTTCCCACGCGAGGAAACTCAGCAGCAGGACCCCTGCCGCCACGAACGTCGCCAGGATGACCGGATCGGTCCAGCCCTTCTGGTTGGCCTCGATGAGGCCGTAGGTGACGCTGAGCAGAGCTCCCGTTCCCAACGCCAGTCCCGGGATATCGAGGCGGCGGGCGACCTCGGAGACCGACTCCTTGACGGTGTACCGGGCGACCACGAAGGCCGTGATCCCGATCGGAACATTCAGGAAGAAGACCGAGGCCCAACCCAGGTGCTCGACCATGAGTCCGCCGAGCGTCGGCCCGAGGGCCAGCGCGACACCCGAGACGCCGGCCCACAATCCGAGGGCTTTGGCCCTCTCGTGCGCCGGGAACGTGACCGTGATTATCGAGAGCGTTCCCGGGATCAGTAGGGCGCCACCGATCCCCTGCAGAGCGCGGGATGCGATCAGTTGGCCCGTGGTCTGAGACAGGCCGCAGAGCAACGACGAGAGAGTGAACAGCACCAGGCCGTACTGGAACATCCGCTTGCGTCCGTATCGGTCGCCCAAGATCCCGCCGGTCAGGAGCAGCGAAGCGAAGGCCAGAACGTAGCCCTCGACTATCCATTGCAGACCGGAGACGCCGGCTCCAAGATCGCTCTGGATCCTCGGCAGGGCAACGTTCACGACGGTGTTGTCGAGCATCGCCATGGCCAGGGCGAAGCACATCGTGAGCAGGACGATGACCTTCTCGCGGGCGTTGTCGCCCTCGAATCCGAACAGGCCCAACCGGGAGCTCCTCGCATACGGGCTGAAGGGCGGCCGCGGGCATGCCGCCGCCCGGATCGTTCAACGCAGGGTACGCCCGGAAACTTCCCGCCGCCGGGTAGTCGCCTCGTGGCTGCCGCCACCGACCATGGGAGGATAGGCGCCGTGAAGACCCTGCAGAGCGCGGCATGGACGGTCGTGTTCCTCGTGCTCGCGGGATGTTCGAAGACCGTTCCGGCCGCCTCTCCTCGGCCGACGCCTTCGATAAGTGCCTCGCCGACCCCGGCCGGGCCCGTTCAGCTGTCCGTCCTTGCCACGACGATGGTGGGCCAGGGCCCTATCGGGATCGCGGCGGGCGGGGGCGACGTGTGGGTCGTGAACTCCAACGCGCCTAGCACCGACCCCGGCTCGATCTCCAGGATCGATCCGGTGACCAACGAGGTCGTCGCGGCCATCGCCGTCGGCGCGGTTCCACTTCGGGTTGCTGTTGGAGCCGGTTTCGTCTGGGTCTCGAACTCGGCCGACAACACCATCTCCAAGATCGACATGGAAACGAACTCGGTGGTGGCGCTCATCTCGGTGTGCGCCGCGCCGGAAGGGATGGCCGTCGGTGATGGTGCGGTCTGGGTGGTCTGTGAGGGAGACGGGATGCTCCAGCGGATCGATCCGGCGACGGGGGCGATCGTGGCGACGATACCGGTGGGTCGCCAGCCCAGGTTCGTGACGGTCGCGGACGGGCTCGTGTGGGTCTCCAACTACATGGGAAACAGCCTCTCGCGCGTCGACCCGAACAGGAACCAGGTGACGGCCACCGTTCCCACCGGCATCGGTCCGCAGGGGTTGATCGGGTTCGACGGCGCCATCTGGGTCGCGAACACGACCGGCGGGACCGTCCAGAGGATCGACCCGGTGCAGGCTCAGGTGACCGACACGATCGAAGTCGGCTCCGATCCGGACGGGCTGATCGCGGTGGCGGGTTCGATCTGGGTGGCGACCGAGACCGGACCTCTGCTCCACCGGCTGGATCCCGCTTCTCTGGCCGTTACGGGGGAGTTCCGGGTCGCCGGCGAGAACCCCATCACCGCGAACCAACTGATCGGGGTCGGCGATGGGGCGCTGTGGTTCCCGCTGTTCTTCCAAGGACAGGTACTTAAGGTCTCTATCCCGGCGGCCTGAGTCGCCGGTCGCGGCTAACCTGTCGCCCATGCCCCGATGGACCGGCGAGAACGTCCGCCACGCGCTGTCGCTCCTCAAGCAAGGGAGCAATCCGGCGGGGACCGTCTACGACAGCCTCGGTCCGGACTTCTTCCTTGCGCTCGACGAGGGCTGGCTGAACCTGGGGCTCTGGGAGGGCGACGGTACCGATCCGGCCGAGGCACCGGTCGCGGTCCGGCGCCTGGTCGAGAGGCTGGCGAGCGACCTGCCGAGCGGCGGTGACGTTCTGGATGTCGGCAACGGACTTGCCGCGCAGGATCCTTTGATCGCGCGCGTCGCCGGCACGAGATCCTTGACCGCGCTGAACATCACGTTGTCCCAGTTGCTGGCCGGCCGTGAGCAGCTCACCGAGGCCGGCGCGCGCGGCGTCAACGGCGACGCTACCCGGATGCCTTTCGCCGCAGGGTCTTTCGACGGCCTCATAAGCGTGGAGGCCGCGTTCCATTTCCCCTCTCGCGACCGTTTCTTCCGCGAGGCTTTCCGAGTGCTGAGACCCGGAGGGGTCCTGTCGATGTCAGATATCCCAACGACGCGTTTCCCCAAAGGGCCGGTGGAACTTCAGGCGGCCCTTACCCAACTGAGGGTCTGGGGACTCGGGACACATGCCGCCTCAACCACCGCCCAGATAGTGGAAGCCGCGGAGCGGGCGGGTTTCGAGGCCATCGAGACGGAACTGGTCGGCATGAGAACCATCGCCCCGGCGCTCCGGTTCGTGCGAGATCGCCTGCGGCGGCTGGGCACCGATGTTCCCGTCTCCTACCGGATCCCATGCCGGTTGATGCTCGCCCAGGTCGGTGCCCTCTGGGATCGAGGGGTCATCGACTATCTTCTGATGCGCGCCGTTAAGCCGTAGGTCGCAGCCCTTGCCTCAGGCGAGTTCCCTCTGAAGCGCCGTGAGCGGCAGCGAGCCCAGTGAGAGCAACCGATCGTGGAAGTCCGGAAGTGAGAACCCCTCGCGCTCAGATGCCGCGGCTCGTGCCTTCTCTATCTCGATCATGCCGATCATGTAGCTGAGGGCTTGGCCGGGAAGCGCGATGTAGCGGTCGATCTCGATCTGGGCATCCACCAACGGAACCCCGGCCTCTTCAAGGGCCGTGATCGAACGGTCGCGCGACCAACCCATCGCGTGGATCCCGGTGTCGGTGACGAGCCGCGCGGCCCGGTGAGCCTGCGCGTCCAGCATCCCCAACGCGTCGAACGGGTCGGTGAACAGTCCCATCTCCTGCGCGAGCCGTTCGCTGTACAGACCCCAGCCCTCTATGAAAGCGCTGCCGGCCAGGATGCCACCGAAGCTGCGGAGCTTCGGCCGGTCGGGGATCTCCTGCTCGATCGTGAGTTGGAAATGATGACCCGGGTTGGCCTCGTGGTAGCTGGTGGTCGCCAGGTGATGAAGGAGCCGGTTCGGCAGGTCGTAGGCATTGACGTAGTAGATGCCCTGGCGTGAGCCGTCGGCCGTCGGTGATTGATAGAAGGCGAACGGCATGTCGGCCTCGCGGAACTCCTCGACGAGACGGACCTCGCAGTTGTCCGAGGGAAGGCGCCCGAAGAACCTGGGCGCGGCTTCCCAACCGGCCTCGACCTGACCGCGCGCGAGTTGCAGGACTTCGTCGCGGGACCCGGCCGTGTTCTTGCCGCTGGCTGTGTGCGCGTTCACGGCCTCCTCCACCGAGGCGAAACCCAGTGAAGCCGCCAGAACCCGGCGCTCCTCCTGGATGTGGGTCAGCTTCTCGAGGCCGATGTCGTGGACCTCCTGCGCTTGGAGAGGAAGAGACGTCCATGCCAGGATCTGCGCCGAGTACATCTCATCTCCGCCGGGCAATGCCGACAGGCCGATAGTGTCCGTTGCGTGTGGCAGGTAGTCGCGGAGAGCAGCCAGGTACCCCTCGTATGCCGGGTTGACCTCGTTCTTGATGATCTCGATGAGCATCTGGGCCGCCTCGGCGTTCTCGCCGACCGGTGTCAGGGCCGGCGAGTCCTCGGGCGCGATCGCGAGCAGCCTCTCGACCTGGGCGATGGCTCGCTCGGCGACGAGCTTCGGGGAGGTAACCCCTGCTGCCACGCCCTCGCGAGCGACTTCGCAGTTCGCTTCGAGGTAGGCGGGTACGGCCCTCAGGCGCGCGGCGTAGCGCTCGAGCCGCCCTGGGGTGTCCGCTCGCTGGAAGGACCCGAGCTCGGCGAGCAGCTGGCCCGGCCCCCAAAGATGGGAGGCTACGTGAAGGAAGTCCGAGCGATGGTCCAGATCCGATAGCGCCCGGGTCGATATCGCCTCGAGCACGTCGAGCGAGGTCCTCGTGACCTGATCGAGTCCGCTCCTGTCGATCTCAGAGAGTTCAGCCAGCGCGGCTCGCTGAACGGTCTGGCTCGCAGCGCGCCCGGCCTCGCTGGGGTCCGAGAGCCGGTCGTCGTAGCGCTCGTCGCCGACCTCGGTCCCGATGAATGGTTCCAACTCGAGGAGTTGCTCCCAGTACCGGTCGACAAGGTCGAGTGCGCGCACGGCGTCGGTCATCGATAGCTCCTTAGGTCACAGGAGGCCAACTGTAGCCGCACCGTCTACGAGCAGCGTCACTCCGCTGACGAAAGCTGCGGGCTCGGAGCAAAGGAACGCGACGACGCGGCCGAGATCTTCGGGGTCTCCGAGGCGCGCGGTGACGCCCAGGTCCTTGACCCGGTCGGTCGCGTGCAACCCCGGACAGACCACGTTGACCGTGATGCCCTCGCCGGCGAGGTCCGCGGCCGCGGTCTTGGCCCACGCGGCCAATCCAACCCTCGCCACGTTCGAGTACGCCAGCTCGGGTATCGGCTGCTTGACACCGTAGGACGTGATGAAGCAGATCCGACCCCAACCCCGCGATCGCATGTGAGGGACCGCTTCCAGAGCAAGCCGGAGCGAGGTCTTCAGGTTGGCGTTGAGCGCGGAGTCCAGGCCCTGTTCGTCGATGTCCAGGGCCCGCACGCGGGGAGGGCCGCCGGAGTTGGCCACAACGATGTCCAGCCCGCCGAATCGTTCGACGGCCGCCTCGACGAGCCGGCGCGGCGCGTCCGGGTCCGTGACGTCAAGCGCGAGCGCGAGCGATTCCCCCGGGAGTTGGCTCGCGGTCTCCTGTAGCGCCTCGGCGCCGCGCGCACAGATGACCAGGCGCGCGCCCTCCTGCGAGAGGGCCATCGCGGCCCCACGTCCCAGTCCCTTGGAGGAGGCGGTGACGAGCGCCACCTTGCCTTCGAGTCCCAGATCCACGGGCGAATCCTAGAGGGAATGTCACATATCGCGCGAAGCGGGCGTCGAGCCCCTGCCTTAGGCTGGCAGAGATGACCATCTCTCAAGGTCCGGCGCGTACGGCGGCACTGACACTGGCCGCCGTCCTTATCGTGGGTCTCGTCGCGACGAACCGGGGGAACGGGCAGATCGCACCTCCTGCCTCTGACCCCGGCCCGGCCAGGATCAGATCGGGCGGAGACCTCTCGGCTTATCAGGGGCTCGGCGTGTGGATCGACATCTACGACACTTCCTGGGCAGCCCCACGACTCGCGGTTCAGGCGATGGCCGCCAGGGGAGTGAAGACCCTCTACCTGGAGACCTCCAACTTCAACAGACCCCATCCGTTCGTCTACAGAGCCGGTGTCGAGAAGTTCGTCAACTCGGCACACGACTACGGGGTGAAGATCGTCGCCTGGTACCTGCCCGGGTTCGCCGACGTCGACCTCGATCTGCGCCGTTCCAAGGCGGCGATAGCGTTCACGACCGCGCGTGGGTTCTCGTTCGACTCGTTCGCCCTCGACATCGAATCGCCGACGGTCGCCGATCCGAACGACCGAACCGCCGCGCTGCTGGATCTTTCTTCGCGACTTAGATCTTTCGCCGGTGACGGATACACCCTCGGTGCCATCGTTCCCTCTCCGCGAGGGATGGTGAAGAACCCCTCCTACTGGCCGGGGTTCCCGTGGGCGAGCCTGGCCTCGACGTACGACCTGTTCCTGCCGATGACCTATTTCACGTGGCGCGTCAGCGGGATGGTCGGGGCCCGCGACTACACGGCGGCGAACATCGAGTTGATCCGGTCCTGGACCGCATCGGACCAGGTGCCGATCCACATCATCGGAGGCATCGCGCAGGAGGCGACGACGAACGAGACCAGAGGCTTCGTCCACGCCGTTCGCGAACACGGACTCGTCGGCGCGAGCTACTACACCTACCCGGGCATCACGCCGGGTCAGTGGGCCGAGCTGAGGAGCATCCCGGCGAACCCCGTCCAGATACCGGCTCTGCCGGCGGCTCTTGGCTCGACACCCATGGGCAACATCCCGGCGGTCGAGGAGACGCATCCGCACGAGGTCGTCTACCGATTCGGTCGAAAGGCGGGCTCGCGGTCGCTGTCCTTCGACGTGTTCGACGCTCAGCGACGTGAGATCTCGATCTACGTGAACTGGAAGCTCGTCGGAACGATCGCGGCCGGTACGACGGGCGACTGGAGCGTCGGTCGAACCAGGCTCATCGGGGATCTCCTGCTGCACGACACGACCAAGAACACGCTCACCTTCGTCTCGAGCGGCGGGCACTGGGGAGTCAGGAACGTCTCGATCGGTCCGCCGATCTAGACGTTGAGTCGCGTCGGTCGGTGCGGCTAGACTCACCCGGACCAAGAGAGAGGGAGCCCGAAGATGCCACGCTTCGACCGAGCCCGTCGGCTCATCGCCATCACGTTCCTGGTGATCCTCGCAGCAGCGTGCTCGAAGACCCTGGACACCGCGGGACTCGAGACGGAGCTCAAGAGCGGTCTTGAGAGCCAGCTGAACATCTCGGGCGTCACCGTGGAATGCCCGGCCGACATCAAGGTCGAGAAGGGCGCAACCTTCGAGTGCTCCGCGAGCGATGACACCGGGGCCAAAGCGACGATAACCGTGACTCAGACGGACGAAGAGGGCAACGTAAGGTGGGAAGTTACCGACGTCGCATGAGTTCAGCCTCTAGATAGGGAGCCCGCGTGCTGCTCGAGAAGAAGCGCCTACTTATCACCGGGGTACTCACTCCCCAGAGCATCGCCTTCGCCGCAGCTCAGGTTGCACAGGAGCAGGGAGCCGAAGTGGTTCTGACCTCCTTCGGGAAGGCTATGGGCCTGACGGAGAAGAGCGCTCGGCGCCTGCCGACCCCCGCGGACGTCCTGGAGATGGACGTCAACGATCCGGCGCAGATCGCCGCCGTGGCCGACGAACTCGCTAGCCGCTGGGGAGGCCTCGACGGGTTCCTTCACGCGATCGCCTTCGCTCCGGCGGACGCGCTGGGCGGCAACTTCGTGAATACGCCCTGGGAGTCGGTGGCGACGGCATTCCAGACCAGCGCGTTCTCGTTGAAGTCGCTGGCGGCGGGGATGCTTCCTTTGATGCAGGAGGGCGGTGCGATCGTCTCGCTAGACTTCGACGCACAAGTGGCTTGGCCCATCTACGACTGGATGGGTGTCTGCAAGGCTGGGCTCGAGGCCGTGACGCGGTATCTGGCGCGTGACCTGGGGCCGAAGAACATCCGGGTCAACACCGTGTCGGCGGGTCCGCTCAAGACCATGGCGGCGAAGGGGATCCCCGGGTTCGAGGTCATCGCCGACGCTTGGTCATCGCGGGCGCCGCTCGGCTGGGACATAACCGACCCGGTGCCGGTCGCCAAGGCCATCGCGTTCCTGCTTTCCGATATGGCATCGGGGATAACCGGTGAACTCGTCCACGTCGATGGAGGGTTCCACGCCATAGGGACCCAAGGCGCCCCTGTTTAGGGCGGGCGAACGCCCAGTTCCGTAGCGAGCGCCCGCTGGGCGCGCGCGATCACTCGGAACGACTCGCGCAGGCCCCTGCGCGTGACGGGTCCGAGCGTCGCCGGATCCACGAGGTCATCGGCGGGTATCGAAGATCGCACCTGCCGGGCCTGATGCGTGAGCCGGACGCCCCAAAGGAATCGGAAGGCCTCCTCCAGTTCACCGGCAACGCCGGCGTCGAACGAACCAGCCTTCGCGGCGGCCCTCAGCCTGGCGATGGTCTGCTTCTCCGTCGAGCCCGCGCTTATCGCGGCGGCCCGCGCCAGGTTGCTGATCAGGGTTATGCCCCCATGCTTCACGTCGAGTGTTCCGGCGTGTTCCCCGTGATGCTCCACGACCAGGTCGCGCATGAATCCCGTTGGGGGGCGCTTGTCCAGCGCCCGGTGCGCGAGGTGCCTCAGATAACCCGGATGACTGCTGGCGGACAGGACCGCCTCGTCGAAGACCGGCTCGATATCGAAAGGCCCGGTTACTCGCCGATAGTCGAAGACGATCGAGGAGAGGATGCTCCCTTCCACTCCGGGATCGTTCATCCAGCCTTGCAGCGCCTGACGCCACCCTTCGCCGGAGCGCCTCAAAGATGGATGAACGGCCATCGCGTCGCCGACGCAACGGGGGAATCCGGCCGACTCGAGTCCTGATGTGACGAACTCGGCCATCTCGGCGAAGTAGGGGTCGATCTCGTCGATCTGAAGTTCGCCGGGATCGAAGGCCAGTGCGTGGTCCTGGTCGGTGCGAAGCGCCTGCTCGTGGCGAGCGGCGCTACCGAGGGCGATCCAGGCCCAGGGCACAGGGGGTTCTCCACGAAGCCCCATGAACAGGTCCAGCAGCTTTCGGGTCAGCGCGTCGATCACAAGTGATGCGACGCGGCCGACACCGACCGGTTCGGCCCCGGACCCGACCAACGTCGCCACGACCTGAGGGAGATCCTCAGCGGCCTTGATCGCGGCCTCGCGATCGGCCGACCTGTCGATGGCGCTGCGGATCGCGAACGGCGTGTGCCGTCCCAATCCCATCAGGTCGGTGTCGGTAACCACGCCGATGATGCGACCCGACTCGTCTTCGACCGGGAAGTGGTGGTATCCCTCGGCCATCATCGCGATCAGGGCCTCCCCGGCCATCGTGGCGCCGGTCAGTGCGACCGCCGGGAAGGTGGCGATATCTGCGACCGGGGTATCAGCGGAGACCCGTGCTGCCACGACGCGCGTCCGAAGGTCTCTGTCCGTGAGGATCCCCAAGCCCCCTCTCATCCGGATGAGCAGGCACGAGACCCGATGGGTCGCCATCATCTGCGCGGCGTCGGCCACCGACGTCTCCGGCTCACACATCACCGGCTCGCGCCGGACGAGCGCGGCGAGCGTGCGGTACCTGGGACCGATCCCCTCGGGGATAGCCACTTCAGTTAGCGCCGTCACCCGCCGGCGCACGCTGCTTATCACGAAGGTCTGCCCCGCCCGGGTCCCGAGGATCTCCTGAGCGGCTGCGGGATCGATGAGGTAGCAGAGGCTGTCCTCGTGGGCACGAACCGTGAGCGTCGGACTAGCCTCCGATAGCAGCGAAAGGTGCCCGAAGACCTCACCTTCGCCCAGCAGGTCGATGACGCGGGCCTCGTCGAGCAACTCCACCGCGCCCTTGCGGACGACGTACAGGGCCCTTGAGGCGTCACCCTCGCGGTCCAAGATCACAGAGCCGGCGGAGAAGTGCTCTATCTGGACGCGCCCCGCCAGCAAGCTGAGCCGCTCGCGCGGCAGTGAGTCGAATGGCGGATACCTGCCAAGGAAAGCGGCGATGTCCATCGCCGAAGTATGCCTCTAGGTGGCCACCGCCTGCGCGACCTCTTCCGTTGTGTCCAGGCCGGCGTTCGAATCGTCGGAGCGAAGATCGATGACGGCACCGAACACGTTCGCGTCGTCCCAGACGCACACCGTTCCCGGTACCCCGGAGATGCTCATGCCGATGCAGGAGATGTCGATCCCTCCTCGGGATGCGTCAACCCTGCTGGCCTGATCAACCGTCGCTGCACTCGTCGAGGTGAACCCGGCCAGGAATCCGTCGAAACCTTCCTTGGCATCGATGCCCGGGTCCTCATCCGTCACCATCACGATCAGCCCGGGGATGCCTTCGCCGTACAGTCCGGCCTTCAGCTTGACGCCGCCGAATTCGCTCGACTCGAACTGCTGGGTCAACTGATCGGCGGTGGCGTCGTGCATCTGCGGCAGTCCGGCGATCTCCTCGGGAAGGGATACAGACTTGGTCGAGGAACCGCCGCCCTTGGTCAGGAAGTAGCCGCCCGCGCCGAGAGCTATCACCAGCGCGACGACGATACCGATGATCATCCCCGAGTTGGACTTCTTCGCAGGCGGCATCATCGCGCCGGATGGTGGGGTGGTTCCCCAGCCACCCTCAGCCGGTGGAGCCGGGGAGCCACCCGCCATGGGTGCGTTCATGACGGGCGGCGGAGCCATCGGGGGTGTCGGGGTCATGGGGGGCTGGGGCGCGGCCGGGGGACTCTCTCCGGTCTGCGGCTGCACTTCGGGTGCGCCTGCGCCAGGATCCTCGGTACTCATGTGGGGCCCCCTTCATGTCGGTCTCTGGAGCTTGGCACCGACATGGGTCGTGGGCAAGCTTCCCGCGTCCCTGGATCAGGCGTCCACGGCGGCGTGGATCTCTTCGGCCAGGTCCAGGGCCGAGGTCGTATCGCCCGTCCGCAGATCGACGACCGCCCCGTAGGTGTTTCCGGACCACGTACATACGGTCGCACCGTTCGGGCCTGTTTGAGAGCTCTCTATGCGTACGCAGGAGTAGTCGGTGCCTGCCCGGGTCTCGTCCCGTCGCGAGGACTCGTCGATCGTCGCATCGAAGGATGTCAGGGCTGTTGTGAAGGCCTCTGACATCTCACTGAGCGGCGACCCGGGCGGAACCCCATCGAATACCTCGACGACCAGGTCGGCCGAGTCGGATTCCGCCGTGGAGTACATGGCTCCCCGCATCGAGACCCCCATGAAGCTGGTCTCCGCCAAGACCCGTTCGAATTCCTTCGCCTCCGGAGTCGCTAGCCGCTCCATGCCATCTATGGAGGAAGGCAATCCATCACCTCCGCTGAGCGCCACGACGGCGAGGACGACGATGGCCCCGGCAACGCAGACGGATACAAGTATCGCTGCGATCGGCAGGCGCCTTCTGGCGGCCGGGGGTGGCGCGAGGGGCGGGGGCGGGAAGGGATCGGCAAGCCAGGTGGTGTCAGACACCAGCGTATCCTTTCACGCATGTCAGCCCTGCCGCGACTCACGAGCTTCAGTCATGGCGCCGGCTGCGCCTGCAAGCTGGGACCGGCTGAGCTCGAACAGGTTTTGGGTTCGCTCGGTCCGCTTGGCCCCTCCGAGGACCTGTTGGTCGGAACCGAGACGGGAGATGACGCGGCCGTATATCGGCTCTCGGACGACCAAGCCCTCGTGGCGACGGTCGACTTCTTCACGCCGATCGTCGATGACCCTTACGACTGGGGCCGGATCGCCGCGGCCAACGCTCTCTCCGACGTGTACGCGATGGGAGCCCGGCCGATCCTGGCCTTGAACGTCGCGGCCTGGCCGGTCGATGATCTGCCCCTGCAGATGCTTGGGGACGTTCTGCGAGGAGGGTCCGATGTCGCTGCGGCTGCCGGGATCCCAATCGTCGGAGGTCATTCCATCACCGACCCCGAACCCAAGTATGGGATGGTCGCGCTCGGCCTGGTTCATCCGGATCGGATCGTGCGCAACACCGGTGTCACGCCCGGGGCATCCCTGGTTCTGACCAAGCCCCTCGGTTTGGGAATGATCTCGACCGCCATCAAGCAAGGCAAGGCATCCGAGGCACAGATCGCGGAAGCGGTGGATGTGATGACGACCCTGAATCGTGACGCCGCCGATGCCATGCTCGAGGCGGGAACGCAGGCCGCGACCGACGTCACGGGCTTCGGACTGATCGGTCACCTGCACAAGATGCTCGCCGCCTCGGGCGTCGACGCCGAGATCGACGCCGGTTCGGTCGCCTTCATCGAAGGGTCGGTCGAGCTCGCGCGGGCCGGCATCGCGGCAGGTGGGACGCGCCGCAACCACGCGTTCGTCGATCCGCGTACCGATTGGGGCTCGCTGCCCGAACCTGACCAGCTGGCGCTCGCCGATGCTCAGACGAGTGGGGGACTGCTGATAGCGACGACCGATCCCGACCTTCTGGCGCGTGCGCTAGACGAGCGGTCGGTGTTCCACAGGACCATCGGGCGGACCGTGACGGCGCATAGCGGCGATGCCGGCCGCATCCGGATCCACGGAAGCATCGGCTCCTAGTTACGCCGAGTCTGATCGGGTGCCGATCTCGGGAATAACCGACCCCACTGGTAGCATTTGCACCTGCAACGGAATCGGCCGAGGCCGTGCCTGAGCTACCTACCGGAAGGTCCCGATGACCGAGTTGGACGGCGTCTTCTTCAAAGAGATCGTGGAGCAAGGGCTCCGCGAGTTTCCGAACGAATGCTGCGGTCTCATCGCGGCCGCCGACGGCACCCCGGTCAAGGTCATCCCGATGAAGAACGCGGATGCGAGTCCGGTCACCTATCGGCTCGACGGCAAGGAGCAGTTGAAGGTGTTCGACGAGATGGACGAGCAGGGCCTGGAGCTGTGGGCCATATATCACTCGCACACCCACTCGGAGGCCTACCCTTCCGAGACCGACCGGCGCCTGGCGTTCTACCGCGACTCCAGGTACATGGTCCTGTCGCTGGCCGACCGCGAGAACCCGGAGCTGCGGTCGTTCTACCTGCGAGAAGACGAGGTCATCGAAGAGGAGCTTTCGATCGTATGAGCGGTTTCACCGAGGATCAGGTCCAGCGTTACGCGCGGCACATAATCCTGCCCAACATCGGCGGGGCGGGCCAGCGCAAGCTGCTGGACGCGAAGGTCCTGGTTATCGGCGCCGGGGGATTGGGTTCGCCCGTGCTGCTCTACCTGGCCGCCGCCGGGATCGGAACTATCGGCATCGTCGACTTCGACCGAGTGGACGTTTCCAACCTTCAGCGGCAGATCCTTCACACCGACGCCGACGTCGGCCGTCCGAAGGTGCAGTCGGCCTTCGAGCACCTTCGTGCCATCAACCCGACCATCGAGATCATCGCCCACGACACGATGCTGCACAGCTCGAACGTCTTCGAGATCTTCGAGCCGTATGACCTCGTGATCGACGGCACCGACAACTTCCCGGTGCGATACCTGGTGAACGACGCTACGCAGTTCATGGGCAAGCCGCTCGTCTACGGGTCGATCTACCAGTTCGAGGGCCAGGCCACCGTCTTCATGCCCGGCAAGGAGGCCCCGTGCTACAGGTGCCTCTTCCCCGCTCCGCCCCCTCCGGGGACCGTCCCGTCGTGCGCAGAGGGCGGCGTCTTCGGAGTCCTTCCCGGAGTGATCGGATCGATCCAGGCGACCGAGGCCATCAAGATCATCACCGGCGAGGGCGACCCGCTGATCGGCCGGCTCCTGCTCTACGACGCCCTCCACATGAGCTTCCAAGAAGTGAAGATCCGCTGGGACGCCGACTGCCCGGTGTGCGGCAAGGAGCCGACCATCACCGAGCTGATCGACTACGACCGGTTCTGCGGAGTCCCCTCCCAAGACCCGACCTAACGAGGAGAAGACCGATGGTGACCGTGAAGCTCCCGACGATCCTTCGAAAGCACGCCGGCGACCAGGCCAAGGTGAGCGCCGACGGCGCAACTCTCTCGGACGTCCTGGCCGACCTGGAAGCCAAGTTCCCCGGTATCACCAAGAACGTCCTTGCCGAAGACGGCGGCCTGCACCGTTTCATCAACGTCTACGTGAACGACGAGGACGTGCGCTATCTCGGCTCTTTGGAGACCGCGATAGGCGAGGGTGACACGGTTTCGATCCTGCCCGCGGTCGCCGGCGGCTGCTGAGCCTGACTCTCGCTCACGCTGGGATAATCGGTCCGTGACCCGCTACGACGACATCTTGGAGGCGATCGGGAACACTCCTCTCGTTGGGATGAGGAACATGTCCCCGAAGCCGGGTGTGCGCCTGTGGGCCAAGCTCGAGGGCAACAACCCGACGGGCTCGACCAAGGACCGGATCGCCAAGAAGATGGTCGAGGTGGCCGAGGCCTCCGGGGAGCTCACCCCCGACAAGGTCATCCTGGAGCCGACCTCCGGGAACACCGGGATCGCGCTGGCGATGGTCGCGCGCCGCAAGGGGTACAAGCTCACGGTTGTGATACCCGACAACGCAAGCGTCGAGCGCATCGGGCTTCTCCAGCTCTTCGGCGCCGAGATCGTCTACAGCGCCGGCAACAAGGGAACCAACGGCTCGATCGAAGTCGCCAACGCGTTGGCCAAAGACCCCAAGTACTTCATGCCGTTCCAGTACGGGAACCCCGCCAACCCACTCGCTCACTACGAGGGCACGGCCGCCGAGATCATCGCGGACCTTCCACAGATCACTCACTTCGTCGCCGGTATGGGAACGGGAGGCACGCTCACCGGCAACGGCCGGCGGCTGCACGAACACAACCCCGACGTGAAGGTCGTTGCAGCCGAACCCGAACTGGGCGACCTGGTCTACGGACTGCGCTCGCTCGACGAGGGCTTCGTGCCGCCGATCTTCGATCCCACCGCGGTGGACCGGAAGTTCCTCGTGAACTCGTCCGATTCGCTGAGGACCAACCGTGAGCTCACCGCGCGCGAAGGCATCTTCGCCGGGATCAGCAGCGGCGCGGTCGTCTACGTCGCGCGCAGGATCGCCGCGGAGATCGAAGAAGGAGACATAGTCTGTCTTCTTCCCGACGGAGGTTGGAAGTACCTGTCGACCGAGGCCTGGGCCGAGGATATCGACGCGGCCGAGAAAGGCGTCTCGGAGTCGCTCTGGTGGTAACGCTCAGATGAGCGACCCGCGGCCGATCGGGGTGTTCGACTCCGGTGTGGGTGGGCTCACCGTCGCCCGCGCCATCTTGGACCTGCTGCCGCACGAGCCGATCGTCTACGTGGGAGACGGCGCGCGGTTCCCGTACGGCCCCAAGCCTGTCGCAGACATCCGACGCTACGCACTGGAGATCGCCGACTACCTCGTACACCGCGACGTGAAGATGATCGTCGTCGCCTGCAACAGCGTAGAGGTTAGCGCCATCGGAGAGATCGCCGCCAGGGCCGCGATCCCAGTGGTCGGCGTTGTCGACCCCGGGGTACGGGCCGCGGTTCATGTGACCAGGAACGGGCGCATAGGGATGATCGGCACGCAGGCGACGGTGGCTTCAGGCGCCTACGACAGGGCGCTGGCGGTGACCGGTTCCGGGGCTACCCTTGTCTCGGCCGCCTGTCCCTCGTTCGTGGAGCATGTCGAACGAGGTGACACGACATCGCCGGAGCTTGCCGAGGCCGCGCGCGGGTATCTTGAACCGCTGAGCGAGGAAGGGATCGACACCTTGATCTTGGGCTGCACTCACTACCCGCTGCTGTCGGGACTCATACAGATGCAGATGGGGCCTGACGTTGTACTCGTTTCCTCTGCCGAGGAGACGGCCAAGGACGTCTACGCGACCCTTATCGGAGCCGGCCTTCAGACTGGGTCGACCGGGCGCCCTCGGCACGACTTCTTGACCACCGGTGATCCTGCTCAGTTCCAGTCGCTCGCTGAGGTCTTCCTCGGACCGGAGATCGCGGAGGTCCGCGCAGCGCAAGCGCAACCGGTCGGAGGTGGCTCGTGGAGCTGACGGTCCTTGGATGCGGAGGAACCTGGCCGGACGCGGGAGGGGCGACCAGCGGCTACCTGCTCCGACACGACGGCTTCACCCTCTGGATCGATGCCGGGACCGGGACGCTCGCCCGTCTTCAGGAGGAGATAGCGATAGCCGACGTGGACGCGGTGCTCATCTCCCACGCGCACCCGGATCACTTCGTCGACCTGTATCCGATGTTCTACGCGCGTTTCTATGCCGGGCAGGGCACATCAGGTCTTCCTCTGTACTGTCCGGAGGGCTTCTTCGAGGACTTCTCCGACCTCGTCTCCGAAGAGAGCCGCGAATCACTCAAGATCGCCTACGACGTGCGACCGCTAGCCGACGGAGCAGTGTTCGAAGCGGGCCCGTTCAGCATCCGCGCTGCCGAGATGGCTCACATCGGCGTCCAGGCTCTCGGATACCGGATCGACGGCGATGGTTCCTCGGTGGCCTACACGGGAGACACCGGCCCGACCGAGAAGCTGATCGACCTGGCCCGTGACGCCGACGTGCTGGTGTCGGAGGCTACGTGGCAGGACCAGATGGATCTCCTTCCTTTCCACCTATCCGCGTCGCAAGCGGCCGAGCATGCGACCGCGGCCGGCGTCGACATGCTGATGCTGACCCACATCTGGCCCTCGCTGGACAAGACCGTGTCCCTGGAGCAGGCGTCCGCCGCGTTCGACGGTTCGTTGGCGCTGGCGACCGAGGGCATGAAGGTGGAGATCGGCTCTTGACTCGTCCCGACGGTCGCGCGGCAGACGAACTGCGTCCGGTCGAGTGGCAGCTGGGCTACCAGGAATGGGCGGAGGGTTCGATCCTGCTCTCGATGGGAAAGACCAAGGTCCTCGTGGCTGCAAGCGTCTCGGATGATGCGCCTCGTTGGCTCAAGGGAACGGGGAAGGGCTGGGTGACCGGCGAGTACTCGATGCTGCCGCGCGCCACCTCCGAACGTTCGCCACGCGAGGTGAATAAGGGCAGGCCGGGCGGCCGGACCCAAGAGATCCAGCGCCTCATCGGACGCTCCCTTCGCGCCGTAACCGACCTGACGAAACTCGCGGAGCGCACCGTGACGGTCGACTGCGATGTCTTGGTGGCCGACGCCGGGACGCGCACCGCGTCTATCACCGCGGGATACGTCGCGCTCGCATTGGCGCTCCGATCCCTCGAGCAGCGCGGTGAGATACCTGTCGGCGCTCTCAAGGACAGCGTCGCCGCCGTCTCCGTCGGCATCGTCGAGGGCGAGCCGCGACTCGATATCTGCTACGAAGAGGATGCCGGCGCGCAGGTCGACTTCAACGTCGTGATGACCGGGGCGGGCAAGTTGGTCGAGGTGCAGGGAACAGCCGAAGGTGAGCCCTTCGGCCGCGAGGACCTGGACGCGCTGCTCGACCTCGCCTCTGCCGGGATCGGTCAACTGACGAAGATCCAGCGCGAGGCGCTGGGCTCGTAGTCGTGGCGTTCCCCGAGCGCATCGCGATCGCCTCCCACAACGCCCACAAGCTCCGCGAACTCGCGCGCATCTGCGCCGACTGGCCGGTCGAGTGGGTCACGGTCGAGAG
This sequence comes from Actinomycetes bacterium, assembly GCA_031423155.1. Lineage (GTDB taxonomy): Bacteria > Actinomycetota > UBA4738 > UBA4738 > HRBIN12 > JANPEZ01. The sequence continues at coordinate 22,346 of JANPEZ010000166.1, forward strand.
CCATGGTCCGAGCGGCTTCCCCGATGTCGAGGAGACCGGCAAGACCTACCTCGACAATGCGCTGCTGAAGGCACGAGCGGTCTCGGAGGCACTGGGGATCCCCGCGATGGCCGATGATTCCGGGATCGAGGTCGATCCTCTCGGAGGAGCACCGGGCCCTCGCAGCGCGAGGTATTCCGGGCCGCATGCCTCCGACGAGCAGAACCTGGCCGCGCTCATGAGCGCGGTCGCCGGTATCCCCGCTTCCGGGCGGATCGCGCGATATCGCTGCGTGGCGGCGATCGCCTGGCCCGATGGTCACGAGCTCCATGAGGACGGCACCTGCGAGGGAACGCTCCTCGGCAAGCGCCGGGGGCAGCGAGGCTTCGGCTACGACCCGATCTTCGTGCCTGCGGGCTGGGAGGAGACGATGGCCGAGTTGACCGACGAGCAGAAGGACCGGATCAGCCACCGAGGCCGCGCCTTCCGGGCCCTTCGGGCCACTCTCGCCTGAGTTACAGGCGTCGCTCGCAGCTGCCGAGACCTTCCTCAGACGAGGCGCCGGCCCCTAGGGAGTCACTTGAGCAGCGACGCCGATCACCGGGAACCGAGACTGGGATCCAAGCGTGACTTGGTCCTGTTCATGCTGCTCTTCCTGGTGACGTTCATCCTGTCGGTGATCTTCAACGCCTTCGACGTCCTGATCGGCTTCATCGAGCATCACGACGTCCTCGAGTTGCGGGAGGCCGCAGTTGCGACCTTCGTCATGTTCTTCGTCGCGGTCATCTACGGCATGCGGCGCCGGCGCGGGATGGAGCGAGAGGCCGCGAAGCGCGCCGAGAGCGAGTTGAATCTCAGGGGGAGCCTGGAGCGGTTGGCAGTCGTTGAGACGAGATACCGAACCCTGGTGGAGAGGATGCCCGGCGCGACCTACATCTGGGATTCGACTACGCCGATGGGGACGATGCCGCCCTACCTCAGCCCTCAGATAGAGGACCTGACCGGCTACACGCCGCAGGAGTGGGCGGAGATACCGGGTTCGTGGGTAACGCTCCTTCATCCCGATGACCGCGAGCGCGTGGTCGCGCAGTCACGCATCGCTGATCAGACGGGCGAGGTCTTCCACGACGAATACCGATTCGTAGGCAAGGGGGGTCGCATCGTCTGGGTACGTGACGACTCGGTCTGCGTGGAACGCGACGAACAGGGCAGGCCGCGACTTTGGCAGGGGATCATGCAGGACATCACGAACGAGCGGAGCCTGCACGAGGAACGCCAGGCGATGCTCGGCCGCGTCATGCAGGCCCACGAGGATGAGAGGCGCCGCATCGCAGCCGATATCCATGACGACTCCGTCCAGAAGATGACGGCCGTCGGCCTGCGGCTCCAAGCTCTCCGGAACCGGATCGACGACGGCGAAGTCGCCGAGAAACTCGGGTCCTGCGAGGAGGTGGTGAACCTTGCGATCGTGCGGCTTCGACACCTGCTGTTCGAGCTCCGTCCGCCCTCCCTCGACAGAGAAGGGTTGGGAGCCGCCCTCCGTGAGTACATCGAGGGAACCCGAACCGAGCTCGGAGTGGACATCTCCCTCGACAAGGAGGGCCTGGCTATCGAACCCTCGCCCGAGATCCGGATATTGGTCTACAGGCTGGCTCAGGAGGCGATCACGAACGCCGTCAGACATGCCAAGGCCACCAAGATCGCCGTCTCCGTCGGCTCGCGAAGCCACGGAGTGTTCGTCTCGGTGGTCGACGACGGCGTGGGCCTGGCGGCCGAGGGGCAGGACCCGGCAGAGCCCGGCCGCATCGGGCTCCCTTCGATACGCGAACGCGCCGACCTGGCCGGAGGCTGGCTGAGGCTCCTTCCCACCCCCGGGGGAGGGACGACTCTGCAGTTCTGGGTGCCTAGCCAGCCCGGGGCCGATCGGAACGAGCGCCTCCTGTTCCAGCCTGCTTCGGGTACCGCATTGCCTTCACGAGAACCCCTCTGACCTGCAGGAAGTTCTCAAGCTCGCGCCCGGCGAGCCCGATGCTTGACTGGTGGACGGAGGGGACCCCAACAGCCAGCGGCACCTGCTGCAACGAACCGACGAGTTCTTCGGGCAGAGATCGAAGACCTTCGCGCTGACGTTCGGCCTGCTATTCGTGGCAGTCGTGGCCGTGGCCGACTACCTAACCGGAGTTCGGATCACCGTAGCCCTCTTCTACCTGATGCCCATCGGCCTCGTGACGTGGCATCTCGGGCGAAGGTATGGCGCATCCATGGTCGTCGTGGCGACCGCAGCAGGCTTCCTAGCCGACAAGCTCGCCGAGGATCACTCCGATCTCATCCCCGTATGGAATGCGGGTGTCAGGTTCGCGGTCTACACCATCCTGATGGGTCTCCTGGCGACCTTGAAGTCAGCCATCGAACGCCAGCGCTCCGTGGCCGAGCAGGAGCACCAAGCCTCCGAGAAGCTGCGTGATCTGAACGAGATGAAGAACACCCTGCTGCACGCCGTTTCGCATGACCTAAAGAGTCCCCTGTCGGCGATCATCGGGTCCGTCAGCACGCTCAAGCGTGCCGAGCAGCTGCAGCTCACAGAGGAGCAGCGGGAAAGCCTCCTCGAGGCGATGGACATGAGTGGAAGGAAGATGAACCGGCTGCTCAACGACCTCCTGGACCTCGACCGTATCGATCATGGATTGCTGCAGCCGGTCCGCGAGCCGACCGACGTGGGTGCACTTGCCAACCGGGTCGCGCGCGAATGTGAGCCATTGGCAGCCCACCCGGTTCGCGTCGACGCGGACCGGATCCTGGTGGACGTTGACCCAACCATGATCGAGCGCATCGTCGAGAACCTCTTGGTCAATGCGGCGCGCCACACTCCAGTAGCTACGCCTGTCAGGATCAGTGTGAAGGCGCGCTCCGACGGCATCGAACTCTCTGTGGAGGATGAAGGCCCCGGCGTCGCCGACGACCTCAAGGTGATCCTGTTCGAGTCGTTCCGTCAGGGCCCGGAATCACGCCACGGCGGCGTCGGGATCGGTCTCTCGCTCGTGCAGCGGTTCGCGGAGCTCCACGGTGGGAAGGCGGCGATCGAGGATCGTCCGGGCGGCGGCGCCCGTTTCGTCATCTGGCTCCCGGGTCGAGTAGCGAGCCGCGAGGAGTCAGACCGCCTCTCGCTAAAAGTCGTCTAGCCGTACTTCCATCCGATCTCGGAGTTCGGCACGCCTATCGAGGCATGGGTCTGGACGAACCTCCAGACGTCATCCTCCTTGTGGAAGACGGCGTCAGGAATCTCACGATGTCCTCACCGCTGCTCAGCCATTCGTCAGGGTCGCTGCCGATGAGCAGGACGCCGGTTTCCCTTGAGACGTGGCGATCCACAACCGCGGCGTCACCGCTGGTTGCCGCGGCGAACCAGCTCCTGATCAGTTCTTCGAGTTCCTCGGATCGCTCCATGCTCTTGCCTCCCTAGGTCATGATCGACGCTGTCTCACCCCGGACCGGAATAGGAGAACTTCGCATGTTCGGCGTAGTTGCCGGAGATGTCGTAGGCGAGGTCGGCGGAGGACAGGGTCGCCGTCGTGGTCATCCCCATCTCGCTGCGCAGGGACGTGAACCCGGTCGGCTTGTCCAGATACAGCTGCTCCTCGTCGCCGGTTACCGGGTTCACGATGGGGGAGAATCTCAGGTCTAGTTCGGCCTCGCCTCGGACGCGCACGGTGGAGCGGATCCCGTTCAGCTGCAGGTCGATCGGCGCGATGACCGTGTCGTAGGTTTCTGCCCTGACCGAGGCGAACTCGTCGAAGGGAGAACCCACCCCGCCGCCTCGCCAGAGCGTTTCGATGGCGTCCCTTTGAGCAGCGCCGGCGCTCTCGTCGATCACAAGGAACTCGCGTCCACCACCCTCGTGGATGGGTCCGGGGGAGTGACCGGACCAGGCGAAGACGACGCTGTCCAGCGGCACGTCTCCGAACCTGCCGACCTCTATAGAGAGCACGTAGGTGCCCTCGCAGTGGCCGTACGTCGGTGGCGCATCGAAGTTACATGGACATCCCCACGCGCAGTTGCACGCGCCGAGTATCTCGCCACTCATGGACCATGCCGGGACCGTCATCGCATTCCTCCCATCTCGTTGGAGACCTGGTGCAGGGCCGGCAACAGTTCTGGCCTGAGCAGGACGGCTACCGCGGCCACGGAGAACGCGACCCCCACCGCCTTGGAGAGAGCCGCGCCGCGGGGCGCCAGCTTCTCGAGGAAGATCACGATGGCCAGGGCCGCCATCGCCGCTACGTTCATGACGCCGACGGCGACCAGCACCAGCATCAGCCCCCAGCAGCAGCCCACGCAGTAGAGCCCGTGGTGTGCACCGACCCTCAGATCCCTGAGCTTGCCCTTGAAGTTGGCGTAGTGAAGGAAGGACATCATCGGCGAGCGGCAGTGGCGCAGGCAGACGTTCTTCAGGCCCGTCAGTTGGTAGGCACCCGCCGTAGCGAAGACCGCGAACCCCAGCCATCGGCCCGAGCCGGGCGCGGCGTCAAGCAGTCTCTGCGTCGCGAGCAGAGCTGCGAAGGCGGCCAGTCCGTAGCTGGTCCACGCGATCAGATACCCCGTCACGAAAGTCGCGATGCGCCAGGCGCGTTGCCCCCCGGAGGTCTTCGCGACGATGGTTCTGGACCACATGATGGCCACCGGCGCCACGGAGGGAAACATCATCGCCGACATCATCGCGACCCACATCACCAGGAACGCCGGCAGGGCAAGGCCCATCGTGCCAGGACCGATGCCCATGTCCGACGCCTGACGGATCGTCACCACCCAAGCGAGCGCCGCGAGGACGATGAGCGCCACCCAGGCGGGCGCGAGCTGACGCCACGGCCACGCCGTCTCGGCGGCGTGGCCGTGGGGAAGCGTCTGAGCCACCCGGTCAGGCCCTCACGTGTTCGTGGGCTTCGTCGGAGTACTCGAAGTCGGCGGCCTCTCCATAGCTTGCTGCGGCACTGTGGCCGAAGACGTCCATGGTCCCTCCGGCGGTGCCGATCTCGAAGACAGGGGCGAAGCCGAAGCTGGCGTTGCTCATAGTTGTCGGGCTGCCGTCTTGGCCTCGGAGCGGCTCGTAGGTGACGGTGGAGGAGCCGACCGAGACGCCGGTCTCGGAATAGGAGAGCGGAGCGCGTTCCATCTCGAACTGGGAGACGAGACCGGCCATGTCCGCGAACGGGCCTCCGGCCTGCCCGGAGAAGATCTTCTCCAGCGCCGAGACCTGCTCGTCCGAGGCACTCGGGTCGACGACGAGGCCGATGTGCCAGTCGCCGTTCGAGACGAGCCCCGGGAAGTTGATGTTGAGCCCGATCAGGACTCCGGAAAGATCCGTGCCCTCGAAGTCGCCCTCACGTACGTTGAAGACCCCGGCCCCCCAGCAGTTCGTCGAGCCGTCGGGGTTGTCCGGCGGCGCGCTGGCCGTCGAGCAAGGACAGACGTTGGTACAAGAACAGGCTGTCACGTAGCGGCCCTTCAGCTTCCAGCCCATGCGATCCCCCTTCATCCGAGGTCTTTCGACCGAGCCCCAACAAGCGGTGAGCTTCGCAAGTTTGCCTCGCGGGCGCTGGAAAGGTCAAGACCGCTGGCCCTCAGCGGTTCTGCGCTTGACCGGGTGCCCGCGGCGGATCAGACTACGTCCCCCGAAGGAGCGCCCGCTACCTGGAGAAGGATGAGCGATGACTAGCTGGACTTTGAAAGGAACACTCCTGGAACTGTGCAACTGCGTTCCGGGTTGCGACTGCAACTTCCGGGGCAGGCCCAACTCGGAGGAGGGCAACTGCGAGGCCTTGGTGTGTCACCTGATACGTGACGGGCGCTTCGGTGACCTCGATATGTCGGGTGTGAATTTCGTCATGGCCTACTGGTGGCCAGGAGCCATCCACGAGAAGGGCGGAAAGGCGCGCGGGTATGTCGACGGCGCGAGCGATGAGCAGTTCGAGGCCCTGGCGCGGATCATCCGGGGCGAGGAAGGCCACGAGTTCTTCGAGATCTTCAATTCAACCTACGATGAGCCACCAGTCGTAGAACGTGCACCGATCGATGTCACATCGGCAGGGGGAGAGTCGAGGTTCTCCGTGGGCGATATCGCGTCGGGCCGCATGACGCCGCTGCGCAACCCCGTGACGGGAGATGTGAACCAGGTGCGCATCGTGAAGGAGCACGGGATGATCTGGCGCGATGGTCAGGTTGCCCAGAGCGAGCAGCTTTCGGTCGCGGTGCCGGGGATCTCGTTCGAGCACTCAGGGCGTCACGCAGTGGTGGCCGATTTCGACTGGTCCGTGGGCTAGGACCGCCGCCGTACCGCCTTCCTCGGCTAAGGGACGAAGCCCTTACGCCAGCGAGGCCGCCGGGACCTGTTTCTTCGGGTCTACGAACGGGATGGTCGCCGTGGTGCCGGACATCGGTCCGTGCTGCGACTCGATGTCTAGCTTGAATCCCGGCTGCGACAGTTCTCGCGGCACCCACACATAGCCGATGTTCCGCCTGAGGCGCGGCGACCATACCGCGTCGGTGACTCGGCCGACCTCCTTGCCGCCGTGGAAAGCCGGCCAGAAGTCGGAAGGGTCTATGCCGAAGGCGTCGCCCTCGAACTCTATGCCGACGAGTCTGTCCTTCACGCCCTCGGTCCGTATGCGCTCCAGCGCGGCCTTACCTATGTAGTCCTGCGGCTGATCCTCGACAAGGCGTTCCAGACCCATGATCTGGAAAGGGTTGTTCTCGATCGTCATGTCCGAGCCGTAGTTCATCATGCCGGCTTCGATGCGCTTGGCCATGTTCGGCGCGGCGACCCGGATACCGAATTCCTCGCCGGCCTCAAGCACGGCGTTCCATAGCGCGTCGCCCTGGGAGAACTCCAGGCAGTTGACCTCGAAACCGAGAGCCGCCGTGAAGCCGGTGCGGCTGATGACGACCGGCATGCCGCGGATCTCGAATCGATCGCACCAGTAGTACTTCAGTTCGTAGATCTCCGGGCCTACGAGCTTCTCAAGCGTCTTGCCGGACATCGGTCCCTGGACCTGCATGGGGTAGACGTCCGGATGAAAGACCTGCACGTCGAGGCCGAGCCCGGTAGCAAGGCCGAGCGCGTAAAGGCCCGCGTCCGAGTCGGCGCACTGCATCCACCAGCGACCCTCGTCTACGTGCAACAGGACCGGGTCGTTCACGATGCCGCCGTCGGCGGATGTCACAAGCATGTACTTGGCCTGATGGACGGTGCACTTCGTCAGGTCCCTGCAGGTCATCATGTCGATGAGCCTGTCGGCGTCCGGCCCGCTGACCTCGATCGTCCACTCGGCGCCGACGTCCCAGACGACTACCGCCTTAAGCAGATGTTCGTACTCGACATCGGGATCGTCGTAGTAGCCGGGTAGAAGGGTGTGGTTGTAGACGTCGTAAGCGGTGCAGCCGGCTCGCACGGACCCCTCGAAGTAGGGCGACCTGCGGTACCACGGCCCCATGTACAGCTTGGACTCCGGCGCGTATCGCTCTTGACCCATCGGTTCGGCTCCCTCGTCGGTTGGGGCAGGAATCTAACCCAGGACTTCGGCGAGGTGTTAAGCCTGAGCGGCGCCGAGGCCCTCGGATCTTGCACGAGCCTCGGCGCGTGAGCCGGCGACGTAGCCGGCAGCAGTCTCAGGAAGTGATGACGATCTCGCAGGCTACGAAGCTGTCGCCCACGTCCCCTATGCAGATGTCGTTGCCGTCGCCGCCGTTGGCCAGGTCGCCGGTCGAACCGTCACCATCCAGAACCGAGATGAGATCGTCCCCTTCATCACCGTTCATCGAATCGCCCAGCCCGATGTCGCTGTAGAGAACGTCGTTCCCCAAACCTCCGTGGAAGAGCTCCGACCCCTTTCCGCCGAACATCAGGTCGTTCCCTTCGCCTGCGTCGTCGATCCTGTCGGAGGCGTCGTACGTGCATATGAGGTCGCTCGCCGCGGTTCCGGCGAGGAGGTCGGGCCCGTTGGTCCCCTTGATCGTGCATATCGGCTGCCATGACGGATCGGCCGCCTTCTTCTGGAACGAGGTCAGCTGGACCTCGCTGCTGCCGTTCGCGTTCATGGTGAAGATCTCGAAGTCGGCGTAGTTGTTGAGCGCCCGCCAGAAGACGATCTTGTCTCCGGCCGGGGCCCACTGCGCCCACCAGTCCTCCTCGTCAGACGCTGGGTTCGACAGCTGTGTGACGTTGGAACCATCCGCGTCCATCACCGCGATGCTCTGCTCACCGAAGCGCGCCGTGTCGAACGCGATCTTCGTCCCGTCGGGCGACCATGACGGCCAGTCGTCGAGGCCCGCGGCGTCTGCGAGCAGGACCGGCGCTCCGGGGCTCGAGGGGTCGGAGATATCCATCGTGTAGATATCGTCATCCGTGTCGGCGGTCGAGACGAAAGCGAGCGTGCGACCGTCGGGGGAGAAGTCCGGGTCGTAGTCGCTCCATGAGTTGGTGGTGAGGCGCGTCAGGCCGGTACTGTCCAGATTGATCAGATACAGTTCGGGGCTCGATGAGTCCATGTCGCTGCTGAACGCGATGCGACTGCCGTCGGGAGCCCATGCGGGGCGTCGGTCCTGCGCTTTGTTCTTCGTGATCTTGGTCAGATTCGACCCATCGGCGTTCATGACGAAGATGTCGAAGTCACCGTCCAAACGGCTCTGGAAAGCGATCTTGGAGCCATCGGGCGACCACATCGGGTAGTAGTCCTCAACGCCGTTGGTCGTAAGAGCCTGTGGATGCGAGCCGTTGGCCCTCATGATCCAGATGTCGTAGTCCCCGCTCACGTTGCGGTTGAAGACGATCTTGCCGTTCTTGCCGACGAAGGTCCCTCCGGCCGGGAATGAAAAGACGATCAGGATGGCGACGGCGACCGCGACGACAGGAACGAGACGACGGCTCATGGTTTCCCCTCTGCCCGATTGGTATCGCGGGCATCCTAGGGGCCTTATCCGTTAAGCGCAAACGCTAACGGCGGGAGTGTTGTCCCTCGAAGAAGTAGCCGCAGTATCGAAACTACCTTCGTCCGGAACGCGATCCTGAGCGAGCGTTGTTCCTGTTGCGATCGCTCCTCTTGCGTGGCGCGTTCCTGGGGGTCGAGCCAGGGCGAGCAGGTGCGAAGCCGGCCTTCACGAACTCGGCGTCCAGATCGAGCTTCTTCGCCATGCGGCCGACCTCCAGCCGCTGCTCGGGGGTCACGAAGGTGACGCCTTCGCCGCCCCGGCCCGCTCGCGCTGTCCTACCCACCCGATGGACGTACGCCTTCTCGTCCTCGGGCGCGTCGAAGTTGATCACATGAGTGATGTCATCCAGGTCCAGACCGCGGGCCGCGACGTCGGTCGCGACCAGGACGTCGTTGGATCCGGAGGCGAACCGCCCGAGAGCGCGCTCGCGCTGAGGCTGTGACATCCCACCGTGCAGTTCGCCGGCGCTGAAGCCCTCTTGGCGCAAGGCTTTCGCGACGCGATCGGCCCCGCGCTGGGTGCGGACGAAGACGAGCGCCAGCCCACGGTCGGCCGCCAGCTCGCGGATCAATTCCTTGGTCTTCTGAGGATGCTCGACGGCGATGAAGCGGTGGGTCGCGTGATCGATGTTGGGACCGGCCTCGCCGTTCTCGTGCAGCACCGGATCGTTGGTGAATCGCTGGGCGAGCCGGCCCACCTCTCCATCGAGCGTCGCCGAGAACAGCATCGTCTGGCGGTCAGGCCTCAGCATCTCCAGGATCCGGGTGACGTCGGGTAGGAAGCCCATGTCGAGCATGCGGTCGGCCTCGTCCAGGACACAGGCGCGGACGCGGTCCAGGCGCAGCAGTCTGCGGGCGACCAGGTCGAGCAGGCGTCCCGGCGTCGCGATGACGATGTCGGCCTTGCGGGCGCGCTTGGCCTGCGGGCCTATGCCGACGCCACCGTAGACCGATGCGACCTGCAGGTGGCGCACGTCTGCGATCGCGCGGAACTCCTCGGTGACCTGGCTAGCGAGTTCGCGGGTCGGAGTCAAGATCAACGCGCTCGGGCTGGAAGGGTTGGGGCGCAGCCGTTCCACGAGCGGTATCGCGAAGGCGAGCGTCTTGCCCGAGCCGGTGCGCGAGCGGGCAAGAACGTCACGACCGGCGAGGGCGTCGGGGAGCACGAGCGATTGGATGGCGAAGGGTCTTTCGAACCCCCGCATGCGGAGCACCTCGGCTACGGGTCTTGAGACGCCGAGCTCTAGGAACGTGGGTTGCACGGGTTCGATGGTTCTGGCTGTAGCGGTGTCTGTACGCACGACTATGGATCCTCTCCTGCTTGCGGCCTGATGCGCGTCGAGGGCCGGCGCCTACTGAGCAGGGAGCGCCCGCAAGGGGCGATGCGTGCGAAGGATGGCGAGACATCGAAGCGCGGTGTCTCGTTCGAGACGGGCGCGTTCCCTTGCAGGATACGCTAAATGGAGCCCGCCTAGCCGCTACCGGGCAACCCGGGTAGCCTTCAGGCTCAGTTGTCCGCCGAAGGGGAGTCCGTGCTCTGTTCGTCATGTGGAAGCCAGAACGAAGCCGGTCGCAAGTTCTGTGGCGAGTGCGCCTCGTCCTTGTCGAGGATCTGTCCTGCCTGTGGGACGCCGGATACCGCAGGAACGAAGTTCTGCGGTGAGTGCGGGGGCCCGCTTTCCGGTTCGCCGGCGGCGGTCGCGACGCCGGCGGAACCTGGGCACGATTCCCCGGTCGCCGAGCGCAGGCTCGTCTCGGTTCTGTTCGCGGACCTCGTCGGGTTCACGACCCTTTCGGAAGCAGCCGACTCAGAAGACGTCCGTGAATTGCTCTCCAAGTACTTCGATGTCTGTAAGCGGCTGATCGAGCGCTACGGCGGGACCGTCGAGAAATTCATCGGCGACGCCGTGATGGCCGTCTGGGGCGCGCCGATCGCGAACGAGGACGACGCGGAGCGGGCGGTAAGAGCGGCGCTGGAGCTGACCGCCGCCGTGACGGCGTTGGGAGAAGAGGCGAACGCTCCGGGGTTGAGGGCGCGCGCCGGGGTCTTGACCGGTGAGGCCGCAGTGACCCTCGGCGCCACCGATCAGGGGATGGTCGCCGGAGACCTCGTCAACACGGCTTCACGCATCCAGTCAGCTGCCGAGCCCGGCACCGTTCTCGTCGGGGAGTCCACCCGGCGGGCTTCGGAAGCCGCCATCACATACGAGGACGGCGGAACGCATGAGTTGAAGGGCAAGGCCGAGCCGGTCGCTCTTTGGCGGGCCGTCCGGGTCGTTGGCCTTCGCGGGGGCGCACTCAGGTCTCTCGGCCTCGAACCGATCTTCGTCGGTCGCGATAGGGAACTGCGCTTGATCAAGGAGCTCTTCCACGCCAGCGCCGACGAGTCGAAGGCGAACCTGGCCTCGGTGGTCGGGATCGGCGGCATCGGTAAGTCGCGCCTCGCTTGGGAGTTCGAGAAGTACTTCGATGGCCTGGCGACCGACGCCTGGTGGCACCGCGGCCGGTGCTTGGCATACGGAGAGGGCGTGGCGTTCTGGGCACTGGCCGAGATGGTCCGCAGCCGTGCCGGCATCGTCGAGGACGAAGACGTGGCCTCGGCCGCGACCAAGTTGAAGGCTTCCATCGCCGTGCACATCACGGACATCGAGGAGCGCCGGTTCGTCGAACCACGACTCGCGCAGTTGCTGGGACTGGAAGACCGCGGAACAGGCGATCAGCAGAACCTGTTCGCCGCCTGGCGGCTCTTCTTCGAAAGGATGTCCGAGACTCATCCGGTGATCTTGCTGTTCGAGGATCTGCATTGGGCGGACTCGGCGCTGATGGACTTCGTCGAATACGTGCTGGAGTGGTCGAAGGATAGGCCGATCTTCGTTCTCACTTTGGCCAGACCAGAGCTGACGGAGAAGCGGCCGAGCTGGGGGGCCGGCAAGCGGAGCTTCTCCTCGATGTACTTGGAGCCCCTTTCGGCCGAGGCGATGCAGCAGCTGCTGGCCGGGCTGGTACCGGGGCTCCCTCAGGAGGTTCGCTCGCAGATCCTCGAGCGGGCCGAAGGGGTGCCCCTTTACGCGGTCGAGACCGTTCGCATGTTGCTCGACCGTGGGTTGATCGTCCGAGAGGGTGAGGCTTACCGAACCGAGGGGACGATAGATACGCTCGAGGTTCCCGAGACCCTGCAAGCACTCATCGCCGCGCGACTCGACGGGCTTCCGACCGAGGAGCGCCGTCTGCTCCAAGAGGCCGCAGTCCTGGGTAAGTCGTTCACCGTCGCCGGGCTGGTTGCGATGACCGATGTGGATCGGGGAGAGCTGGAGCGGCTCCTGACGTCTTTGGTTCGCAAGGAAGTGCTGTCTTTGAGCGCCGACCCGATGTCGCCGGAGCGAGGTCAGTACGGGTTCGTTCAGGACCTGGTCCGCAAGGTCGCCTACGACACGATGTCGAAGAGGGAGCGCAAGACGCGCCACCTGGCAGCGGCCGCGCATCTCGCGGCCGTCTCGGAGGAAGACGAGATAGTCGAGGTGATAGCCGCACATCTGGTCGATGCGTTTCAAGCGGCGCCCGACGACGAGGACGCTCTTGAGATAAGGGCTCGCGCGCGGGTCGCGTCTCAGCGGGCCGGCGAGCGCGCGGCCTCGCTAGGTGCGACCGAGGAAGCCCAGCATCATTTCGAGCAGTCGGCCGAACTGACGGACGAGCCGTCGGAACAGGCCGGCCTCCTGGAGCGGGCGGGGATCGCCGCGCGCGCCGGCGGCCGGGCCGAGCAGGCGACGGACCTGTTCGAGCGGGCCATCTCGTTGTTCGAGAGCCAGGGAGGCAGCCACCCCGCAGCGCGCGTATCGGCCAGGCTCGCCGAAGTCCTTTGGGACAGAGGCCGTCTCGGCGATGCTCTTGAGCGGATGGACGGATCTTTCGAGGTGTTGGCCGAGGACGAACCCGACGAGGACCTGGCGGCGCTGGCCGCCCAGCTGGCGCGTTTCCTCTTCTTCCACGGCGACCCGGAAGCGGCAGGCCGCAGGATCGAAGTCGCGCTCGAGATCGCCGAGGCTCAGGGGCTGCCCGAGATCTTGTCGCAGGCGCTCAATACCAAGAGCACGATCCTGCGTTCGCGGGGACGCAGGCGTGAGGGTCATGCACTTCTCAGGTATGCGCTGAACGTCGCCCTCGAGAACGAGATACCGACCGCGGCCCTTCGCGCTTACTTCAACCTGGCGGACTCGGGCATCCAGCGCGACGCCTACGAAGAGGCGATGCAGCACGTCACCGACGGACTGGCGATGGCGCGCCGGGTCGGGGACCGCACGTGGGAGCTTCAGCTCCTGGGCCAGATATATCCGATGGTTGCCCTCGGCCAGTGGGATCAGGTCGAGGAGATCATGTCCGGGATGCCCGACGAGTTGATCTTGGACAACAGGATCGCTTTCAACGGGTTCCTCGCTGTCGTCCCGTCTATCCGGATCCGTCGCGGACGGGTGGCCGAGGCGAAGGCGTCACACGGGGTCTTCGCGGATGCGGCAACTTCCGACGACATCCAGGAGAGGGCGACCTGGGCTGCTGGAGCGGCGCTGATAGCGCGGTCCGAGGGCAGGTTCGACGAAGCGCTCGAGTTGGCGGAGCGGGCGCTCATCACCCACGTAGAACTCGGGATAGGCCACGAGGTCATCAAGGATGCCTTCGTCGAAGCCGCGGAGTCCGCGCTCGCGCTCGGCAAGCTCGTCCGTGTCAACGAGATCCTGGCGGTGGTCGAAGACCTTCCGCCCGGCGCTCACAGCCCGTATCTGGACGCGCAGGCCTTAAGGATCCGGGCGCATCTGACGAAGGTCGACGGCGACCCCGAAGGCGTGGAGCAGCGGTTCAAGCAGGCCACCGGGATGTTCCGCGAGATGGCCACGCCGTTCTGGATGGCGGTGACCTTGCTCGAGCACGCCGAGTGGCTGACCAAGCAGGGTCGCAAGGAAGATGCGGCTGCTCCCTCAGACGAGGCTCGAGGGATATTCGACGCCCTTCGCGCAACCCCCTGGCTCGAGCGTGCGGAGAAGCTCTCGATAAGCGAGTCTGTCTCCGACTAGCGCGAGCGGCCACCGATCCGGGGCTTGCGCGACTTCGACCCCGGGGACTACGCTCTGGGTATCCGTGAAAGAAGGGGGTCCGGATGCATCCGAACGAGAAGTTGTTGCGAGACGCCGACGCGGCGCAGGTGCGGGGGGACGCGGAGGCCTTCATGGCCTTCTTCAGCGACGATATCGTCGTGCACATCTCGGGAAAGAGCTCCTTCGCAGGGGTCTACAAGGGCAAGGAACAGTTCGCCGAGCTCTTCGGGCGCTTCATGGAGCGCGCTCCCGAGTACACCTTCGAGTCGCACGCCTATCTGGCCGACGACGAGCACGGAGTCACCCTTCAGCGCTCGCATTACAAGCGCGGTGATGAAACCGTGGACTCGGATGACATGTTCGTCGGCCACTTCCGCGACGGCAAGATCTCGGAGTTCTGGCTCCATAGTGGAGACCCCGACGCCGTCGACGCGTTCCTGGGGTAGCAGACGAAGGCGTGGCCGAGGCTCCTCGATTCACTGATGATGACCTCCGGTGGGCACTTCGTAATCGGGAGATGCCGCTGGAGGCACTGCGCTATGACGTCACGCCGACGGGGCTTCACTACCTGCTGAGTCACTTCGATATCCCCGACGTCGAGCCGGCGTCGTGGCGGCTAGAGATCAGCGGGCTGGTTGAGAAGCCCATGTCGATCAGCCTGGACGACCTGCTTTCCATGCCGGCCGCGACCGCGACTGTCACGCTCGAGTGCGCTGGGAACGGCCGGGCTCTGATGGACCCTTTCCCCGGAGGACAGCCCTGGCGCTACGGCGGTGTGTCGACGGCCCGCTGGCGCGGCGTACCCCTAGCGAAGCTGCTGGCGGAGGCGGGCCTGGAACCCGAGGCGGTGGAGGTCGTCTTCGCCGGTGCCGATCTCGGCGTCGAGGAAGGGATCGAGCAGAGGTTCCAGCGCAGCCTTCCCGTCGCCGATGCGATGCGCCCGGATGTCCTCGTCGCGTACGAGATGAACGGCGAGCCCCTGCCTCCTCAGCACGGCGGACCGGCCCGGCTGGTGGTGCCCGGGTGGTACGGGATGGCCTCGGTGAAATGGCTCGTCGCGATCGAGGCCATCCCGACGCCGTTCAACGGCTACCAGCAAGAGTCCTACGAGATAAGGCCTGATGACGATACGCCCGGTCAGCGCATCACGCGGATGCTGCCTCGTTCGCTCCTAGAGCCGCCGGGGCTCGCGACCGACGACGGGCGCCTGGTCCGCTCGAACGAGGTCCTGGTCGAAGGGCGCGCGTGGTCAGGCGCCCCTCCCGTCGTCCGCGTAGAGATAAGCGTCGACGACGGCCTGACTTGGACGGATGCAGCGGTGGGGGAGCCTTCGGCGCCAACCTCGTGGAGCGCATGGCGGGCGACCGTGGTCTTCCCGGCCCCCGGTCGGTACGTGCTGAGATCACGTGCGACCGACGCCGAGGGTCGAGCTCAGCCGTTAGACCCTTCTTGGAACGCGTGGGGATACCAGAACAACGTCTGCGAGCGTGTTCCGATCGAGGTCGCCTCATAGTGCGTTGGTGCGATCCATGACCGAGTCCCTAGTGAGGGACTCGCAGCCGGGCGAGCCAGGGCTTCGCGTCTAGTCGCTCGAATATCTCGCGCGCTTCGGCGAGCATCGGCCCTGCCTCATCCGCGCGCCCGACGCTCGTGAGCCACTCGCCGAACTCGGTCAGGGCGGCGCCGAGCCAGTACGGCATCCCGATCTCGCGGAACAGGGCGACCGCGCGCGTGAATCCTCCCTCGGCGGCCTCCGGGTCGTCTGTGACCGCCGCCAACCGGGCGTTCGTCCTTTCGCCCAGGGCCTTGAGAGAAGGCCAAACTTCGCCGCGCCGAAGGCCCCCAAACGCTGCTAGGACGCTCTCGACCTTGTCGAGGTCGTTCACGGCGAAGGCCGCGTCGACGGCGGCGGCGAAGGCGATCCGAACGATCGGGCTATCGGCTCCGGTCGTCAGCCCGAACTTGATCGCCGCTTCGGCCTGCGCGAACGCTGAGGCGTGATCGCCCTCGGACGAGTGTATGACCGCCATCACCACAGCACGCCCGCCCGCTCGCTGAACGTCGGTCGATCCTTCGTACTCCGCGGAGAGTTCGACCATCTTCGCCAGGCCTTTGTCGAGCCCTCGGTTGACGCAGATCGTCGGCAGCACTGCGAGGGAGCCGCTCATCTCGCCGGTCCAGTCCCACGAGGAGATGTCGCCGGCGCGCTCCAGCGCTTCGTCCCATCGTCCGGCCATGAACAGCGGATAGGGCATGGCTTCGGAGATGAGCTGCTGCCAAAGCATGTTGCCGGCCCGCTCGGCCAGGTCCAGCGCTCGCCCGTGCAGGTCGATCGCGTCGGCGTAGCGATCCCTGCCGTAGCTGAGCTCGGCCAGGTTGTAGTAGGCGCGGAGAGCCGCGGTCGTGCGATCGCCCTCCAACGCGACCTTCAGGGCGTGGCCCAACAGCGCGATACCTTCCTCAGGCCGGGCTCGGGCGGTGGCAACGAGCCCCTTCGTGTTGAGCGCCTGCGAGATCGTCTCGGGGATCCCGAGGCCCTCTGCGATACCGAGGGCGAAGTCGACCCTTTCGGCCGCGATCTCTATCTCGCCCTTGAAGTAGTGGAGGCGGCCGAGCTCGGCGGCCAGAGTCGCGAGATCCGCGTCGGGCTCCTCTTTGTTCAGGACCTCGAAAGCGGCCT
This sequence comes from Actinomycetes bacterium, assembly GCA_031423155.1. Taxonomy (GTDB): domain Bacteria; phylum Actinomycetota; class UBA4738; order UBA4738; family HRBIN12; genus JANPEZ01. The sequence goes on from JANPEZ010000166.1 coordinate 39,070, forward strand.
CCATGCGATCGACGGCCTCGTCTATCAAGCCGCCGCTTGCCCAATCGACCTCACTTAGAGCCGCCGAGACACGCGCGGCGGAGTGAGCAAGACCAGCCCCCTGGAAGGTTTCGATCGCCTCTTTGTAGTGGGCCTCCGCTTGCCCTGGGCGACGGGCCTGCCATGCGAGCCCGCCGGCGCGCTCCAGGAAACTGGCCCGGGCAGCCGGGTCATCGGTCAGCGCGAGCGCCTGCTCGAAGTAGCGCTGGGCCTCCGCGGGCGCGGCGAGCGAGGCCGCGCGTTCACCCGCGACCACGAGCCGCTCGCGCGCTGTAGTCCTTATCGACTCAGCGTCCTCGGCGTCGGGGGCGGCCTCGTATGCGCTCAGGTAGTGGTTGGCGACGACCTCGACTATCTCCTCGTCCTCGCCCGTCCAGCTCTCCTCGATGAAGGCAGCGGCGGCCAGGTGCTTAGCTTTGCGTTCCTTCTTCGACAGGGTGTCGTAGGCGACCTTGCGCATGAGGTCCTGGAGGAACCCGTACTGGCCGCGTTCGGGAGAACGAGGGTCGGCCTGAAGGGAGAGCACCTCTTTGCGAAGGAGCGAAGAGAGCAGCGCTTCGACCTCGCCCTCGGCCGAGCCGCTGACGCGGGCGAGCCCTCCCTTGAAGAAGGTCTTGCCCAGGACCGCGGCGTCCTGAACGATCCGTCGCTCGTCCGGGGCCAAGCCGTCCAGCCGCGCCGCGATGAGCGCATGAAGCGTCTCGGGCACCTCGAGCGAATCGATCGGCCCGGTGGGGGAGTAGATGGCGCCCTCCCGAACCAGCAGGCCGCGGTCGAGCAGCATCCTCACCGTCTCGACCGCGTAGAGCGGAACCCCTTGCGCCCGATCGAGGATCTGATCGCGGAGCTCGTCCGGGAGCCCGGGCACGAGCCCGGCCAGCAGCTCCGTCATCGCTTGCGGCGACAGTGGTTCCAGATACATCGAGGAGAAGCTGCGCTTGCCGGCGCCCCATCCCGGTCGCTTCTCGTGGATGTCGGGGCGAGCCAGCGCCAGGATGAATATACGGTGGCTGCGCGACCACTCCAGCAGGTACTCGACGAAGTCGAGCATGCCGGCGTCGGCCCACTGCATGTCCTCGAAGACCATGACGACCGGGTGCCGCTCGGACAGGCGCTCGAAGAACGTGCGCCACGCGGAGAAGATGTTCTCCTGGTCGCCGGCGACGCCCGTGTCGAGTGCGAGCAGGTGCGCCAGACGAGGTTCGATCCAGGCGCGCTCCTTCTCGTCCGGAACGAAGGCTTCCAACGTCGAGCGCAGCTTCGCGCTGGCGGTCCCGGTGTCTTCCTCCTCGGCGATGCGACAGCGCATCTTCACCATGTCGACCAACGCCCAGTACGCGACGCCCTCGCCGTAGGACAGGCACCGACCGCGGTGCCAGAGGCTGTCTTCGGCCAGGCCGTCCACGTACTTTTCGAATTCCCACGAAAGCCTGGACTTGCCTATGCCCGCGATACCGGTGACCGAAACGAGTGCGGCCTTCGATTCTTCGGCCGAGGCGTGGAACAGCTCCTTGATCAGGCGCAGGTCGCGGTCACGCCCGACGAAAGGGGCTTCCAGACCCGAAGTGCGAAGAGCGCCGAGGGAGCCCGCGACTACCCGCACGG
>JANPEZ010000167.1:0-4594 GCA_031423155.1 Actinomycetes bacterium
GGGAGAGATGTCGAAGACGGCAGCGGCTTCTCGCACAGCGTTGTACTCGATGTCGTGGAAGTCGGAGTAAACCGCCGCGCTGTAGTAGCCGGCCCACTCGCCCCAGGAGAGCTTGCTGTTCAGCTCCGCGGTACGCGGGTAGAACGCGCTGCCGACGCTCACGGTGTTCCTCCTTCTTCCCGGCTCAGGGTCGAAAGGGTAGCCCACGGGTCAAGGGCCCAGGCAACCCGTCGCTGACTTTTGGTCAGGTCCCCGCTGGCCGGGCTCCAAGGGCGCCGCTACCATGGGCGACCGGTGGACCGGCAGGCTATCTAAGCGGGCCGGATTGACCCCAAGTCACGCTCCCGAGGAGGATCGATGGCCAAGCGGTACGACGCGGTCGTGGTCGGCGGAGGTCACAACGGCCTGACCAATGCGGCCTACCTGGCCAGGGCGGGTCTGAAGGTCCTCGTGTTGGAGAAGCGCTCGCTGCTCGGTGGGGCCGCGGTCACCGCCGAGGTCTTCCCCGGATTCCGCTTCAGCGTCATGTCCTACGTCGTATCGCTGCTTCGCCCCGAGATCATCCGCGAGCTGGAGCTTCCCAAGCACGGCCTGGAGATCCTCCCGCTGGATGGCACGATCACTCCACTGGACGACGACTACCTGTGGCGCGTGAACGATCACGGCAAGACCGTCCGCGAACTGCGCCGCTGGTCGAAGAACGACGCCGAGGCCTACGAGGAGTACGGCCAGTTGATGGCCGAGATGGCTCGGTTCATCAAGCCGATCCTTTCGATCGTTCCCCCCGACCCCGGCAAGATATCTCCGCTGGACTGGCTGCCTCTCGCGGGTCTGGCGAAGTCGTTCAAGGAACTGCCGCAGAAGTTGCAGACGACGTTCATCCAACTGATGACGATGAGCGCGGCGGACTTCTTGGACCAGTGGTTCGAGACCGAGCCGCTGAAGGCGACTATGAGCGCCAGCGGGATCATCGGAACCTTCCAGGGACCGCGCTCGCCGGGGACCGCGTACGTCCTGCTGCACCACTACATGGGCGAGATCGACGGCGCCTTCCGCGCCTGGGGGATCCCCAAGGGCGGTACCGGCGGTATCTCTTACGCGATCGCGTCCGCGGCGCAGTCGCTGGGTGTAGAGATCCGCACCGAGGCGCCGATCGCCCGGATCGACGTGAAGGGCGGGCGTGCGACGGGCGTGACGCTTGAGTCCGGCGAGACGATCGAGGCCGGCGTCGTGATGTCTTCCGTGGACTCGAACGTGACGTTCCTGAAGCTGCTGGAGTCCGGGACGCTGGACGCAAGTTCGAGGCCGAGGTCCGCCGGTACAAGTACAGGGGCTCCTCCGGCAAGGTGAACCTGGCGCTGGACGGCCTGCCCGAGCTGGCGTGCAAGCCCGGGGTCGGGGAGTGGCTGCGCGGGGCGATCTCGTTCTCGCCTTCGCTGGATTACATGGAGAGGGCCTACGACGACGCGAAGTACGGCAAGTTCTCCAGCAAGCCTTACATCGACTGCATCATGCCGACGCTGGTGGATCCGACGATGGCGCCTCCGGGCAAGCACATCATGAGCTGCTTCGTGCAGTACGCGCCCTACAAGCTGGACCACGACCGAGAGTGGAACGACGCCGAGCGCGAGGCCTTCGGCGAGAACGTCATCGACACTCTGGAGGAGCGTTTCCCCGACATCCGCTCGAAGATCCTGCACAAGATGTTCGTCACGCCCAAGGACATCGAGGACTGGACGGGTCTGACCGAGGGGAACATCTTCCAGGGCGAGTTGTCTTTGGAGCAGCTGTTCTTCAACCGGCCGGTGCCCGGGTGGGCGCGCTACCGAACACCGGTGAAGGACCTTTGGATGTGCGGCTCGGCGACGCACCCCGGCGGCGGCATCATGGGCGCGCCGGGTCGCATCTCAGCGCTTGAATACATCAAGGCGCATCGGCGCGGCCGCAGGAAGGTGGCCTGATGTCGCGCGACGTCATCGTCATCGGAGGGGGTCACAACGGTCTGATCGTGGCCGCCTACCTGGCCAAGGGGGGGCGGAAGGTGACCCTGCTCGAGCGGTCGGGCGAGGTCGGCGGGATCCTGCGCAACAGCGAGGTGGCTCCCGGCTTCACGGCTCCCGGGATCGCACACACGGTCGGGCGCCTGCGCGAGTCGGTCGTTCGTGATCTGAAGCTGGCCAAGCACGGCTACGAACCGATCGTCCCCGATGTCCGGCTGTTCGCTCCACAGTCCGACGGCTCGGCCGTGACTTTCTGGGCCGACGTCGGCCGCACCGCCAACGAGCTGAAGGCGCGAGACGAGAAGGACGCCGCCCGGTACGAGGACTTCGACAAGAAGGTCCGCGCGTTGGCGAGCTTCCTGGCACACATCAACGCGGCGACGCCGCCGAACGTGAAAACGCCGTCTTTGGCGGATGCCTTCGCCGGGTTGAAGCTCGGCAAGGCGTTCCGCGGACTCGGTGCGAAGACGGGGCGTGAGGCCATCCGAGCCCTGCCGATGGCCGTCGCCGACTTCGTCGGTGAGGTGTTCGATGACGAGGCGATCCGCGGGGCGCTGATCTCGCGGGCGGTGCTGTATTCGGCCACTGGTCCCTGGGGCGCCGGGACGGCGTCGGTCCTGCTGACCGACTCGGCCGGCAACGACGGAGGAGCGCCGGGTCAATCTACGTTCGCGCGGGGGGGTACGGGCGCGCTGGCGAAGGCGCTGGCCGCAGCGGCGGAGTCCCTCGGTGTCACGATCCGTACGAACGCCGATGTCGCCGAGATCCGTTCTGTGGACGGCCGCGTTCAGGGAGTCACCCTGGCGAGCGGCGAAAGGCTCGACTCGTCCATGGTGGTCTCGGCAGCCGACCCGAAGCGAACCTTGGGCCTTTGCGATCCCGTTCAGCTCGGGCCCGAGATGATCTGGCGCGCAGGCAATATCCGCCAGCCTGGCGCGACCGCCAAGGTCAACCTCGCGCTGTCCGGTCTGCCGGCCTTCAACGGCGCCGAAGGCGAGGACCGCCTGAAGGGCCGCATCGTCATCGCGACCGGCATCGACCACGTCGAGCGCGCCCACGACGCCGTCAAGTACGGCGTCATAGCCGAAGAGCCCTGGCTCGAGGCGACGATCCCCTCGCTGGTCGACGACTCGCTCGCGCCGGAGGGCAAGCACGTGATGAGCGTGCTGTTCCAGTCGGCGCCCCGCAAGCTTCGCGGGACCGACTGGGCCACCGAGCGTGACCGCGTCGGCGACATCGCCGTCAAGACGCTGGAGCGCTACGCGCCCGGACTCGGAGAACTCGTTGAGGCCCGCCAGGTCATCACTCCCGAAGACATGGAGAACGACTACGGCCTCTCCGGCGGTCACGTCTACCACGCCGAACCGGGCCTGGATCAGTTCTTCGTCTGGCGGCCGCTGAACGGCCATGCCCGATACTCGTTCGTTCTTGAGGGTCTGTACCTAGCCGGCTCGGGAGCCCACCCGGGCGGCGGCATCACCGGTGGTCCAGGGTCGAACGCGGCCCGCCAGATCCTCTCCGGCAAGCGTTAGTCCCTACTTCGTCAGGGCGCAGGGTCCGATGTTCGTGGTCAGACCCTCGTGGTCCGAACCGGGGACGTCGAAGGTCGCCGAGTCTGCGGCACACCAGGACGGACTTAGGAACGCGTGGTCGATCCGAAGGAGCAGGATCCTCCACAAGCCACCCGCGAAGGTATCCTCGGCCCACGAACCGGCTCGCATCGCGTCTCGGAACGCGCCGGTCATATCCCGGTACCCCTGTCCTCGATCGCTCAGGTTGAAGTCTCCGATGATCAGCGTGGGCGTGCCGGTGAGAAGCGCGGTCTTGCGCAGCCGTTGGATGAAATCGAGCTGACTCCCGAAGCTCGTCTCATACGCCGGGTTCAAAGCGTGAAGAACGAAGACGGTCAGTGGCCCGCTGGGAGTATCGACCGTGACCACCATGACGCGCTTGTCCGGCAACGCGGAAGGCGTCGGCTCCAGGTGCACCGGGTACTTCGACACCAGCACCAGCTGATCGACCCCAGTCCTGTACTGAGGAGTGGCCATGTCGGTAGCCATCAGCTCTTGGAACGCATCGGAGGTCTCCACCCCGATGGTGATGTCTGCCTGCAGGTTCAGCAGGGAGTCCAGAGCGTCCTGCGGAGTGGGGTTCCCGTCGTAGACGTTCGCCGAGACGACGCGGATGGCCGCCGCAGGCTCGGGGCCATGGATAGGCCGTCGCGGTTCGATCGTCATGTAGACCCCGAAGACCATGAAAGAAAGCGAGACCAAGAGCGCCACGGCTCTTCGCCGCCCGATCGCCACCGCGACTGAGAAGAGCGCACCACCCACGGAGAGCAGCGGCAACACGACGGCCGCACCCTGCAGGAACGAGAGCCCCCGAACCAAGAACCAACCCCAAGGCAAGACCACGAAGGAAAGCGCGACGACATGCCGCCGAGCGAAGCGCCGCCGAAGAGGATCCACCGCCGGTGCCGAAACGAGGCGCTCCGCGTCAGCCATAAGCCCGTGAGCCTACCGGCAGAGGGAACGAAAGGGGCGGGGCCGTTGTGGAGCGGGGGTTGGGCGGGGACTGGCCCGCGGAACGACGGC
>JANPEZ010000168.1:0-2090 GCA_031423155.1 Actinomycetes bacterium
CAGATGCGAGTCATCGGGGGTGACGAGCTGGTCGCTGCGACGTTCACCGTTTCTCAGCTCTTCCCCGCGGATACGCCGCCGTTCGACGATTCTGCGGAGAACACGGCGAAGGATTTCCTCGAGGCGGTTCAGATGCGCGACTGGGATAGAGCTTCGGAGATGCTTCGTATGGGCTTGGACCCCAAGGTGTTCCTTCCACCGATTGAGGATCTGGTTGACGGATTCGCCTTCGGGTCGGTGGGTCCGTCGGACTTCGGCGTCGTCGTCCAGGTCACGACACCCAACGGGAACGGCATTCTCATCCTCCATCTTGCGAAGGAAGCCTCCGGCTGGAAGGTTTGGAACTACAACTTCACATTGTCTCCTTGATCCGAAGGCGCATGGAACGGGATGACCCAGGCCGTGGTGGCCTCAGGGGCGGTTGCCACCTACACCTATCAGGGAAGCTCCACCGACAGGGTTCGCTCGGTTCTTGGAGCAACCACCACCAACTACGCGTTCGGGCCCTACGGACCCCTTGCCCAGAAGGTGGGAGCTACCAGTCCCTCCTACTTCCTGAAGAGCCTTCACGGAGACGTGGTGGGCCTTGCCCAGGCAGGCAGCACGACCGTCACCGGCCCGGTCAACTTCGACCCCTGGGGCAACCCGGTAGGAACGCCCGGCACCTCCTTCGGTTTCCAAGGAGATCCGACCGATCAGGGCACAGGCCTGGTCCAGACCGCAACCCGTCTCTACGATCCGAGCATGGCAAGGTTCAACACCCAGGACGTGCTCTTCGGATCGGCGATGAACCCTGGTTCGATGAACCAGTACGGGTACGTGTCGAACTCACCGATCGCGAATACGGATCTGTCCGGAATGGGCTGCTTGGATGGAAATGGCCACACAGTTGCTTGCACTCAGGTGGTCGAGGGTCTGGAGACGAACGGCAACTTAGCGAGTCAACCAGCCGCTACTGGATATCCGCTGCCGGGCTTTCCGGGGGATATCGGGACAGAGTGCCGATATCCGCCATCCGTCTGCAGGCTGTTCGCAGGCGATCTCGTGGGTGGAAATGGTAGCGCCAGCGTCTCGGGCGACGATGTTGTCAACACGCTGCTTCTTTGGCTCATCGCCAAAGGAAGACTAACTGTGCAGGAAGCCAGGGTCATCCAAAGAGGCGCTGGGCCGCTGTTGGCGATAGCCGGGTACTTCGACCGGGTCCAGGCAGGCGAGAATCCGGTTCGTGCAGGTGTAGTTGAGGCTGCGGAGGCTACCGGCGGGACAGTGGGAGGCGCCTTAGCTGTATGGGCTACCCGTGGGCTCTGCTTGATGGCCAGCTCGCGGGGGGGTTTGTTGTTGTGCACCCTCGTGGCGGGCATGGTGGGAGGCCATGTCGGCAGCGACCTACTCGAGGGCGCCGTCACCAGTTATCTCGGTGGTGAGGGGCCCACAGTTCCTCCCTCAGTTCCTATCGGAGTCCCGCTCCTCAGGAATTGCCATGGCCCCTGGGATCAGATAACGGCCCTGATCGGTGGCTGCTTGTGAGGCGCCATCCGCCGCCTGGCGTTACCCACGGGGCCGATGCGTGATCCCTTCCCGGGTTCCTCATCGGTTGAGGCGCCTGATGGCCCTCGCCGTCTCCCTGGGTCTTGCTCTCCTCGCCCGTACCGAGAGTATGGGCCTTGACCGTCCTGCCTATGTCTTCTGGATCGCGGGCGCAATCGGCGTTGTCATCGGCGTTGCGGACTCACGAGCTCCGCGGCGGCGATCCGAGCCGAGGCGACCATCGAGGGACCCGGCGTGGGTGGCCGCAGGCGTGGCTGGGGGTGCGTTAGGCGTGATTTCTCGCGGATACCCGCTGGCGTGGGCTATGGCGCTCTCGTTGTTTTCCGGCTTCTTCCTCGCCATCGCATTCCTGGGCCACCGCGGCTCAAGCGAAGGAGACGAAGGCCGAGTCGGCCAGCCTTAGGGGTTTGCACAACCACCTACTCCGGGTACAACCCGCTCGGGCTGGCGACGAGCATCGCCGATCCGCGCTCGATCACGCTCACTCTGGTCTACGACTACATCGGTAATCTCGTGCAGCACTCGGCTACAGGGGGAGCCGC
>JANPEZ010000169.1:0-22891 GCA_031423155.1 Actinomycetes bacterium
CCCTCCCCGACCAGGTCGGCGATCAGGCCCTGCTGGTCGCTGACGACCGTACCGTCGGGAACCAGGATCACCAGATCCTTGCCGGTGGCGCCCTCCCGGTGCGACTTTCGCCCGGGGCCCCCGGAAGCGGCCTCCTGATGAGGATGGTCGGCCAACCAGGACAGATCGCGCGCTCGAGAAGAGACCTCGAACACGACCGAGCCGCCGTTGCCGCCGGTACCACCGTCGACCCCTCCGAGGGGTTTGTAGGGCTCGCTGTGCAGGCTGGCCGAGCCATTGCCGCCCCGCCCGCCCGTCGCGAAGACGGTGACCTCGTCTACGAAAGGCATACAGGCATTATCGTGTCCGGATGCCCGAGCCGACGCGCGTGTGGATGGTCCCCCTCGGCCGGGGAAAACTCCAGGAGATCCCGGGAACACTGTCCCTTGGAGACGACTCCGTGGTCTTCGAAGCCAAGGACGGCTCGTTCGAGCGCCGATTCGGTTTCTCCGATATCCGTAGATCCAAGCGCGTGCACGGCTCTCCCGTTCTGATCGTGGTGCTCGGTGATGGCCAGACCGCGTTCTACTTCACCCAACCTCCGCCGTTGAAGCCCGAGCCGGCCGACCCGACCGGACGGGTGAGCCCCTTCGAGATGATGCGCGGGGGCAGGAAGTCCAAGCGCAAGCACGTCCGGACGAACGCGACCTACCTCAGCTCGACGAACGCGGCGAAGAAGAACGAAGTGAAGTCGTGGCTGGCCGCGATAAGAGAGAGGGCGGGGAACTAGCCGGCGTCGATCGAGGCGAACTTGCGTCCGCGGGACTCGTGGAAGCGCACCGCGCCGTGGGCCTTGGCGAACAGCGTGTCGTCGCTGCCCTTGCCGACGTTGGTTCCGGGGTGGATACGCGTCCCGCGCTGGCGCACGATGATGGAGCCCGCGGTCACGACCTGACCACCGAACGCCTTTACTCCGAGCCTCTTGGACTCGGAATCGCGCCCGTTGCGGGATGAGCCTCCACCCTTCTTGTGTGCCATAGGTCTCCCAAGGTACCAAACGGGGCCTTTGCCCCGGCCGGTTCCTCTACTCGGCGGCTGCCTCGGGATCGGCCTTCTCGGCCTTCTCGGCCTTCTCGGCCTTGGGGGCCGCCTTCTTGGCCGCGCCCAGCTTCACGTCCTGTATCTCGAGCAAGGTGAGCAGCTGACGGTGCCCGGTCTTCTTCTTGTAGCCGGACTTGGGCCGGTAGCGGAAGACCTTGATCTTCTCGCCCTTCTGCTCGCCGAGGGGCTTGGCCGTAACGACGGCCTTCTCGATCTCCTTGCCGACGTGGGTCTTGCCCTCGTCGTCCACCACGAGGATCGGCTGGAAGGTGAGCGTCTTGCCGTCGTGGACGAGCTTTTCGACCTCGATGACGTCGCCGGCCTTCACCTTGTGCTGCTTTCCGCCAGTCTTGATAACCGCGTACATGTTGGCCTCCGTCAGGCTTCGTAGTTGACCAGGATGCCGCGACCCTCACAGGTCGGACATGTCTCGCTGAAAGATTCGACCAGACCTCCGGATACGCGCTTGCGCGTGACCTGCATGAGGCCCAGTGGTCCGATCTCGAACACCTGGGACCTGGTCTTATCGACGGCCAGGGCCTCCTTCATGGTGTCCTCGACCTTCTTCTTGTTCTTCTCCAGGAGCATATCTATGAAGTCGACCACGATGATGCCGCCGATGTCCCGCAGCCTCAGCTGACGAGCGACCTCGGAGGCGGCTTCCAGGTTCGTGTTGACCACGGTTTCTTCCAGGTTCGTCTTGCCGACGGACTTGCCGGTGTTGACGTCGACGATGGTCATGGCCTCGGTGCGCTCGATGATCAGGTAGCCGCCGGAGGGCAGCCAGACCTTGCGGTCCAGAGCCTTGTGGATCTGCTCGACGATGTGGTGCTCCTCGAACGCGGGGAGCTTGCCCTGGTGGAGCGTGATCTTGGGCTCCAGGTCGGGAGCTACCGAGCGGACGTACTCCATGATCTTCTCGTGAACACGTGGTGAGTCGGTGACCAGCTCGCGGAACTCCTCGTTGGTGAACAGGTCGCGGAAGACCCTCACGGTAAGTTCGGGCTCTTCGTAGAGGACCTCGGGAGCCTTGACCTTCTTAGCCCTCTTGTTGATGGCTTCCCATTCCAGCTCGAGGCGTCGCAGGTCGGCCGTGAAGGCCTCCTCTGTAGAGCCTTCGGCCGCGGTCCTCACGATGATGCCGTGCTGGTCGGGCTTGATCTTCTTCAAGATGGCCTTGAGGCGCTTGCGCTCTTCGTCGGGGAGGCGGCGGCTGATCCCTGAGACGTTCGAGTCGGGCACCATGACGAGGAACCTTCCGGGCATAGAGATCTGCGCCGTCAGGCGAGCGCCCTTGCCACCCATCGGGTCCTTGGTTACCTGGACCATCACGGCCTGGCCGTTCTTCAGCACATGCTCGATGCGAGGCGCCGGACCTTCCAGGTCCTCAGGCGAGTAGTTGACCTCTCCTGCGTACAGGACGCCGTTGCGGCCGCGGCCGATGTCGACGAACGCGGCCTCCATGCCGGGGAGCACATTCTGGACGCGCCCGAGGTAGACGTTGCCGACCATCGAGGTGGCGCCTGTGCGGGTCACGTAGTGCTGGACGAGCGTGCGTTCTTCCATGACGGCGATCTGATCGCGGTCGCCGTGCTCGGTGATGACCATGAGCTTGTCCGTGACCCGCGGCACGTACGGCAGCGGCTCACGCCGGCGCCTTCCTGACGGAGAAGACCCACCGGTGCGCGACCGGCTGCTGCGGATCCGGGTCGGACCGCCGGCCGCTACATCGGCGTTGTCCGAGCGGCGCGATCTCGCAGCGGGCTTGGCCTCGCCGGTCTTGGGCGTCGCGGCCTTGGATCCGCTCGCCGGGCTCCGGCGTCGCCTGGGCGCGGCGGACTTGGCTTCGGGTTCATCTGGGGTCGCGTCGTCGCGCTGGGTCTGGACGGAGTCCGTCAGCGGCGCGTCTTCGTCGAGGGCGGCGGCGGCGGTACTACCGCCGCGTCCCCGGCCCCTGCCGCCGCGGCGGCGGCGCCTGCGGGCGGCGGTGGTCGCGGGGGTCTCTCCCTCTTCAGGGGTGTCCGGATCGCTCTCGTCCTTCTGAGCTGTCGCGGGCCTGGACCGGGGCTTCTCGGGGGTGGAACCATCCGCCTCGGGCTTGGGCCTGGGCGCGCGGGGGGCGCGGGGACGAGGTGGCGGCTTCTCGCCGGCCTCGGCGGCCTCTCCGGTCTGCGGCGGCCTGGGCGCGCGCGGGGCGCGGGGCTTCGGGGCCGGCTTCTCCTTCACCGGATCGGCGGCGGCGGCGAATGCCCATTCGGCGGGCGTGCCGTCATCCAGCGCAGCGGGCTCTCGCGGTGTCTTCGGCCCCGATCCGCCCGTCGAGCGGCCCCGTCCTCCCCTGCTCCTGCGGCGGGGGGCCCCGCTACCGGTGGTCGTTTCCTTGCCGGCATCTGCCGGGCTGGCTCCCTCGGCCGCATCGGCCTTCGGGGGCTGGGTCGCGGGCACGTTGGCCTGCGCGACCTCTGTCTCTTGGTTCATGCGAACTCCTCTCGCACTCAACGCGCGAGAAGACGAGCCGAGCCGGGGGCTCCGGGGCCGGTTGTGGCCGGCGCTTCGCTCCTTCATGGAGCGGGTTCTGCGGGATCTGCGTGCCCGGGCGACTGCGATCTGTGGATCGCCCGCCTCCGGCCGCGCTCTCGTCGCTACCCGAAACGTTCTTGGTCCGGCGTTCGCGTCCCCCTACCTCGCCTCTTCGTTCCGGGGTGGGTGGGGTCGCGCGCCTTCTCGACACTCTCGCTCGGTGTCCGGCCCAGGAAGGGCAGGTCCGGCGAGCACATCTGCGGCAAGGATAGCAGCGGAGCGGCCTTCGTCGGGGAGCAGCTGACTAGTCAGACCTCGCTACTCCGGCCTGGGTGGTGGACTTAGGGAGAAACGCCTCTCAGCCGGATAGCCGCAGGTCACGCTGGGCGACCAGACTCTCCAAGATGGTGCGGGACTTCCCCAACACGCAGCGTGCCGCCGCCCCAGAACCCATCCGGGTGATGGTGGTCGACGACAACGCCGGTTTCCGTGAGTCTTTGGTCTCCCTGCTCGATACCGACGAGATGATCGTCGTCGGCGAGGCCGAGAGCGGCTCGCAGGCCCTCGGTATGGTCGAGCGGGCCAACCCCGACGTCGTCCTCATGGACGTGCGGATGCCCGAGATGAACGGGATCGAAACCACCCGCCGCCTCAAGCAGAGGTACCCCGACATCGAGATCGTGGCCCTGACCGGCCTGGAGGATCAGACGGCCGTTCGGGAGATGCTGGTAGCCGGAGCATCCGGCTACGTGCTGAAGGACTCCGACGGTGATGAGATCCTCCACGCGGTGGTGCTCGCGGCGGCCGGCGGTGGAGTCATCTCGCCGGGAGTGACCCCGACGGTCATCGAGGAGCTCACCGAGGCGCTGGAGCGAGAGCGCCGCCGCAGCCGAGAGCTCGAGATCTCGCAGAAGGCTCTGATCGAACGCTCGGCTCGCCGCCAGGAACTCGTCTCGCGGATAGGGCACGAACTCAGGACCCCGGTGACCGTGATCTTCGGCATCGCCCAGACCTTGGCCGGGGACGGGTCGTTGGACGAACGTGCCGAGCTCATGGACCGGCTCGTGGCCCGGTCATCGGCCCTTGCCAAGCTCATCGAGCGATTCGAGGGAGCGCTCGAAGCCGGGTTGACCGAGTGGGCGGACGTAACCCAGGTCGCTCGCGAGGTAGCGGTGGACGAGCCTCGGATCCAGGTTGAAGCGCCGGCGGGCCCCACGATGGCCACGATGAACCGCACCGCCGCAGCGCGGATCATCTCCGAGCTCGTCGAGAACGCGTTGGCCTTCTCTAAGGGCCGGGTCCTCATCCAGATCTCTTCCAACGGACACGGTCCCGAGGTCAGGATCCAAGACTCGGGCTCGGGAGTGGCCCCAGGAACGGCCGAGCGGATCTTCGAACCGATGGAGCAGGGCGAGGAACTCAACACCCGGGTTCATCAGGGCGCGGGCCTCGGATTGACGATAGCGCGCATGTCTGCAAGGGCGATGGACGGCGACGTGCTGCTGGAGCAGACCGGACCCGAGGGTTCCACGTTCCTGTGGAGGGTCAGCAACTCAGGCTAGGTGAACCGTCGCATGTGGATGCTCAGCAGCAGACCCACGGCGATGTTATTGGCCATCAGACTCGATCCCCCGTAGGACACGAACGGCAGAGGGATCCCCGTGATCGGCATGATCCCTATCACCATCCCGATGTTGATGAACATCTGGATCGCGAACATCGCCGCCAGGCCGGCGGCAACGTAGGTCCCGAAGGCATCCTTGGACAGGAACGAGATCCGGATCGCCCTCCACATCAGCACCGCGAAAAGTGCCAGTACGAACAGCGAACCCACGAATCCGAATTCCTCCCCCACTACGGTGAAGATGAAGTCGGTGTGTTGCTCGGGCACGAAGTCGAGGTTCGTCTGGGTTCCTCCCAGCCACCCTGCTCCGAAGACGCCGCCAGAGCCGATCGCGATCTCCGCCTGAGCGCGGTTGTAGTTGGTCGTCTGCGTGTCCTTCGCCGGATCCAGGAACCCGGTCAGCCTGTCGATCTGGTAGCCCTTGATCACATGAAGCTGGAAGGACAAGAAGATCAGCACCAGCGCCGAGACGGTAAGTGCGGCAAGGTGCCTGGGTTTGGTTCCGGCAACCACGAGCACACCGACGAGGATCGCCACCAGGACGATCGATGTACCGATATCCGGCTGGATGAAGACCAGCGCTATCGGGACGGCGGCGATCGCCGTGATCCTCAGCAGGTCGATGAGCGATGGTTCGAAGGTGCGCAGTTCCGATAGGACCGCCGCCAGCATCAGGGCGAGCGCGATCTTGGTGAACTCCGAAGGGGTGAGCTGGAACCCTCCGAACGCGAACCACCTGGACGCGCCCGACGAGCTGGATCCGAGCGGGGTCCGAACGAGAACCAGCGTAACGATCGTTGCCGCGTAGGCGAAGCCGGCGTAGACCTTGAAGAACCGATAGTCGAAGCTGACGACGACGAGCAGGAGTATCAGGCCGATGGCCATGGCGGCGGCCTGCCTCTTCACATAGGTCGCCGGATCCTCGAGGCCGCGATGCGTCGTGGAGTAGACCATGAAGCCGCCGATGACCGAGAGCGTGACCGCAGCGATCAGCAACACCGGATCGATATGACGTATCGGACGACGCTCGGCCGCGTAGGCGCGCCCCGCAACAAGGTCCATCAGTCGCTCACCCCACCGGACACGAATCCGGACGGGTCGATCCCGTACATCTTCTCGATGATCTGCCGGACGATCGGGGCGGCCGTGGTGGAGCCGTGACCGCCCTGCTCAACCATCACGACGATGACGTACTTCGGGTCGCCTGCGGGCACCATCGCGGCGAACCAAGACGTGTCCTGGCCGGCATCGAACCCGGGCCGCTCGGCCGTCCCGGTCTTGCCCGCCACGGGTACCTGGCTGAGCGGGAATCCCGAGAAAGCGAACGCGGCGGTGCCGCTGCCCTGCGTGACCGTCGCCAGGGCGCTGCGGACGTAGTCGAGTTCGACCTTCGAGTACGGCAGGGTTCGGTGACAGTCCTTCGGTAGGTTCCTGACCAGGGCACCGGCTTCCGTCTGGATGTGATCGGCCAGTCGCGGCTCGCACAGATGGCCCCCGTTGGCCACGGCCGAGTACGCGGCCGCCAGCTGGAGCGGGCTGACCTGCACCGAGCCCTGCCCGATGGCCATGAGGATGTCATCACCCGGAAGCCAGTGGCGCTCGTCCGGTCGATACAGCTCGGGATGCTTCGCGGCGAACGCTTCCTTCCATGCGGCGGTCGGAATCAGCCCGGCGGCCTCACTGGGCAGGTCGATCTCGGTCTCCTTGCTGAAACCGAACCCCCGAAGATCCCTCTGGAACGGCTCGGAGGACTTGGCCAAGGGGTCGTTGGCCCACTGTGAGTAGAACTTGCCGCCGAACTGGTAGAAGACCGTGTCGCAGGAGATCTGCAGAGCCCTGTCTATCCCGATATACCCGTTGTTCGAGGGATCCCAGTTGTGGAACACCGTTCCCGAGGTGTCGCCCGGATAGATGTATTCGGCCGGACACCCGTAACTGCCGCCGAGGGTCGCGATGCCGTTGTGGACGGCGGCGAGAGCGGTGAACGGCTTGAACGTCGAGCCCGGGGCGTAGGCGGACTGGACGGCCCTGTTCAGCTGGGGCGCCAGGAACTCGTTCTGCAGATACAGGTCCTGTTGGTTGGTCAGCCCCTGGATGAACCAGCTCGGGTCGAACGTCGGATAGGAAGCCAGGGCCTTCACCGACCCATCGTTCGGATCCATCACGACCACGGCGCCGGCGTTGGCGTGCAGGTTCTTGTTGGTGGAATCGTCGAAGATCCCGCGCGCCTTCAAGATGCCCTCGGCCAGGCTCTCCTCGGCGTACCTCTGGATCTTGAGATCGAGCGAAAGGACCAGGTCGTTTCCAACGGCCGGGGGCTGGGATCCGAGCGATCGGACGATCTCACCGGAGGAGTCCACGAGGTACTTGTCCAGTCCCGTGGTCCCGCGCAGGAACCTCTCGTAGACCGCCTCGACTCCGGACCTACCGATGATGTCGCTCTGGCCGTAGCCCTCGAAGGCTTTCTGCTCCAACTCGTCCGAACCGATCAGCCCGGTGGAGCCCAGGACATGAGCCGCGAGCGTTCCGTTGGGGTATTCCCTCACCGAAGCCTCGACGACCGCTACACCTGGGAACTCGTCCTGGTGCTCGCCGATGTAGTAGGCCACCGACGGGTCCACGTCGACCGCCACCGGGATGGGCTGGTAGGCGTAGTAGCGCTTGTCCCTGAGAGCGTTCGCGATGTGGGCGATAGGGACCTTGGTCACCTCCGACAGGCGCAGCAGTTCCTCCTCGGGGTTCTCCCCTAGCTGCTGCTGGCTGACCTGGATCTCCAAGCTCATCCGGTTCTGAACGAGGACGACCCTGCCGGTGGAATCGAAGATGCGGCCCCTGGGCGCCTCGACCGGGATGAGGCGGACGCTGTTGTTCTGCACCGCCTCTTTGGCCTTGGCCGAAGCGAGCACCTGCAGGTACCACAGGCGCGTCGTGAGCGAGCCGAACATCAGCGCCACCAGCAGCGAGAGCACCTTCAGCCGCGACGTCGCCTTCTCGGTCAGAACCTCACCACCCGTCGCAGGCGCGAGCCCTCCGAGACCTTGCGGATCACGGGGAAGATCAGCGGAGTCAGCAGCGCCCCGTAGACGGAGGAAAGGAGCGCGGTCTTGAGCAGGAAGAAGGTGTCGATGTCGCCCGCGCTGAGCAGGAACCTGACGATCTCGTGGAAGATCACGCCCGAGAACGTCCCGATCGCGACGAGCATCGTCGGCAGCAGCGGAGACGGTGAGGAGATGTACTGGCGGGCCAGGCCGATCCCGTAGCCGAGCAAGGTCAGCGTGAGCGCCGTGATCCCCTTCGGCTGATTGAGGAGGAAGTCCTGGGCCATCCCGCCCGCGAATCCGACGACGGCTCCTTCCGAGGGTCCCTCGAAGAAGGCGATCAAGATCACGACGAGATAAACGAGCTCGGGCTTGACGCCGGCCAGCCTGATCTGGGAGAAGACCGTCGACTGAAGCAGCAGCGCGGTAACGATGATCGCGGCCAGTGAGAGCGTGCGGCGCAGCATCAGGTGATGCTCCCGACGGTGAGGATGAGAACGAATTCGAGCGAAGAGAAATCGACCGCCGGGCGGATCGTTATGAATTTCTGGAGCGCGTTGGAGCCGGGAAGCACGCGAGCGACCTGGCCTATCGTGATCCCGGGCGGATACACGCCGCCCTGCCCACCCGGCGCACGATAGCTGGTGGTCACCACGGTCTCATCGGCCGCGACTTCGACCGCGGGATCGACGAGCGTCATCCGCATGTCGTCGGCTCCCTGCCCCTGGATGAGACCCGCCTCGTTGGCTGCCGAAAGCTTGCCGGCAACGCTGAAGTCCCGGTCGATCATCAGCTGCACGACGGAAGCGTCCGAGGTGACGCTGATGACACGTCCGACCAGGCGGTTCCCGGAGGCGACCACCGGGTCATCGACGCTGACGCCGTCGCTTCCTCCCCTATCGATCGTCACCGTCCATTCGAAGTTGGACACCCCGTTGGCGATGACGGCCGCGGCGACGGTTGGAACCGAACCCAGACTTTCCTTCAGATCGAGAAGAGCGCTGAGCTCGTCGACCCGGTGCTGCAGGTCGGTGACCGCCTGCTTGTCGGATCTCAGGCCGGCGATCTCCTCTTTGAAACGACGGTTGTCCGCGGACAGCGAGGGCAGGTGAGCAAGGCCCGAGAAGAAGTTGCCGATAGGCCTGGTCAGGTTCGTGACCGCGCGCTGGAAGGGGGCCATGAAGGAGACGGTCGTGCGTCCGAAGCCGGCCAGGGGACCTTCGGCTCCTTGGCGGTAATCCAAAGTGATGGTCGCCAGCGAGATCGAGACCAGCACGACCACAAGGAGGCGTGTGCTCCTCGGGCGCCTGGAAGACACGCGGCCTACCGCCGCGAGGGACTCACCAAGACGCGCTGCAGAACCTCGAACTCCTCCAGGCACTTGCCCGAGCCGAGAACGACGGCCTGCAAGGGCATATCAGCGATCCGGACCGGCATGCCGGTCTCGTGGCGCAGCCGCTTGTCCAGGCCGCGAAGGAGCGCGCCGCCGCCCGTAAGGACGATGCCGTGATCCATGATGTCGGCCGAAAGTTCCGGAGGTGTTCGGTCCAAAGTCGTCTTGATGGCGTCGATTATCGCGTTGACCGGTTCCTCGATCGCGCGGCGTATCTCCTCCGCGGTGATCGTGATGGTCTTGGGAAGACCGCTCACGAGGTCCCGGCCCTTGATCTCGGCGACGAGTTCCTCCGGCATCGGGAAGACCGAGCCGATCGCGAGTTTGATCGCCTCGGAAGTGCGCTCACCCAGAAGGAGCGAGTACTCCTTCTTCACGTGTTGGATGATCGCTTCATCGAGTTCGTCGCCGCCGATCCGGATGGAGGTGCTCGTCACGATGCCGCCCAGGGATATAACCGCCACCTCGGTGGTGCCGCCACCGATGTCGACGATCATGTTTCCGGTCGGCTCGTGGATCGGGAGGCCCGCGCCGATCGCCGCAGCCATCGGCTCCTCGATGATGTAGGCCCGGCGGGAGCCCGCCGCGATCGTCGCTTCCTCGACCGCGCGCTGCTCTACACCGGTGATGCCGGAGGGGACGCAGACGACCACGCGCGGTTTCGCGAGCCAGCGGCGCTTGTGCACCTTCTGGATGAAGTAGCGGAGCATCTTCTCGGTGACGTCGAAGTCGGCGATGACGCCATCCTTCAGGGGCCGCACCGCTTGGATGTGAGAGGGCGTACGCCCGATCATCCGCTTGGCCTCGGAACCCACCGCAAGGATGGCTCCTGTAAGGGTGTTGATCGCGACGACGGACGGCTCGTTGAGAACGACTCCGCGTCCACGCACGTACACGAGCGTGTTCGCGGTGCCGAGGTCTACGGCCATGTCGCGACCAAGGAACCCTAGAACTCCCTCTGCGCCCTGGGGTCGAGCGCCGGGAGACGAGATGTTTCGATGAACCCTATCGGCCATGGGGTCTGTAATGAGTTCTACAGGACGAGTCCAGGAGTGGCAACCTATACGGATGGAAAACACTTCAGCGGTCGTGTTCCCCGGTCAGGGGTCGCAGAGCATCTCGATGGCGGACGCTTGGGCCCGGCACCACGTTTCGAAGGAGGTTCTCGACGAGGCATCCTCGGTCTTGGGCCGGGATCTGATCGCGGATTGTCACGACGAGTCGCTGCTGGGGACGACGGCCTTCGCGCAACCGGCGCTGCTGGCTTGTGACGTCGCGGCGTTCCGGGTCCTGGCTTCTCTGGGGGTTCGGTTCTCCGGGGCCGCCGGCCATTCGCTCGGTGAGTTCGCGGCGCTCGTCGCCGCGGAGGTCATCTCTTTCTCGGATGCGATGAGGATCGTGATCGTCCGCGGTCGTGAGATGCAGCGCGCGGGTGAGGAGCGACCGGGCACGATGAGCGCGCTGCTCGGTGTAGGCGCCGAAGACGCCGCGGCGTTGTGCGATGAGGCGCGAGGCGGGGACGTGCTGCTCGTCGCCAACGAGAACTCCCCGCAGCAGGTCGTTATCAGTGGAAGCGTTCCCGCGATAGAGCGCGCCGAAGCGCTGTGCACCTCCCGCAAGATCCGCGCGGTGCGACTGAAAGTCGCCGGCGCCTTCCACTCCCCCTTGATGGATCCAGCCGTCGCCGCGATAGACGAAGAACTCGACAACGTGCTGTTCCATCCGCCGAAGTTCCCCGTCGCCGAGAACGTGACGGGCGAGCTGATCGATGATGCCGGCGAACTACGCAAGCAACTGCGGCGTCACGTTATCTCGCCCGTCAGGTGGGAGAAGTGCGCGCAAGCGTTGCAAGCGGCGGGTATCGACACGTTCGTGGAAGCCGGGCCGGGAGACGTGCTGACGAAGCTGGCGAAGAGGGTCGTTCCGGGGGCTCGCGCGGTGACGGTCGGTTCGCCGGAGGCGGCCGCGGCATTCGTCGATCCCAAGTAGAGCCTCCACCCGGCTCACGGATCTCGCGATCGCGACCCCTACGGGACTTTGGGTGTCACCAGCCAAGCGAGCGCATCGATGGGAACCGTATAGCTCGGCTTGATCGCCTTGATCGTCACGGTGGCTTCGTAGGACGGCCATTCGCCCGCGCGCGCGACGCTGGTGAAGACGCGCTGACGTGGAAGGTCTTCGATATCCGAGGAATGAACCTGGCTGATATCACCTGCTATCGAGGGTGGAGCCCACCTCACGGTCACGAGCCCGTCCCATTCGCCGTAGCCAGGGGCGATCCAGATCAAGCGGCATCTGTACCCCTCAGGACACGGCAGGGTAGCTGTGAAGACCGCGTCGGTGGCCGAGTCTCCCATGCCCGTAGACAGCGTCGCCAGGTAGGAATCGGCGGGAGTCGAAGTGATCCAGGTTCCCGAGTAGTCGGAGAGCGCGAACGATCCGTCGTCGATGGGTATCGCCACGTAGCGGGTCTTCTCAGCGACGTTGCCTTGGCCGTCGGAAGCAGTGCCGTGGAACGCGAAGGTCGATCCCTCCGGCAGTTCACCCGGGTCGAACGTAGACACCACCGGCGACGACCCGGAGGCGATCGGTTCCCAGACTCCCGTTCCCATCTCAGACCAGTCCAGGGCCCAGGAAGCCAATCCCGAGCCGCCCACATCGGACACCGAGTAGTCGACCTGGATGTCCGGCGTCGTCCGCACGTCGCTCGGTATCGGTGCTTGCACCGTGATCGTTGGACGCCGGATGTCCTGAAACGGAAGCGGGAAGTCGTCAGGGGCCGCGTCTACACACCTACTGGGGCAACCCGTTCCTTCGTAGAAACTCTCAACGCCGTAGCGGTAGCTGTCGATGCCACCCAAACGATCGGTCTCGATCCTCACTTCCACCGAGTTCGCCGCGAGCTTGATGACCTTGAGACCGGTGAGGTATTTCTTGCCGCAGTTCGTTAGGGCACCTCTGAGATTCCCGCGAGTTTGGTAGATGAAGGCGCACCGTTCGAACGATCCCCTGGTTCCCCCCGTGTCGAGGATGAAGACGAAGTAGCTCGTGCTCCCCAGATCACGGGGCGACCAGTCGGAGAAAGTTTCGAGAGCGTGCACCATGATGTCCTCGCCCTTGTGGCTGACCGTCATCGACTTGATGTCGAGGAGTCCTCGCACATCGTTGCTGTCTAGCGTGCTTTCCGTGTGGGCGATCGCGGTGAGTCCCGAAGATGCCATGACGGCCGCGGCCACGAAGGCAACCAGCAAGCGGCGTCGAACCCTCAACCACACCCTCCTCCTACGGTTCGGCAGAGCCTAGTCTTCGGCGACACGGAACTTCAAGGGCAGAAGCCGCACGTTAGCCGCTCGGGTGGTCCTCCTATATCCTCCGGGCATGACCCGGAACGCGACCATCACGGGCGTGGGCTCGGCACTTCCCCCGCGCGAAGTGCCCAACTCCTGGTTCGAGTCCAGGGTGGAAACCAGCGACGAGTGGATCCAGGCACGCACCGGCATCGCATCCCGCCGTTTCGTCGATGAGGGCGTCGTGACCTCCGATCTGGCGGTCGAGGCGGCCCGCCATGCCCTGGAGAGTGCCGGGATCGAGGCCTCGGGGGTCGACATGATCGTCTGCGCTACCACCACGGGGGATATGCCCTTCCCTGCCACGGCCGTTTGGGTGCAACGGAAGTTGGGACTCTCCTGTCCCGCCTTCGACGTGAGCGCCGCATGCGCCGGCTTCTCGTACGGGCTATCGACCGCGACCGCGTTCGTGAGTTCGGGGATGGCCGACACTGTTCTGCTCATCGGAGCGGAGGTATTCAGCCGCATCCTGGACTTCACAGACCGCGGAACGTGCATCCTGTTCGGCGACGGTGCCGGGGCCGTGATCGTTCGAGCGTCGGATCAGCCGGGGATCGTCGGCAACAAGCTCGGCGCCGACGGGACCGCGGCCGAGATTCTGCTTATGCCCGCGGGTGGCTCGCGCGAACCGGCTTCGATCGAGACGGTCGAAGCCAGGCGACACAACATCCAGATGCCCAACGGCCGCGAAGTGTTCAAGCGAGCCGTAACCGAGATGGCGAGTGCTTGCCGCGAGTTGCTCGAGAAGTCCGGCTTCACCTCCGAGGACGTCGACGTGTTGATCCCCCACCAGGCGAACGCCCGGATCATGACTGCCGTTGCCGAGCGGCTGCACATCCCGGCTGAGCGCGCTGTGATAGACGTCGCCGGCGTGGGCAACACCTCTGCCGCTTCCATCCCCATCGCGCTCGATCGCGCGTGGCGTAGCGGACGCATCAAGGAAGGCGACCTGGTTCTTTTCACCTCGTTCGGAGCGGGTCTGACCTGGGGCGCCTCGCTCATCCGCTGGACGATGGCGGGGCCGGCATCGTGAGCGATCCTCGTGTAGCCGTAGTCAGCGGCGGGTCGCGTGGGCTGGGACGCGCGTGCGCCCTGGCTCTCGCGGAGGGTGGCTGGAACGTGGCCATCGGATATCGCTCGAACGAGGCCGACGCCAAGGAGACCCTCGAGGCGCTCGAGGCCACGGGATCGAGTGGTCTCGCCGTGGTTCTCGATGTCACCGATGAGACCGGCGTTGCGGAAGCCTTCCGGCGGATCGGCGACGAACTCGGCCCGGTGACGGGCTTGGTCAACAACGCGGGCCTTTCGATCGATGGACTGCTGCTCAAGTACTCGATGGAGACCTACGATCGCGTGATGGCCACGAACGTCCGCGGGGCTTTCCTGTGCTCGCAAGCCGCGATGCGAGGGATGCTGCGCGCCAAATGGGGCCGCATCGTGAACATGTCGAGCGCCGTCGCGCTCCGAGGTAACGCCGGCCAGACCGTGTACGCCGCCACCAAGACGGCTCTAGTGGGGATGACCAAATCGCTCGCCCGTGAGGTCGGGGGCAAGGGCATCACCGTCAACGCCATCTGCCCCGGATTGGTCGACACGGACATGACCTCACACATAAGCGACGCCGCTCGCGCCTACTACGTCGATCAGACGCCGGTCGGCAGGACGGCGACCTTCCAGGAGGTATCCAGCGTGGTGCGCTTCCTCATGTCCGAGGAGGCTTCGTACGTGAACGGTGCCGTGATCCCCGTGGACGGAGGGCTCACGGCCTAGACGTGGTCGCTGGTCCGTTCCCGGCGTAGGCTCGTGCGGACCGAAAAGCGGATGTACAGGAGGATGCAGATGACGGACCGTTCGGAGATCGAGGCAAGGGTAAAGGTAGTCCTGGCCGAGCAGCTCGCAGTGGATGAGGCTCAAGTCGTGCCCGACGCGCGCTTCGCCGAGGACCTTAACGCCGACTCCCTAGACCTGGTCGAGGCCGTGCTCGCGCTCGAAGAAGAGTGGAGTATCGAGATCCCCGAGGACGAGATGGAGACCGTTAAGACCGTCGGCCAGGCCGTCGATCTGGTCGCTTCCAAGCTCGGCATCTGAGGGCCGGAGGACCGTTGACCCAAACTCCCCGAAAGGTCGTCGTAACCGGCATCGGCCCGGTGACGCCCGTCGGCACCGGCCTGGAAGACTTCTGGACCGGTCTCACGACCGGTCGCAACGGCATCGCGCCGATCAGCCGCTTCGACACCACGGACTTCCCGGTGACACTGGCCGGTGAGGTCCGAGACTTCGACGTCTCGCAGTGGCTCGACACGAAAGAAGCCCGCCGCACCGACCGTTTCACCCACTACGCGATGGCCGCGGCGAAGCTCGCTTGGGCCGACGCCGGGTCGCCTGAGGTCGTCTCCGATCGGGGCGGGATCGTCTTCGCCACCGGCATCGGCGGCATCGAATCACTCCTGGACCAGCACAAGGTGTTGCTCGAGAAGGGCCCGGGGCGGATCTCGCCTTTCATGGTCCCGGCGCTCATGGCCAACGCCGCCGCGGGACACGTCGCTATGGCGCTCGGGCTGACCGGTCCGAACTTCTGCACGGTCTCGGCCTGCGCATCCGGCGCGCACGCCGTAGGTGAGGGCTACCGGATGGTCCGCGACGGCCTGATCGACGTGGCCGTGGTGGGCGGCTCCGAGGCGGCGACGCTTCCTCTGACGGTCGCCGCGTTCGCGCAGATGCAGGCGCTGACCAAGAACCCCGACCCCGAGACCGCCTCGCGCCCGTTCGACGCCGAGCGCAACGGCTTCGTCATCTCCGAGGGCGCCTGCGCGCTGATCCTGGAGGACGCCGAGCGCGCGGCCGCTCGAGGCGCTCACGTGTATGCCGAGATCGCGGGCTATGGCGCCTCCGACGACGCTTTCCACATCACGGCTCCCGACCCGAAGGGGACGGGCGCGGCCATCGCGATCCGGAGAGCGCTGGATGACGCCGGAGTCGAACCCTCGGCCGTGAAGTACGTGAACGCTCACGGGACCTCGACGGGTCTCAACGACGCTGGCGAGACCATGGCTCTGAAGACCGCCCTCGGCGAGGACGTCGCCCATGCCGTTGCGGTGTCTTCCACGAAGTCGATGACGGGCCACATGCTCGGCGCAGCGGGTGCCGTCGAAGCCGCGGTATGCGCGCTGGCCATCGAGAGGGGCGTCATCCCGCCGACCATCCACTACAAGACGCCGGACCCGGACTGCGACCTGGACTACACCCCGAACGAGGCACGCGAGTTGGACGTCGACTTCACGCTCTCGAACTCCTTCGGCTTCGGCGGCCAGAACGCCGTGATCGCGATGAAGCGCGCTTCGTAGCCTTCAGTCCTCGAAGGATCTGTAGAAGTAGGCGCCGTTGAAGTTGGCGCGGACCGCTTTGCCGTTCATCGGCTGATCGAACTCCACCCGGGTCGGGGTCCACTCGTCGAGGCCGACGTGGAAGCTGCCGTCTTCGAGCGGCACGAGAGGTTCCTCGGCCGGAGCGATGTCGTCATTCCAGATGAGGACCAGCGTTCCCTTGCGAAGCAGGACCCTCAGGGTCGGACTCCATGGGTTGTTGCTGCGATACAGGCCCGTGAATGACTCCCACTCCTTCGGGTGCGGCTCGGGCTCGGGGCCGGCCCAACGCTCACCGCGGAGCCAGCTATCACCGTGGAAGGCTTCAACGACCTGCCCCTGGTCATCGCGGCCGAAGCGGATCGTGTAACGCTCCAGCGATGGATGCGGGGCGAGGAAGACGCCTTCGGTGTCCCCTGCCGGCTCCAGGAACACGCCGAGAGCTCCTTCGCGCCAACGTATCCGGCCCTCGTCTTCGACGAGTTCGACGACCCGACCTTCCGGGGACGAATACTGGCCCGCGAAGTCGGGGGCGTTCCTGACGAGCTGTGGGTCGGCAGGTTCGATCACCTCCGGCAAGGGTTCGCCGGCGATCGCGGCGCGAACGGCGTCCAATGCGAACAGGGCGGCGGCCCGACGGGCGCCCATGCCGTTGAGCAGCATCAGCGCGCCCAGGCCGGAATCGGGGTCGGTCAGTAGATAGGCGGTGTACCCGACCATGCCTCCGCTGTGGCCGAGGTAGTTCCTGCCCTCAACCGTGGCAACGTCGATGCCGTATCCGTAGCACGACCCCGGCTCATCGGGATCCGGCATGTGCGGCGTCGTGAAGAGTTCGAATGACTTCTCGGACAGCAGCCGGCCCGTCGGCGTCACGCCGCCGTTCAGAAGGAGCCGAGCGTAAGCGGACATGTCTATGACGTTCGAGACGATGCTGCCATCGGCCGTGTTGCAGACCAACCAGCGCGCGGGGACTAATGGATGGCTGGTGTGTGCGGGCCGGTCGTCGAACATCGGCTCGTAGCCGGTCGCAAGGTCCGAGCGCACGTCGTTGGTGATGGCCGCGACCGACGCCGTCATCCCCAGCGGTGCCAACACGCGCTCTCGAAGGATCTCGTGGATCGGTTCGCCCACGAGGTGTTCAACGATCGCGCCTATGAGCTTGTAGCCGTCGTTGGAGTACCAGAAGTGCTCACCGGGCGCGAACCCGGGGCGCGAATCACGCAGCCGCCTGACCGCCCCCGGACCGGTGGGCGCCTCTTCAGTTCCGATCGGCAGTCCCGAGCTGTGGGTCAACAGGTGATGCAGGGTGATGGGTCCGAAAGGTTCGGGAAGTTCGAGGTCTGGCAACAGCTCGTTGACCGAGACGTGCAGGTCCAACCGGCCCGCCTCCACTTCTTGCAGGACGACGATGGACGTGAACTGCTTGGAGATCGAGCCGATCTCGAAGCGGGTCTCCGGTCTCACCGGGGTGCCGGCCGCGGCGTCGGCGAAGCCTCGCACGACCACGCCGAGGATCTCGTTCCTGTCGGTGATCGAGAGCGCTACGCCGGCAGCGTGCGTCTGCGGAAGCTGGTGCTCCAGGAACGCTCCGATGCGCTCGAAGGCTTCGGACAGACCCGGCACGTGTCAGGCCTCGGGGAAGAAGAGCGCCAGCTCGCGCGCCGCCGACTCGGGCGAGTCGCTGCCGTGGGCGATGTTCTCGCCGATGACGGTCGCGAAGTCTCCGCGGATCGAGCCGGGAGACGCCTCGACCGGGTTCGTGGGACCCATCAGCGTGCGCCAGACGACTATCGCCTGCTCGCCCGTGAGCTTGGCTACGACGACGGGTCCGCTGGTGATGAAATCCACCAGCTCTGCGAAGAAGGGCTTGTCGACGTGCTCTCCGTAGTGCTGCTCGGCGGTCGCGCGGTCGATGGTCATGAGGCGCATGGCCTCGATGGTCAGGCCCTTGGCCTCGACGCGGCGCAGAACCTCGCCCGCGAGGCCGCGGCGGATGCCGTCGGGCTTGACTATGAGCAGCGTCGATTCGATGGCCATGTCTAAGGTTCTCCCAGCGCCCGGCGGGCGTCCGCGACAGTATAGAGAGAGCCCGTCGCCAGGATGATGTCGCCCGGCGCGGCGGCGGCCCGAGCCGCGTCCAGGGCCGCCGCCACGCTGTCGAAGACCTCGACCGGCTTGTTCTCAGCGCTGAAGCGTTCGGCGATGGCGCTTGCGTCGCCGGAGCGCTCACTCTCATTCCTTGCCGCGTAAGCGATATCGGCCAAGGGCGCCAGGGGCTCCAAGATCCCGTTGAGGTCCTTGTTGGCCGAAACCGCGATGACCAGGTGCAGGCGTTCCCACCGGAAGGATTCGCGCAGGGCCGCGCTCAGCGCCTCTGCCCCCGAGGGGTTGTGCGCTCCGTCGAGCAGGATCGTCGGCTCGCGCGCGACCATCTCCATCCGGCCGGGGGACCTGACCGAGGCCAGTGCCTCGCGGGTCGCGTCGATCTCCAGTTCGTGGCCTAGAAGGACCTCTACGGCCACGATCGCCGCGGCGGCGTTCCGGGTCGCGTACTCGCCGTACAAAGGCAGGAACAGGTCGTCGTAGGTGGCGTGGATCCCTGCCACGACGAACGACTGGCCCCCGACGGCCAGCAGTCGCTCCGTGACTTCGAAGTCTCGGAACTCGAGCTTGAGATCGGCGTCGTACTCGCTGCAACGGGCTTGGATGATGTCGAGGGCATCCTGGTGCTGTTCCCGGCTGACGACCGCCTTTCCCGGCTTGATGATCCCGGCCTTCTCGGTGGCGACCTCGGCGATGGTCGAACCTAACTCGGGATGGTCCAGTCCTACCGGGCAGAGAACGGCGACGTCACCCGCGACCAGGTTGGTGGCATCCCAGGTTCCGCCCATCCCCACTTCGAAGACGGCGAGTCCGACGGGCTTGTCCGCGAACCAGAGGTACGCCAGCGCGGTCAATGTTTCGAAGTAGGTGACCTGATCCTCGCTCTGACCATCGACGTGCATCAGGAACGGAAGCAGGTGTTCGTACTCGCCGGCGAACTCCGACATCGAGATGTCTTTGCCGCAAGCGCTGATGCGCTCCGTGACGCTCAGCAGATGCGGCGAGGTGAAAAGACCCGTCGAGATACCGTGCGCGCAAGCCAGTTCCGCCGCGACACGAGCGGTGGTGGTCTTTCCGTTCGTCCCCGTCACGTGGATCGTCGGATAGGTCAGCTGAGGATCGTCCATCAACGTGGCAAGCGCGCTGATCCGCGAGAGGTCCGGGATCATCCGCCCTTCCTTGCGGCCCTCCAGTTCGGCCAGAGCCTCTTGGAAGTTCATCTCAGCCCAGCTCGGCGAGCTGAGCGTCGAGCTGTTCCCGTTCGGCTTCGAGTCGCGCCAGCTTCTCTCGTTCAGCACCCACCACGTCGGCCGCGGCCTTGGCAAGGAACCCCTGATTGGCGAGCTTCTTCTCTGCCCGGGCGTGCGACTCAAGCACGTCCGCAAGTTTCTTCTCGAGTCTTTGTCTTTCGGCCTCTACGTCGAGGGTGCCAGCGAGGGCGATATCAGCATGACCGCCGGCGAGCATGAGCCGCGTACGACCCTCGAGCTTGACGGCACTGCCACTTTCGATCTTCAGCTCCGAGAGCCCACTCATCCTGATGACTCTCTCCGCCAGCATCTCGACGATGGCTCGGTGGTCATCATCCGCACCGACCGTAACTTCGATCTTCTGCTTGGGAGGGATGTTGTGCTGCGATCTGAACTGGCGGATCGCCGTGACGAGTTCCTGCACGAAAGCGAAGGACGCTTCCGCATCGTTGTCTGAATGAGTGCGCAAAGCCTCGGGCCAGGAAGCGAGCGACAAAGACTCCCCCATCCCGAACCTCTGCCATACCTCCTCGGTCACGAACGGCATGATGGGATGCATCAGCCGAAGGGTCCGCTCCAGGACCCAGCCCAAGACCTGGCCGGCGTCCTTGCGCTCTTCGTCACTGCCGTCCAGGCGTCCCTTCTCGAACTCCAGACCCCAGTCGCAGAACTCGGACCAGACGAACCGGTACATGGCCTGGGCGGCGTCGGAGAACCGGTACTCGTCGAGGGCGGCGTCCACCTCGGTCAGACAAGCCTCTTGGCGAGAAAGCAGCCAGCGCTCGGCCGGCGTCAGCCTCTCCATCGGCGGCAGGACCGGCTCCCCACCGGGGTAGTCGCGCATCACCAGACGAGCTGCGTTCCAGAGCTTGTTGGCGAAGTTCCGCCCGCCCTCGATGGCCTCTTCTGATAGAGGGATGTCCTGCTGGCCGCCGGTCGCCGCGCGCGCGAGCGAGAACCGCAGGGCGTCGGCCCCATAGCGATCGATCATCTCGATCGGGTCGATCACGTTGCCCAAAGACTTGGACATCTTGCGGCCCTGCTGGTCCCGCACGAGCCCGTGGATGACGACATCGCGGAACGGCACGTCGCCGACCAGGAACATCCCCGACATGATCATCCGGGCGACCCACAGGTACAGGATCTCGTAGCCCGTGACCAACACGGCGTTCGGGTAGAACTTGGCCAGCTCGGGCGTCTCGTCGGGCCAGCCGAGTGTCGAGTAAGGCCAAAGCTGCGAGGAGAACCACGTGTCGAGGACGTCCTCGTCCTGAGTCAACCCGGCGCTGCCGCACTCGGCGCAGGCAGTGGGGTCGTCCGAAGAGACCGTGACGTGTCCGTCGAGGCAGTACCAGGCCGGGATGCGATGCCCCCACCAGAGCTGACGCGAGATGTTCCAATCACGCAGGTTCTCGAGCCAGGCGACGTACGGGCGCTGCCAGCGCTCGGGCGTGAACCGAACCCTCCCGTCCAGGGCGGCCTCGCGCGCGGGTCCGGTCAGCCCGCTCACCTTCACGAACCATTGCAGCCCGGCGATCCACGGCTCTATCTCCGAGTGGCAGCGGTAGCAGTGACCGACGGCGTGCGTGTACGGACGTTCCTCGGCGACCAGCAAACCCAGTTCATCGAGCCGGTCCCGAACCGCTTTGCGCGCTTCGTATCGATCCAGACCTCGGAACTCGGCGGGCACCGCTTCGTTCAGGGTCGCGTCGGCCTCCAGGATGTTCATCAAAGGAAGCCCGGTCCGCTGGGCGATGTCGAAGTCGTTCTGGTCGTGCGCGGGCGTCACCTTCACTGCACCGGTTCCGAAATCCTTGTCCACGTGATGGTCGGCGACGATCGGGATGTCGCGGCCGTCGAAGGGGTGCTTGACCATCTTGCCGACCAGGGCCGCATACCGCTCGTCGCCGGGGTGAACCGCGATACCCGTATCGCCGAGCATCGTCTCGAGTCGTGTGGTTGCCACCTGGATGGACCCGGTCCCGTCCGAAAGCGGGTAACTGAACGTGACGAGTTCTCCCTCGACCTCGTCGTGCTCTACCTCTGAGTCGGAAAGGCCGGTGCGGTCGGTCGGGCACCAGTTGACGAGGCGCTCGCCTCGATAGATGAGGCCGGCCTCGTACAGGCGGACGAACGCCGTGCGGACAGCCTTGGACAGACCCTCGTCCATCGTGAAGCGCTCGCGGCTCCAGTCGCACGAGGCGCCCATCCTCTTGATCTGGCCGACGATCTCGCCGCCGTACTGCTCTTTCCACTGCCAGACCCGTTCGACGAAGGCCTCGCGCCCCAGGTCGCGCCGGTCGATCCCCTCCTCGCGGAGCTTGCGCTCGACCACCACCTGCGTGGCGATGCCGGCGTGATCCATGCCGGGGAGCCACAAGACTTCGAACCCTCGCATCTTGGCCCGGCGGATCAACGTGTCCTCGATCGTGCGCCCGAGGGCGTGCCCCACGTGCAGGCGCCCGGTCACGTTCGGCGGCGGGATGACGATGCAGTAGGCGGGCTTGTCCGACCCCGGATCGGCCGTGAAGTACCCGCGCTCGACCCAGGCCTCGGCCCACCGCGGTTCCACCTGGGCGGGGTCGTACTGCGGCGGCATCTCGGGCGTGGCTGCGGACTCGCTCATCAGGGAAGGCAGTCTAGGAGAAGGAACCGGCAATAGACTGCGCCCGTGAGTTCCTGCGTCGGCTGCGGCCAAAGCAATCCGGAGGGCGCGACGTTCTGCGCTCGGTGCGGGGCGCACCTGGCCGGCGGCTGCCCCAACTGTGGAGCCGGGCTAGCCGCGGAGGCCGCCTTCTGCTCCGCGTGCGGAACGCCCGTCGCCGGAGCATCCGCCGGCGCCGGGCAGGAGCGCCGGGTCGTTACGGTCCTGTTCGCCGACGTTACCGGCTCGACAGGCCTGGGTGAGCAGCTCGATCCCGAGCGCCTCCGCGAGGTGATGGATGCCTACTTCGCCGCCATGCGAACCGAGATCGAGGCCGAGGGCGGGACCGTCGAGAAGTTCATCGGAGATGCCGTGATGGCGGCCTTCGGGGTTCCGACCGCCCACGAGGACGACCCCGGCCGGGGGCGGCGCGCAGCGCGTGGCATGCAAAGAGCACAAGAAGATAAAAAACACACGGTGAACGCCACACACCACGTCGCCCACCCCAAACCGCTCGGAGGGGACCCCGG
>JANPEZ010000170.1:0-11266 GCA_031423155.1 Actinomycetes bacterium
AGCTCATCAAGGCGCTCAAGGCGGTCAAGGACGATGCCTGGATCAAGACGGTGCCCGGCGCCGAGAAGAAGCCCTGCTGGGACAACATCGGAGGGATCCTGGGCGGACCGGCCGGGCCCTTCTCGCACGAGGAGGCCCATCTCGGCGATCTGCGGGCCTACGTCGAGGAAGCGACCCGTAACAGCTAGTAGTACAGCTCCGAGGGTCCCTTGTACTCCTGGATGATGTTGCCGCCGTCGATGACGATCGAGCGTCCGACGACGTAGCTCGCGGCGTCCGAGCCAAGGAAAGCGATCAGCTCGGCCACCTCCTCGGGGGTTCCGCTGCGCCCCATCGGAGTGTTCTCCCCGGCGATGACCTCCTCGGGAAGCTGCGAGCCGGATGAGATCCAGCCCGGGGCCACAGAGTTGACCGTGATGCCGTGCGGGGCAAGCTCTATGGCAAGACCGCGGGTGAGCCCGTCCATCCCCGCCTTCGCCGCGCTGTAGCCGGCCGAGGCCGGATTCGTCACGTACGGACCCGTGACGGACGAAACGTTGACTATGCGACCGTAACCGCGCTCGAGCATCCCCGGAACGACTGCGCGACACACGTTGTAACAGGTGGTCAGGTTGAGCGAGATCGAGCGATGCCAGTTGGCATCGTCCAGCTCGGCGAAGCTCGACTCCTCCTGATCCTCTTGGCCGACCATGACCATGCCGGCGTTGTTGACGAGAACGTCGATGCGCCCGAACGCAGACTCGACGGCCGCGACCATCGCTCGCGTCTGCCCCGCTTCCGTCAGGTCGGCGACGAACCCTGCCGCTTCGTAGCCGGATCCTGCCAGCTCGCCGGCGCGCTCGTGTATCCGCTCGGTGGTCGAGGCGATCGCAAGGGTCGCCCCTCGCCGGCCCATCACTCGGGCCGCAGCCATGCCGATCCCGTTGGGGCTGCCGGCTCCCGTTACGAGGGCCACGCGGTCCTGCAAGGTGATCGGGTCGCTCATCCGCAGGACATTACTAGCCGCGCTCAGCCGCCGGTTCGCTCCCGCCAGGCCTTCAACGGCATGTCCTCCTCGGGGATCCAGTAGTCGATCGGACTCGCGCCTGCTCCGAGGAGCTGCTCCCTCAAGGGCGTGATGGCCCCCGCGACGGCCGTGTCGATGAACAACTCATCGCGCGCGCGCACCCACCTGTACGTGTACCCGTAGAAGAGGGCCTTGCGGGTCAACTCGCTGCGGTTGTCGCTCCGGCGGTGCCAGAGTCGCCTGTCGAAGATCACGGCGTCGCCCGGATCAGCCAGAACGGGAGTGGCTCCTGCCGGGTCGGTCATCGGTTCGCCGGGCTCGGGTCGAGGAAGGGTGTTCGATATGTGGGATCCGGGAAGGACCACGAAGTTGCCGCGTCCGGGCTCGGACAGGTCCGTCAGGAAATAGGCGATCTTGACGGACATCATCGGGCGCGGATCCGACTCCAGGTCCAGGTTCTGAACGCCACCATCCTGATGCCACATCCAGACGGGCGGTTTCTCGCCCACGACCGGAGGGTGCACGTCCAGATGGCAGTGGTACATGAAGATGTTCGATCCCAGCAGATCCACCACCAAGGGTAGGGTCGAGGGCAGGTCCAGCATCTCAATGAACCGCACATCCGTGCCGCAGAACCCGAGGAGGTGAAGGGCCTCGGCCCCCGCTACGGGCTCGCCGTCTCGATGATCCGCCCACACCCGGTCGACGCTCTCGATCAAGCGCTCGACGTGACCGGGATCGAGCGCCCCTCGCACGATCAGATAGCCGTCGCGATCGAACGCCGCACGCTGCTGAGCAGTGAGCCCAGTGGTCTTGGTGGCCTCTCGCAGCGACATCGCCTCTCCCTTCGCCGGTGACTAGAACCTGACGCGGCCATCTGGCCCTCGGTTCCGTCAGAGGCCGACGGGAACGGCAGTTGCCTTCTTGCCCTCGCGCCCGGAAGCCCTCTTGTAGGCGAGTGCCGCGAGCCCGATCACCAGTGTCGAGGCGAAGAGCGTGATGCTCGCCAGGGCGTTCAAGGAAGGCAGAGGCGACCGGCGGGCCGAGGAGTAGATCAATATCGGGATCGTCTGGCACTGAGCGCTCGCGCACATCCTCTGTGAGATCACGAAGTTGTCTATCGCCGCCGCGAAGACGATGGCCACGCTCGCGAAGATGGCGGGCGACAGCATCGGCAGCAGCACCCGGCGCAGGGCACCCGCTGGAGACGCTCCCAGATCCATAGCGGCTTCCTCGTACTCACGCCCTACGGACAGCAGGCGCGCGCGCACTATGATCACCGCGTACGCCATCTCGTACATCGACAGACCGAACACCTGGGCTGTGAACCCCTGCAGCGCAGGCTGTATCGCCTGGGTGAAGAGCAGGAACAATCCGACCCCGATCGCGATCTCCGGCGTTATGAACGAGAACAGCATCACGAAGTTGACCGAGGCTGCCGTCCGTCCGCGCCAGCGATCGAGCGCCAGGGCGAACGACACACCGAAAGGAACGGCGATCGCGACGACCAGTCCCGATAGCTTCAGGCTCTGGAACAGAGCCGACCGCAGCTCGGTGTTCTGCCATACCGAGTTCACATCGTCGGCATACCACCTCGTGAGTGAGAACCCCTGCCATGTCGTCTGGGCCTTGCCGGCGTTGAACGAGAACGCCACCGCCACCACGACGGGCAGGAGTGTCCAAAGCACGTACGCCACCGCGATGGCCCACAGGAACCGAGCCTTGGCCCAGGGGTTCATGATCCAGGCACGAAGGGAGCTCGCCGATGCGCTCATCTGTCCGCCATCTCCTGGGCGGCCTTGGTGCTCCGCAGGTAGTAGATCATCGGGATCATCAAGAGCGCGAGCATCACGATCACCAGCGAGGCCCCCTGGTTCACGAGCGAACTCTCGATCGAGCTAACGATCAAGTTCCCGAACATCGCCGTCTGCCGCGTGCTGGCCAGGAGCGTCTGGGTGAAGTAGTCCCCGAACATCGGAAGCGCCACGATCACGCAACCCGCCAAGATCGCCTGGCGTGATAGCGGAAGCGTCACGCGAAAGAACGTCTTCACCTGGCCCGCACCCAGGTCTCGGGCCGCCTCGAGCGTGGACCTGTTGATCCTGTCGAGCATCCCGTAGAGCGGAAGGATCATGTACGGCACGTACCCGTACACCAGCCCCATCACGACCGTAGAGGCCTTGCCGTTGAGGAACAGTCGAGGCGAGCTTTGCAGGTGAAGTGCTGTCAGGATCCGATTCACGTATCCGTCGGGCTGAAGCAGGTTGACCCAGGCGAACATCCTCATCATGTAGCTGATCCAGAACGGAGCCACGAAGGCCACGAGGAAGAACGTCTTGGCCCTGCCCGCGTGACGGGCGATGAAGTACGCCACCGGATACCCGATCACGAGGCAAAGGCTGGTTGCGATCCCCACATAGCCGAGAGTGCGAACGAACGTCAGCTGAGCTATCGATCTGCTATCGGAGAGCTGGCCGAGTACGTCACGGAACGGTCCGGTGTTCCACTGCAACGGGTTGTAAACGGGCTCTGCCGTAAGGAATACCTGATCGAGTCGCCCGAACGCCACGGCAAGGATCACGTAGAACGGCAGGAGGAAGAACAAGAGCAACCAGATCGACGCCGGTCCGGCGAACGAAGGCCAGAACCAGCGGGGGAACCAGCCCCTGGGTTCTGCCTTAAGCACCGCCCGTTACTTCTTGGTAGATCTGCTGATAGAGCTGGTTCACCGCGGGCGCCAGCTCGAGCTGAGTGACGCCCAGCGGCAACATGTCTTGCGTGATGAACGTGTAGTTCAGGCTCTCGGGCAGGTAGCCCTTCGAAACCGCGGTGTCCACATCGAGCGAGTTCATAGGCGGCTGGTATCCCTCGTAGGTGTAATTGGTCAGCGCGTTGGCCGGGTCGTAGAGGAAGTTGATCATCTGATGCGCCAGGACCGGGTTCTGCGCGCCCTTGGGGATCGCGAACAGGTCGTGTGAGACCAGGCCCGGTTTGGCAGCGGCCCCCTGAGGCGGCCACAGGTAGGACAGGGACGTGATGTCCAGGCCCTTGGGCAAGTAGTACTGGTAATAGACCATCTGTCCCGACCAGGTGTTGTGAACCTGCCACGTGCTGCTCGACAACTCCGTGTAGTCGACGTGATCGAACTTCCAGCCCATCGTTTCTGCTCCAGCGAGCATGTCCTGCTTGACCTTCTCCATGATGGCCGGGTCGTCCTCGTTCGGGCTGTAGCCGTTGCGCAGGAGGCCCACGG
Organism: Actinomycetes bacterium; assembly: GCA_031423155.1. Taxonomy (GTDB): domain Bacteria; phylum Actinomycetota; class UBA4738; order UBA4738; family HRBIN12; genus JANPEZ01. Next base: position 4,260 of record JANPEZ010000170.1, read on the forward strand.
CTAGCATGTCGCGAGAGCCGTTGAGCAGGTGCGCCTGCCCCTTGTAGGTCTCGTCCCAATAGATGTCGTAGGGGTTGTCCATCGCGCCGATGTCGGTCGAGATCAGGTCGTTGCGCCAGGCGATGCCGGTGGTGAATACCACGTACGGGATCGAGTACTGCCGTCCGACGTCGTAGTAATCGGGGATCGCGCTCCAGAGCTCAGCGCCGACGTTGTCCAGGTACGTGTGGTTGAGAGGCTGGATCAGTCCGCCGGTCGCGAGCTTGCCTATGTTGTCCAGGGTGACGGTGACGAGCAGGTCGAAGTCGGGACCGTTCGTCTGCATCTTGGAGACCATCTCGTCCGGCGTATCGAAGACCGTGTACTCGACCGGTACTCCACCGAAGCTATCGCCGAACTGGTTGCGGACCTTCTTCCAGATGTAGTCGCTGTAGCCGAAGATCTTCAAAGGGCCGGACTCGGAGGCAAGGCCGTCGGCGATCGCCGGGTTGTCGGCCGTCAGAGCCAGCGTGACCGGGTTGTCGGGACTGGCGAGCTTCAGGGTGGGCTCTCCGCCGCCACCGGGCGTCGAGGACGAGTTTCCGCAGGCGGCCAGGATCGCCGCCAGGCTCGGTATGGCGATCCCCGCGGCGGCGGTTCTCTTCAAGAACTCGCGTCGGCTCAGCGGGTTCGGACGGTCCTTCGGGTGTTGGAGCATCCTCGGTTCTCCTCTCAGGCGATGCGGAGATACCTTTGTATACCGAACGGGGCTCCATTGCTGGCAGCTCCGTGCCCGCCGGTCATCGGCCGGGGCCGGCGCTCGCGGGTAGACTTGAGGGGTCGCGCGCTCGTGCGACGGCCACTTTTCCGGTCAGACAGGAGCTTCCGCACGCCCATGCCCAGACGCGAGGACATCCGCAACGTGGCCATCGTGGCGCACGTCGACCACGGCAAGACCACGCTGGTGGACGCCATGCTCTGGCAGTCCGGGGCCTTCCGTGCCAACCAGGACGTCGGCGAGCGCGTAATGGACTCGATGGACCTGGAGCGCGAGAAGGGCATCACGATCTTGGCCAAGAACACCGCCGTGCGCCACGGCGGACTGAAGATCAACATCATCGACACGCCCGGCCATGCGGACTTCGGCGGCGAGGTCGAGCGGGGCCTGACGATGGTGGACGGCGTCCTCCTGCTGGTTGACGCGAGCGAGGGGCCTCTGCCCCAGACGCGGTTCGTGCTCCGCAAGGCCCTGGAATCGCACCTTCCCGTGATCCTGGTCGTGAACAAGGTCGACCGGCCGGACGCAAGGGTCAAGGAGGTCGTGGATGAGGTCTACGAGCTGTTCCTGGACCTTGACGCCGACGAGCACCAGATCGAGTTCCCGATCCTGTACGCCAACGCCCGCGCGGGCCGCTGCGGCCGTGCGCCCGACGAGCTGGCAGAGGATCTCGAGCCGCTCTTCGAGACGATCGTTGCACGCATCCCGGCGCCCGAGTACGAGGATGGCCATCCCCTGCAGGCCCTCGTCACCAACCTGGACGCCTCGCCCTACCTCGGGCGCCTCGCCCTGTGCCGAGTGAGGCACGGAACGATGCGGAGGGGCCAGCAGATCGCCTGGTGCCGCACCGACGGCACCATCGAACAAGCCAAGGTCGTCGAGCTCTACGTGACAGAGGCCCTCGACCGCGTCGAGGCGGAGGAGGTCGGGCCCGGCGAGATCATCGCCCTGGCCGGACTGGCCGATGTCACGATCGGCGAGACGCTCGCCGACCCAGACGATCCCCGGCCGCTTCCCGTGACCCGGGTGGACGAGCCGAGCCTTTCGATGACGATCGGGATCAACACTGCCCCGCTAGCCGGTCAAGACGGAGACAAGGTGACGGCGCGATTGGTCAAGAGCCGTCTGGATCAGGAGATCATCGGCAACGTCTCGATCCGGGTTCTCGACCTCGATCGTCCCGACGCCTGGGAGGTCCAGGGCCGCGGCGAGCTTCAGTTGGCGGTACTCGTCGAGATGATGCGCCGCGAGGGTTTCGAGCTGACCGTGGGCAAGCCGCAGGTCGTCACGAAGACCGTGGGCGGCAAGATCCACGAGCCGATGGAGCGGGTCGCCATCGACGCTCCCGAGGAGTATCTCGGCGTCATCTCTCAGCTATTCGCCCTGCGTAAGGGGCGTATGGAGCAGATGGTCAACCACGGGACCGGCTGGATCCGCATGGAGTACGTCGTGCCGGCGCGCGGTCTTATCGGCTTCCGCACGGAGTTCCTCACCGAGACGCGGGGCTCCGGCCAGCTTCACCACGTATTCGAGGGCTATGAGCCCTGGCACGGGGATCTGCGCACCCGCCCGACGGGCTCGCTTGTCGCCGACCGCAGCGGGCCCTCGACGACCTTCGCGCTGCTCAACCTCCAGGAGCGAGGCTCGATGTTCGTCGGCCCCGGCGAGGACGTCTACGAGGGCATGATCGTCGGCGAGAACGCCCGCGCCGACGACATGGACGTCAACGCGACCAAGGAGAAGCAGCTAACCAACATGCGCAAGTCCGGCTCGGAGGAGACGGTCCGCCTGATCCCTAAGGCCCAGATGTCACTCGAGCAGGCTTTGGAGTTCATCCGAGAGGACGAATGCGTCGAGGTGACTCCGAAGAACGTCCGACTGCGCAAGGTGCTGCTCGGAGGCCAGGAGCGTCAGAAGGCGGGCCGCCGCGGCAAGCCGGCGAAGGACGACTGAGGCCTCCTCAGGATCCCTTCTGTCGCTGCACCCAAGTCATCGCTCCGCCCGCGAGCACCATCAAGCCCCCGGCCATAGCGAGCCAGACCCCTGGTCCTATCGAAGCGGTAACCCCCGGAAAGCTGCGCGCTTCCTCGAGGTAGTCCTGGAGCGTGCCCCATCGAAGCGCCATCAATCCCAGGATCAGCGCACCGTTGATCAGCGAACCTCCCCGGGCGGCGGCGAGCGGACTCGGCCGTCTCTGCATCGAGCCGAATCCGCCGGCCGCGGCCATCGCGCCCAAGAACAAGGTCCCGTAGGTTCCGATGCTCATGCCGTTGTGGCTGTCCGTGATGGCCCCGTTCGTCGAGCTCACCCAGGGCAGGAAGACCCCGATGACGACCGCCAACCCCCCGATCAGCGAGAGCATCCCCGCCTTGTTCCTCCCGAGCGAGGTCGTGTCCGGGATCCCGCTCCGGGCGGAGGGCCTGCCGGAAGTCGCGGGATCGCTCAGGTCGGTCGCGAACCCCGAGGGGGCGGCTGGGGGATCGGGCGGAGCCGGCAGCCCCTGGCTGTGTTCGTCCTCGTCCATCGGCGCATCGTAGGCGGAGCGGGCGCGCCGGTCGAGAACCTCGGAGCAGTTCCTTGACCAGGCTCAGTGAACGATGTTCACTAGATGAACGATGTTCACGACCGACGATGAGGGAACCCCGGGATCCACCGTGTCCGAGCGTGGCGAACGCTCCCGGAACGCCATCCTCCAGGCGGCCTTGGAGCTGCACCGAGCAGGCCCGACCCCTTCGCTGAGGGATGTCGCTCGCCGGACCGGTTACAGCCCCGGTGCCCTCTATCGCTACTTCGAGGGCAAGGAAGGCCTGATCCGCGCCCTCGCCGACGAGGCCGACCGACGTGCCGCCGAGCGCCTGGGAGACGTCTCGCCCGACCTGTCGCCCCGGGACCGCCTCATCCGTCTGGGTCTTGCTTACGTCGCTTTCGGTCACTACGAACCCTCACTCTTCTCGTTGCTGCTCCAAGGCCGAGATCGTCCGCCGGGGCAGGTCTACGGGGCGTTCCTGGAGAGCGCACGATCGGGTGTCGAGTCGGGTGCGCTCAGGGCTGGGAAGGGGCAAGGTGCCGAGGCCATCGCGTATTCGATCTGGAGCCTCTCGCACGGAATGGCCGTCCTGTCGTTCACAGGTTCGGCCGTCGTGGACCTCGATGTGGAGGCTGCCCAACGAGAGGCGATCGCGGCGCTCGTGGGAGCATTCGGATCCAACACGTGAAGCGTCGAGCAGGCGACTGGCTGGTGTCTCGAACACCCGGGGCCGTTGGCGACCTGCGGGAACTCACCAACGGGTCGGCTGGTCAAGTACGCGTGGGAAGGGTGTTGGCCGTGCTGTCGATCGCGGCGATCTCGCTTGTACTTGGGACGTCAAGCAGGAGCATCGCGGGGGGTCGTGGCTCAGAGTGCACGATCATCGGAACAGCCGGCGACGATCGACTTCGTGGAACTCCCGGCACCGACGTGATCTGCGGCCTCGAGGGGAATGATTCCATCCGGGGGCTCGGCGGGGATGACTTGCTCATCGGAGGTGACGGTTCAGACCGGATCTTCGCCGGGCCGGGAAACGATCACGTGGTCGGCGGCTACGACCACGATGTCGTGGATGGTGGCCGCGGCGCGGATCGCATCAATGGCAGTGAAGATGGCGACGTGATCATCGGCAGCGGGGGCGATGATCTCCTTCGAGGCGGCCAGGGTCAGGATCGGGTCGACGGCGGAGACGGAAGCGATCTCGTCATCGGCGGAAAGGGTGGCGACGAGTGTCTGCGATCTTTCGACGGTGTAGGCGGCAACGATCTCGTGCGAACCGGCGTAGGGAACGATCACGCCTATCCCGATCCTGGGGATCGCGTGGTGCCGACAGCTGAGTCATCGGGTCCTTGCTAGGCGTCGAAGAGCCATTTGGGCCAGCGAAACCAAACGGCGAAGAGAGTCGCAGTCGGCGAATTGGATGCCGAGTTGCAGCACGCGCCCCCCGAAGTAGACGGTCAAGCCCCCGCATCCGGAGTAGCGGGCATCCTCTCCGAGGCTGGCCACCTTGTGCGTGTTGATGGGGTCGCGTTCGACGTACTGGGCGTCGTACTCGGAGCGCTTCATCGGTTGGGTAGACAAGACGAACTGTCCGTATCGTCCATCGGTCTCGTACGCACACGAGACGCTGTCGCGTGGCGGCGGCGTGTGGAAATCTTCCGCCGCGAGTTCATACACCTGAGTTACAGCGCCGGGCAAGGTTGTCTCAACCAGACTTCGGGGCAAGACGGAGCACGGGTCAAGTGTTGCTGCCTCGCCGGATGTCCTCGGCGAGGATGTGCAGGCTCCAGCAAGGACGACCCATACCAGGCCCAGGATGAGGGCGGTGCGCGCCATGTCACTAGACCCTACGCTCGTGCGCCCGGCGAGGTTCCCTCGAATAGACGTGCATGAGATTGAGGACTGCGACTAGGCGCCCGATCCTCCTGCGAATCGGCTGCCGACCTCTTTCAAAGCACGGGCGACCGTGTCTCCGATGTCGGCGGGGTTGCGGACCACCCGGTGCCCCACGGCCTCGATGGCATCGAGCTTGGCGGTCGCTGTATCCGAGTCACCGCTGATCACCGCGCCGGCGTGGCCCATGCGGCGCCCACGCGGAGCCGAGACGCCGGCGATGAAGGCGACGAGTGGCTTGCTCATGTACTGAGCGGCCCAGACGGCAGCCTCGACCTCCTGCTGACCGCCGATCTCGCCGATCATCACGCAGACGTCGGTCTCGTCGTCGTTCTCAAAGGCTTGCAGAACCGTCTTGAAATCGGTGCCGTTGACGGGGTCGCCGCCGATGCCCACGCAGGTCGACTGGCCGAGCCCGAGCCGAGTCATCTGCGAGACGGCCTCATAGTTGAGCGTCCCGGAACGTGACACGACCCCTATGCGGCCCTTCGTGTAGATGTGCGAGGGCATGATGCCGACCTTGCACTCGCCGGGAGTGATGATGCCCGGAGAGTTCGGGCCGATGATCCTCGTGGAACGCCCTGCGAGGTAACGCTTCGTGCGGACCATGTCCTGCACGGGAACGCCATCGGCGATGATGACCGCGATCTGGATCCCCGCTTCGGCCGCCTCCAACAGCGAGTCCGTCGCTAGCTGCGGCGGCACGAAGATGCCGCTGACGTCGGCACCCGTCTCGCGGACGGCCTCCTCGACACTGTTGAAAACCGGCAGGCCCAGATGCGTCGCGCCGCCCTTTCCGGGAGTCACGCCGCCGACGACCTGTGTCCCGAACTTCATGGCTTCCTCGGCGTGGAAGGTCGCGTGTTGTCCCGTGAAGCCCTGGATGATGACTCGCGAGTCCTTGTCGACGAAGACGCTCATGCCTTCACCCCTTCCAACGAGGCGACGGCTTTCGCGGCCGCATCGTCCAGGTCCTCGGCTTGGATTAGCGCCAGGCCGCTGGAGTCCAAGATGGCGCGGCCTTCCTCGACGTTGGTTCCGGCTAGGCGAACTATGACGGGAACGGCGATCGCCTGATCGCGTGTGGCCTGAACAACGCCCTGCGCTATCCAGTCGCAGCGGTTGATGCCGGCGAAGATGTTGACCAGGATCGATTTCACGTTCGGGTCTTTCAGCACGATCCGGAACGCGTTGGCGATCTTCTCCGGGCTGGCGCCGCCGCCCACGTCCAGGAAGTTCGCGGGGCGACCGCCGTGATGGACGATCGCATCCATCGTGGCCATCACAAGGCCGGCGCCGTTGACGATGCAACCTACGCTTCCGTCCAGAGCGATGTAGTTCAGTCCGTGGCCGGTAGCCTCGACCTCCTTGGGGTCCTCCTCGTCGAAGTCGCGCAGTTCGGCGACCTCTCCTTGGCGGAACAGAGAGTTGTCGTCGATCTGCATCTTGCAGTCCAGTGCGATCAGGTCCCCTTCGTCCGTGATCACGAGAGGATTGATCTCGAGCTGCAGGCAGTCCTTGTCGCGGAAGCAGCGGTAGATCCGCTTCAAGATCCGCGTGAAGACGGCCTGACGGGTGGTGACTCCGATGGCCGTCGCTATCTTGCGGCACTGGAAGTCGAGCAGGCCGACGCCAGGATCGACGTATTCCTTGTGGATCTTCTCGGGTTCGTTCGCGGCGACCTCTTCTATGTCGATACCTCCTGCAGCCGAGGCGATAACGACGACCTTCTGCGATACCCGGTCGACCAGGAACCCGATATACAGCTCACGTTCTATCCGAGTCGCACGCTCGACCAGCACGCGGCTGACGTGCTGTCCCTCAGGTCTG
>JANPEZ010000171.1:0-23586 GCA_031423155.1 Actinomycetes bacterium
CCCCCCCCCCCCCCCCACCACCCCCACGCGACCCTCCGAGGACATCGTGAGCGCAGCCCCGAGGAGAGGTTTGACGCCCTCCGCTGCACAAGCCGCCACGAACCGAGCCGCCCCGTACAACCCGTCCCGATCCACCAGAGCCACCGCCGGCATGCCCAGGGAGGAAGCCTGCCGCGCAAGGGCTTCCGGCGAGAAAGCCCCCTCTTTGATAGAGAAGAAGGAGCGCACGTCCAGATGCACGATGAGGGAGGAAGCGAACACCTGTTCGATTCTAGGGCATACCTCTGACGCCTGTCGATACCCCTTTATCCGGGCAGGTAGACGTGGAAACTGGCGCCGCCGGCCGGGCGGTCCTCGACCCAGGCCCGGCCGCCGTGCATCTCGGCGAAGCGGGCAACGAGCGACAGGCCGATCCCCATGCCCGGACCCCGCTCGGCGAGCTCCCCTCCACGCTCGAAGGGTTGGAAGATCCTGGCCTTCAACTCATCGGGAACTCCCGGACCCTCGTCGTCTACAGCTATCTCGATGCCTCCCTCGATCCGTTCCGCGCGCACGATGATCCGCGTGTTACCAGGCGTGTGACGCGCCGCGTTGATGAGCAGGTTCTCGACTATCCGCTCGACCTTGGCCGAGTCCACTTCAGCGATCACGCCTCCGGCCAGGATCACGACCGGCCGGATCAGCACCGCGTCGCAGTGCGCGACGACTATCCGACAGAGCTCGGCGATGTCGGTCGGCGCGCGGTTGGGCTCGATCAGTCCGCGGTCGAGCCTTTCCAGGTCGAGCAGATCTGTAAGCATCTGGTCCATACGGTGCGCCCGGTCGACAAGACCGCGCAGGAACGTTCGGCGTTCATCGTCTGTCAGATCCAGCTCTGGGTTCGACAGCGTGCTCGCTACCCCGAGGATCGCCGTCAGTGGGGACTTCAGATCGTGCGATATGGCGTGCAACAGGGTGTTCTTGAGCTCGTCCATCTCGCGCAGCTGCTGAGCGATCGCGTGCTCTCGCTCTAGAGCCTCCGTAAGGGAATGCTCCGCTACCTTCTGCGCGGTCACGTCGAGCAGGAATCCGTGCGAATAGATCTGACCGTCGACCCCGGTGATCGAGACCGCTACGTCGCGGACCCACACGAGCCTGCCGTCCTTGGCGTACATCCTGTAGACCTCATCGAACAGGTACTGCCGCCCCGGGTCGCCATGTATCGCGCTGACCCACTGGATGTCATCGGGGTGGATGATCTTCTTCCATAGTGCGGGGTCGGCGGCCCAGTCTTCGGGGGTATAGCCCAGGATCACCGTCGACTGCGGGCTCGTATAGATGTTCGTGGCGTATTCGTCTATCCGGTCGATGAACACGACGGCCGGAACAGTCTCAACGAGCGTGCGGTAGCGCTCCTCGGCGAGACGCATCTGCTCGAGCGCCTGCTTCTGTTCGGTGATGTCGACCATCACCCCTTGCCAGAAGTGATCGCCGGTCTCCTCGTCCTCGACCAGCCTGGCCTCATCGCGGAACCAGTGGATGTTGCCGGCGCGATCATGCATCCGGTATTCGGTCAGGAACGGCTCTCCGGTATCGTCGACCTCTTTCTCGTGGAGCAGGACCCGCTCGAGATCCTCCGGATGGATGATCCGATCCCAGAGCGTCTCGTCGGAGAGCAGTTCTTCGGGGGTGTATCCCAAAATGGTGGCTGACTGAGGGCTGATGAACGTCGTCTTCGTCCCGGTTGCGCTCTCCGGGTCGTCCACCTCCGTGTAGGTGATGGCGGCGATCTGTTCGACCAGGGCGCGGTAGCGCAGCTCCGCGCTTCGCAGCTCGTTGATGGTCGAGTCGACCTCTACCTCGACCGGATCCGAAGGGACGTCGACCGGTTGGAGGGTGCGGGCATCCAGACCCTCCCGGCCCGAAGAGGAGGCAGGGATGCTCATGTGCCTGAGTCATCGGCTCGCCCCGCATCCGCCTTGAAGAAGATGACCCGGGACTAGTCCCAGAGACGCTCCATGTGCCAGGCGTCACTCAGGCGGTCGTGGTAGAGGTCCCAGACCGCGCCGCCTCGTGCCTCCACCCTCCAGTACTCGCGGTCGCGCCCGTCGGACCACCAGCGGCCCTCGATCCTCCAGCGTCCTATGACGTCGACGATCTCGTACCTTCGGCCCCTCCACTGGAAGGCAGCAGGCATGCCCGCATCTCGCTCCACCTGGACCTGCACGTCTTCGTCGTAGCGCTTGGCCATCTTCCGCCTGCCTCACGGCCCGAACGTATGTTCGAGGGGAGGTTGAATCTACGCCTCGCCTCCGACATCCGTCAAGACGGTCTATCGTCGGCCCGATGTGGGCCCCCGGTGATGCGATCGTCCTTCGCGAGACGTGGGGAGGGCAGGTCTTCGAGGCCAGGCCCGCGATCATCGTCCACGATCTCCCCGAGCAGACGACGTTCTTCGTGGCCGCCTTCACCCGATGCGGCGTGGCGCTCGACGAGGCCGGAGAGCAGCTGCGCTTCCCCGATCGCCCCTGGCATCTGGGCGTCCGGGAACGAGACGATCACGGCGTTCTCTCCTTCGCCTGGCCGGACACCCCCTACTCGATCCTGTTGCTGTCGGAACCCGACGGTTCCCCGCGCGGTTGGTACGTGAACCTTCAGGCACCGCTCACCCGCACCGCCATCGGGTTCGATACGGTGGATCATCTGCTCGACGTGGTGATCGCGCCGGATCGGTCCTCGTGGGCATGGAAGGACGAGGACGAGCTAGCCGAGGGGATCGCGCTCGGACTCTTCAGCGAAGAGGACGCCGCGTCGTTCCGCTTCTGGGGCGAGCGCGCCATCGAGCATCTGCTCCTTCGCCTCCCTCCCTTCGATCAGACCTGGGAGGACTGGCGCCCCGATCCGTCATGGTCGATGCCGGCTCTTCCCGACGGCTGGGAGATCGGCTAGTGCGAACCCTCCCCGTCGACCTTCGAGGTTCGTTCGTCATCTCTACCTAGCCACAGGTTGTCGCTCGGGCCTTCCTGCGGGAGGCTCTGCGGATGATCGACACCGCCTCGCTCCGCGCACGCTTCCCGGCGCTTTCGCGGGTTGACGATGACGGGAGGCCACTGGTCTTCGCCGATGCGCCGGGTGGTTCGCAGGTGCCCGACACCGTGATCGAGGCGATCTCGGATTACCTGCGCCGCAGCAACTCCAACGTGCACGGTGAGTTCGTGACCTCTCGCGAGACCGATGATCTGGTCGCTGAAGCCCGCCGGGCCGGCGCCGACCTGACCGGCGCCACCCCCGAAGAGATAGTCTTCGGTCCGAACGCCACCACTCTGCTGTTCGCACTTTCTCGTTCCTTCGGACGGACCCTGCAGCCCGGCGATGAGGTCGTCGTCACACGCCTGGACCATGATGCGAACATCCGGCCGTGGTTGCTCGCAGCCGAGGACGCCGGTGCCACCGTCAGGTGGGTCGATATCCGCGATGACGACGTGACCTTGGATCTGGATTCCTTCGATGAGGCACTGTCGGATCACACGCGATTGGTCGCTTTCACGCTCGCATCGAACGCGGTGGGGACGATCCCGCCCGCGGCCGAACTCGCGCGCAGGGCGCACGAGGCGGGCGCCCTGGTGGCCGTTGACGGCGTGCACTTCGCGCAACATCGCGCTATCGACGTGAGAGCTATCGGCGCCGACATCCTGGCTTGCTCGCCGTACAAGTTCTTCGGGCCCCACCTGGGGATGCTCGCCGTCAAGCGCGAGCTTCTCGAGAGCTGGACCCCCTACAAGGTGCGGCCGGCTCCGGACGAGGGCCCCTCCAGGTGGGAGACGGGAACGCAGAACCATGAGGGTCTCGCTGGCTTCGTGGCGGCGGTGAACTACCTAGCCGAGATCGGCGGCCCGGGCGCGTCCAGGCGCGAGCGTATCCTCTCCGGCTTCCAGGCCATCGGCGCGTACGAGCGTTCCTTGTCCGCCAGGTTCCTCGAAGGACTAGAGGGCCTCTCCGACGTGCGGCTCTACGGGATCGGCGACCCCGAACGCCTTGAGGAACGTACCCCCACCTTCTCCGTCAGGGTCGGCGATCGTCATCCGCTCGAAACCTCCAAGCTGCTCGGCGACCGCGGGATCTTGACGTGGGACGGCCACTACTACGCGATCACGGTGATGGAACGCCTGGGTCTGCTCGAGTCGGGCGGGGCGGTCAGGATCGGCTTCTGTCACTACGGCACGCTCGAGGAGGTCGACCGCGTGCTCGACGAACTCTCCGCCCTCTAGCGGCGCTTCTCGTCCTTCAAGATCTCGCGCATCCGCCCGTAGTCGGACAGCCGGGCGAGCTTGCGCCCGCGGGCTCGGAGCGCGCGGACGTCCTCGGGCTTCATCCATGTGAAGTAGGAGCGCCCCTGGCGATCCTGGATGCGCGGGTTCTGCAGAGAGCCGGGAAGTTCGCGGACGGCCTCGATCAGTTCCTCGGCTCCGGCCTGCATGAGACGGAGCTGCAACCCGAGTGAGGTGTCGGTGGGACCTATGTCGAGGGTCCGCTGTCGCAGGATGTTGCCCGCGTCCAGTTCGGGGACCATCTCGTGGATGGTGAGCCCCGCTTGCTTCTCGCCGTTGCGCAGGACCCAGAAGTAAGGAGCGATGCCGGCGTATGCGGGCAACAGACCCCAGTGCAGGTTGATCGATGCGACCGAAGCTATGCGCAGGACGTCGGGGTCGAAGCGCTCGGGTGAGGAGACCGAGATCAACACGTCCGGTTGCCATGCGCGAAGCGTGGCCAGTCCGGCGGCCGAGTTGACGGTCGCAAGCGCGACGTGCTTCGTGGCTCGGGCGCGACATAGCTGATCGAGGAAGACAGGGGTTCGTCCGATCAGGCCGAGCACCTTCGGGACGGCCAGCGAACCCAGCTTGTGCCACGCATACCGGTAGCCGGTGCGACCGGCCAGGCTTCGTAGCGTCGCCACGGGACCGCCGCGTCCGGGCGGGACGCGAACCGAGACAACCCCTACCACTTCGATGCGCGGGTCGAAGAAGAGCGGCCGGAGCATCCTGGTCGAGAAGAAGTTCCCGTTGGAGACGATCGCGACCCTCACTCGGCGCCTCCGACGAAGCCCGACCACGCCAGCCACGCGATCGAGACCATCCAAGCTCCGGCGACGGTTGCGATCGCCCAACCAGCTGGGAGTTCGGCCGCCTGAACCCCTGCGGCTACCATCGCGGCGTGCAGCGCCCAACAGACGGCAAGGGTCCGCCTATGGGAGATGCCGCGATGCCGAAGCTGGTCGTAAAGGTGCCAGCGGTCGCCCTGGGTCAGCTTCGCCCGGCCGCTGACTCGGCGAAGGATCGCGAGCACGAGGTCCAGCCCGAAGAGTCCGAAGCAGGTTGCCGCGGCCAGAAGTCCTGCCCAGGAACGCCCCTCGGAGAGCGCGATCACCGAAAGGGTCCCAGCCAGCAGATAGGCCCCGTTGTCGCCGAGGAAGAGCCTGGCAGGAGGCAGGTTGTGCGCCAAGAATCCCGAGGTGGCGCCGGCCGTGATCAGTGCGAGCACCATCGGCCCGTCGTGGCCGGCGCGGGCCGCGATGAGCGCGAGCCCGAGGGCGGAGATCGTCGCCGTCCCAGCGGCCAGTCCGTCCAGGCCGTCCACCATATTCACGGCATTGAGTGCGGCGGCGAAGGCGACCGCACCGACGATCCAAGCGATCGCCCCTTCCGGAAGTGCTCCCGCGGTCGATCCCCCCGCGGCGAGCAGCAGGCCCAGACCGAGCTGCAGTCCCAAACGCAGCCAGGGAGGTACGTCCAGGTAGTCGTCGGCCAACCCCAGGAGGGCCGCTCCTCCGATCGCTGCGGAGGCCGCCCAGGGCAGGGGCCAACCAAGGAGCGCGAGGCCGGTCGCCAGCCCTCCGGTAACGGCGATGCCCCCTAGGAAGGAGACCGGTTGCCCATGCGTCTTCAACTCGCCGGGATGGTCCATCGCGCCGAGGCGCGGGCCCAGGGCCCGCGCAGCGAAGCCGACCCCGGCGCCAACCAACAACGCCACCGAGCTGGCCAAACCGGCCGAGACGCTGCCGATCACGGCTCCCGCTCCGGCAGGTCGATCCCCTCAGCCTTCAACAACCGCCTGTAGACCTGCAGTGTTCTCTCCACGACCGCATCCTCGTCGAAGCGGTCGAGTGCCCGCTCGCGCCCCCGCTCCCCCATCGTCCAGCCGAGAGCGGGATCGTCCAGCATCGCGGAGATGGCGCCCGAGAGCGCTGCGGGATCCCGAGCCGGTACGAGCACTCCCGAAACTCCGTCCTCGATGACTTCGCGGCAGCCTCGGATATCGGTGGCGATCGCGGGCCGTCGCATCGCCTGGGCTTCGATGAGGCTGCGCGGCATCCCCTCTCGATGCGACGGGAGAACGAAGATGTCGAACGCCGAGTAGATCGCAGCCATGTCCTCGGCCCGGCCGTCGCCATGGAAGACGAAGCCCTCCCGGCGTGCGGCCGCGACTACCTCGCCGGTGAGAGCGTCGTCCTTGTCCGGTTCGGCAGGCCCGACAGCAACGAAGACCGCCTCCGGGTGGGCGCTTCTGACCAGGCGCGCCGCCTCGAATAGCTCCGGGTAGCCCTTCTCCGCTACGAGCCGGCCGACCGTTCCGACCACGCGCGCTCCATCGGGAACGCCCCAGTGAGCGCGCAATGCCGCCGCCCTCTGCCCGTCCACGGCAGCCGGGTCGAACCGCTTGAGGTCCACGCCGTTGCCGAGCCAGGATGCTCGTTCGGCTCGCAGCATCCGCTCGGCCAGCGCCCGGTCGAGATCCTCTTGACTCTGGAAGAGCTCTTGATGGGAGGTCCGCATCGCCCATCGCTCGGAACGATCCACCACCCAACGCTTGCCGGATGACAACGCCGGGTTGGAGTACAGCCCGTGGACCGTGTTGACGATCACCGGAACCCGGGCGATGCGGGCAGCCAGCCTGCCGAGCACTCCGGATTTCGGGTTGTGTGTATGCACCAGCGCCGGTCGTTCCCGCCTGAAGATCCCGACCAGTTGCGCCAATGCCCTGGCGTCCGACAAGGGGGCCCAGCTGCGCGTCAGACTCGGAACCGTCACGTGACGGATACCCCACGAGGCCAGGTCGCTGGTCGCCGGCCCCGGTGCCGACACGGCTACGACCTCGAATCCGGCCTCGGAGAATCGGCGGAGCTGATATGAAAGCAGCACCCGCAGAGACATCTCAACCGTCGTCACGTGGATCAGCTTCGGCCGATGAACCCCGCTCATGCCCGAAGCCCCCTCAGCCAGGCGTATAGCCGGTCTTCCATCGGACGCATCCCCTGCAGCCGGCGCCGGAAGAAGAACATCCCGTCCGACTCGCGGACGGGCGTTCGCGTCAGGCGGAGCGGTGACAACGACTGCGGCAGATTCTTCGTGCCGTCCGCCGCGAGCGCGAACCGGTAGTGGCTCGCGACGACATCCTCGTGAGCTACCACGGCGCGCGGGTACGCGAACAGGTCGACGTCCGCACCGGTCCGCGACCGAAGCACGTCACGCGACCCTGCCGACTCATCCTCGGCCGCATCGCGCGAAAGCAGGTCGTAGTCGGTATGCGAGATCGAGTGAGACCCGATGCTCAGAAGGCCGGCCGATGACATCTCCCCCACCTGATCCCAGGTGAGAGGCAGCGGTTCGGCCCCGCGCGCCGCGGCCCCCTCTCTTATCGGAGCCGGCGACGATCCCTGCATGAACCCGGTCGGAAGGAAGACGCTCGCGGGCACCTGCAGATCGCGCATCACCGGCCAGGCCTGCGTGTACACCTCGCGGTATCCGTCGTCGAACGTGACGGCAACCAGGTCACGCGTGAGGCGCCCCTCCTCGAGCCGAGCCAGACCCTCGGCGAGGGCAACCACGTCGGATCCGTCGCGCAACGCCTTCATCTGGGATGCGAATCGCCTGACGGGCAGGTCCATCTCCCTTCCCTGCCCGGCGCCGACGCGATGGTAGATCAGGACGAAGAGTCCGGGTTCGCGCTCCCTTCCCCACATCGCGGGGCCGAGCAGGGCGAGCTTGACTCCCTTCTTCGCCCATGAGACCGCGAACGCTCGAGGTCTCACGCGCTCTCTAGGGCTTCGGACCCGCGCCGGCGCGAGGGCCTGGGCACCATGCAAAGGAGCATGAAGAGATAGGGCAACACCAGCGTCCTCTGCCGGGCGAGAAGCCCGAAGTTAGGAAGCGACGCCAAGATGATGGAGAAAGAGAACCAGGAGAGGAACGCCAGGATCACCATCCCGTTCGTATGCCAAGTTCGGATGCCCGCGACTATCTGTCTTCGCCGCCGAAGTACCAGCCACATGAGCACCACCCCTTCGAGGGAGGCGATGGTCGGAAGTATCCCTCCGGCCTCGTAGGGGAAGGGCCTGAAGTTCACGGTGGCGATGGCGATCGGAAGGCCGGTCGGCGTGAACGGGCTCGCCGCCGAGAAGTTCGATCCTCCCCCACCGACACTGAACTCCTGGGCCTGCTGGGCCTCGAACGCCGCCTGCGGATCGTCGTTGTGGATGTAGTCCTTGGCGCTTTGGATGGTCACGGCGGACATGAACACCAGCACCGGCACCAAGACGATGTATAGCAGCGCCTGGAGTTGGACCGACCGCGCGCGCGCGGGCCTCAGCAGGAATGCTGCGGCCGCTGCCACCGCCAGCGCGGCGGCCATCGGCGGGCGGATCATAATCGTGCCGAACAACCCAACCGACGTGATGATGAGACCCCTGGCGAACGTGCCGCGCAGGATGAGCGCGAAACCGTAGGTAGCGACGCCCAGGAACAGGACGATCAGGCCGTCCTTCCCCAAACTGGAAGGCCAGTACCACATCGAGGGAAGCAGGAAGACCAGGTAGGCGAACGTCTTCTGATCCCCCTGTGGGAACTCCAATCTGAAGGCCTTGTAGAAGTACCAAGAACCGACGAAGCCGGCCGAAGCGCAGACGACGAAGCCGCCAAGCATCGTCGGGCCTGTGATCGCGAATAGCAGTCCAGTCATGAAGTTCATGAAACTCGTGCCCGGCTCGGGCAGCGGCGGGAACTGCAGCGACCGGAATATCGGCGCGAATCTGACACCGGCTCCGTAGTAGCCGTTGGCGTCGGCGACCCCGTGGTAGACGGCCTGGATGATGATGAACCGCAGGAGGCTTCCGATCACGTGGGCCGTCAACGCCAAGCCCAGGAACCTCGCCGAGATCGCCCCGTCGCGGCGAGCGGCGCGCGGGATGGTGATGACGCCGATGACCCCGATGATGGCGGTCAGAGCCATGAACATCTGCGCGTCCGGGGTCGACGAACCCAGAACCACGATGCTGGCCAGGAGCCCGGCAACGATGAACACCCACGCGAGCGCAGATCCGCCGCGCGCGGGAACGGCGCTTCCGAAGCCAGCCATAGGCCTTATCCTACGGGGCGTCGTCGCGCGCGAGACGTATCAGCGCCGCTCAGAAGACCTCCAGGTCGCCGAGTGTCAGGGACCAGTTCCCCGGCTCCAGAGCGCGGGGTTCACGCGCACCCACCTGCTTGACCGTGAACGTCATCCCGGCTCTGGGGAGTCTGTGGAAGCCCGCCCCCAGGAGCGAGCCGCGGGCCGGCCATCCCGGGCCGACGTGGAAGACCGCATGATCGGCTCCCGCCTCCTTGGCGAGGCGTCCGAGCAGCTTCCGGAGAACGTCCTCGGCCCCCGGAGCGCAGAGGGCTTCGCAAACGACCGCTTCGCGAAGGTTCCCGCGAGAGCGCAACCGCGCCAGGACGAGTGCTCCCTCGCCGGTCAAGGCGTGATAGCGCATGGGACCGGCCGTGTAACGCCACGCAAGATAGTCGGCGGCCCTGTGCGTATGGAACGCGGCCGGGCCCGCCGCCTCAACGGCCCAACCGGCAAGGGCATCGGCAGCCGGGACGAGGGCGCTCATCGCGGGGGCGTCCACGCCCGGGCCCGATCGCAGGTTCCGCTTCATCGCGGCTAGGGCCAGGCGATCGGGGCGACGCACTTTGACCCACATCGGCCAGGTCGTGACCACCTGCCACCCCATTTTGATGTAGCCGGGCCTGCTCTTGTCGTTGGGCGTGTTGAACACGAAGGAGACCCCCGCGGCCTCGCACTGTTCCAGGGCCTGGGTCGTCAGACGCGAGAAGATGCCGCGGCGCTGAACCTTCGGCGAGGTCGCCGTGTCGACCGCCCGGACGGCGAGCACATCCTCTCCCGCCGGGCCCCGAAGCTTCCATCGCATGAAAGAGCGCAGCCCGACGATCTCGCCCTCCATCTCTGCGACCAACGCTATGGATGGACCGAACGGGCTGTTCAGGTGTTTCCACTCGAAGAGTGCCCGTCGATCGACCCCACCGGGCGCCGGTCCCAGGGCCTCGTTCAACAGAGCGACGACCGGACCGACATCGGCCGGCGTCATCGACCGGACGGTGATCGGCGTCTCGGTCATCGGCCGGACTCCAGCGCACGTAGGTAGACCTCTTCCGTACGGCGGACCATCGTCTCCAGCGAGAAGCCGGCGGCGGTCTGCATCGCGCGCGAGCCGAGTTCGGCGCGAAGTTCGGGGCTATCCATCAGTGCGATCAGGGCCGAAGCGAGGGCCGCGGGATCCGAGGGCTCGACGAGCAGGGCGTCGAGTCTATCGGTAGCGATCTCGGGTACTCCGCCCACCCGCGTTACCACCGAGGGCAGCCCCAGCGCCATCGCCTCCAGGAGCGAGACGGGCATCCCTTCGAACAGGGAGGGCAGGCAGTAGACGTCGAAGGCTCGCATCAGCCTGGAGGCCTCGGCGTGATACCCGGCCAACGCAACATGATCGCCGACCCCAGACTCGGCTATGGCAGTTCGGATCGGCGCGGGGTCGACCTCGAGTCCGATGAACACGAATCGGGCGCGAGGAACGCGCGCGATCACCTCGCGGGCAGCGCCGACCAGCACGGCGTGTCCTTTCTTGGGCGTGAGCCCTCCGACCGTGCCGACGACGACGTCTTCGGGCGACAGTCCTAGTTCGGCGCGAGCCTCCTCGCGCGAGAGGGCGCCGGCGCGAAGACGGTCGACGTCGACGCCGTTCGGGATGACCGTAACCGGCGGCTCGATGCGTGCCCCGATGGAGCGGGCGACATCTTCGGAGACGGCGATGACGGCGTCCTGCATGCGGTAGGTCGCCGCGTTCAGTCGCCGCGTCATCGGCTTGTACCGCTCCCACGTGTTGTGCTCGGTGTAGACGAGGGCGCCCCGGCCTCGCAGCCCCATGCGAGCACCGATGCCCGCCGAGGGAAGATGAGCGTGGGTCAGAGCGATCCCACCGTCGCGAACCCGGTCGCGCAGCCGGCCGATCCAGCGAGGGTCGTAGCCCTTGCCGCTGCCCAGGCACACCGCGCCGACCCCGGCCTCACCGAGTTCGCCCACCAGATGATCCTTCCACGGGAGCAGGTAGCAGCACTCGTAGGAGAAGCGCTCGCGATCGACGTGCCTTGCCATGTCGACGAGCAGCCGTTCGGCCCCGCCCGGACCCAGTCCTTTGATCAACCACAGGACGCGGACCGGCTCCGCCACGCTTCAGTCGGAGAAGAGGCCGCTGGTTCCCGAACCCGAAGGTGTGCTCTCATCCTTCGGGCGTTGCTCGGCGCCCCCGTTCGGAGCGAAGGAGCCGGACGGCGGACCGGCGAACCCTGACATCGCGGCTTCCTCGGCCTGGCGCTTGCGCTCCTTACGGGAGAGCTTCTGCTTGCCCTGCGGCTCGGATTCAGCTTCCGCGTAGTAGGTACTGGAGTACATGTAGTAGTCCGAGTAGTAGTAGGAGAAGGCGGGGCCGAAGTTGTTGAGAACGACTCCGACCGTACGCGACGCGACCTTGACCATCTGGTCGCGCGCATGTGCAAGGATCCTGCGGTTCGTCGCCTCGTTCACCACCATCAGCGTTCCGTCGGCGATCGCCGACAGGACCAAGGCGTCGGCCAACCCCAAGACCGGCGGGCCGTCCAATATCACCCAATCGGCAACCTGTGAAACCTCGGCCAGGAATTCCTTCATGCGAGGGGACCCGAGGAGTTCGGCCGGATTCGGCGGGATCGGACCGCCGGGCATGACACGCAGGTCGCGTACACCCGGATCCGAGACGGCTTCGGACAGCTGCGCCTGACCCGAAAGCACGCTGGAAAGTCCGATCCTGTTGGTAAGGCCGAAGAAAGTATGGACCGAGGGCCGGCGCAGATCGGCGCCCACCAACAGGACGCGCTGACCCGACTGTGCAAGCACGGTCGCCAGGTTCGCCGCGGTGGTCGACTTGCCTTCTCCCTGCAGCGGGCTGGTCACGAGCAGAACCTTCAGTGGGCCGACCGCCGACATGAACAGCAGGTTGGTCCTCAAGGTGCGGTACGCCTCGGTCGCGGGCGCTTTCGGATCGTCCACGGCAACGAGGTAGTCGCGTGGGTGGCCGTTGCCGTCACGGCCGCGTGCAAGGTCGGAGCCCGCGATGTGCTGGATGACTCCCACCAGCGTGGCGCCGGACATCCGCTCGACGTCTGCAACCCCGCGCAAGCTGTCATCGACGTAGTCGCGCAGGAACGCTGCCCCGAACCCCAGGACCAGGCCGACGATCGCCGCCAGCAGTCCGTCACGCAGGTGGTTCGGCCTGGAAGGCTTGGTCGGAACCCTTGCATCCGTGATGATGCCTCCCGAGGCCTCCCTGATCTGTTTTATCGCGGCCTGGAGCGGGCGCAGCTTGTCCTGAGAGGCGACGATGTCGGCCTCCAGCCCCGCACGCACCTGCGCCGTCGCATCGCTCACGGGCGTTTCGGCGAGCTGGGCTCGTTTGTCTTCGATGGCCAACTGGATCGTGGCCACCTGGTCGGCGAGGGTGGAGGCGTTCTGGGAGCGCCTGTACTCCAGGTAGGAGAGGGCGAACTGTTGGGCGATCCTCTGCGCCTCGACGGGATCGGATGACTCGGCCCTGAACAGCAGGATCTCACTGGCCTTGGAGGGCGCAACCTTTATGGAGCGCGTCAGCTTGTCGATCACGCGCTGATCGGTCGCGTCCTGACCCAGGGCTTTGGCGACGGGAGCGGCCACGATCTTGCTCGACGCGATCGCCGACTCCGTTTCCAGGTTGACCTTGCCGACGATCGGTTGACCGGTCTCGGAGGCCACCCCGGCGGTGGGAGGCGGCGGCAACACCTGAGCCTCGGCTTCGTACACGGGCGTCTGCCGGTAAGACAACGACAGCGCCCCACCGACCACGAGCAGGAGCACGAATATCGCGGTCCATTTACGCTGGGAAACGATGCGGAAGTAGTCCCGCATCTCGGGCGCGGACGCGCGTTCGCTCTGGTTATCTGCCACCGGGATCCTCGCGTGCGGTGTGGAGGTCCGGGCATCCGGACCGGCATGACTTTACGGCCCCTGCCTACGCGCGGCAAACATGTCGCCTCGAGCGCTCCAGCCTGGGTTGGTACGATGCTTCGACTTCCCCTTCTAGCTGCTGAAAGGAACACGATGCGAGTCCTCATCCTGGGTGGAGATGGCTATCTCGGCTGGCCCACGGCGATGCGCTTCTCCAGCCGCGGTCACCAGGTCCACCTCGTCGACAACTACCTTCGAAGGACCGCCCACGCCGAAGCCGGAACCGACTCCCTCGTACCGATCCCGGCCGGCCTCGCGGAGCGCACCGCCGCCTGGCGCGAGGTCAGCGGCAAGGACATCGGCTTCACGGAGGGCGACCTGTGCGACTGGGCAGTCACCGAGCAGGTCTTCTCCGACTTCCGGCCCGATGCGGTCATCCACTACGGAGAGATGCCGAGCGCCCCCTACTCGATGAAGGACCGAGAGCACGCGGTCTTCACTCAGACCAACAACGTCGTCAACACCCTCAACACCATCTTCGCCATCGAGGAGTTCGTCCCCGACGCCCACCTGGTCAAGCTAGGAACGATGGGCGAGTACGGCACCCCGAATATCGACATCGAAGAGGGCTACATCGAGATAGAGCACAACGGCCGCAAGGAGACGCTGCCCTTCCCGAAGCTCCCGGGAAGCTTCTATCACCTGTCGAAGGTCCACGATTCGCACAACATCCACTTCGCCTGCCGCATCCGTGGATTGCGCGCGACCGACCTCAATCAGGGCGTCGTCTACGGCATCGAGACCGACGAGACCAAGCTCGACGAGCGGCTGGCGACACGCTTCGACTACGACGACGTGTTCGGCACCGCCCTCAACCGCTTCTGCCTGCAGGCCGTGATCGGTCATCCGCTCACCGTCTACGGCAAGGGAGGACAGACGCGCGGATACCTCAACATCGTCGACACCCTCCAATGCGTCGAGCTGGCGGTCGCCAACCCGGCCGATCGAGGGGAGATGCGCGTCTACAACCAGTTCACCGAGCAGTTCTCCGTCCGCGAGCTGGCCGATCTGGTTCAGAAAGCGGGTGCCGAGTACGGCCTCGACGTCGCCATCGACGCCATCGACAACCCCCGCGTCGAGATGGAGGACCACTACTACAACCCCAAGCACACCAAGCTGATGGATCTGGGCCTGAAGCCGAACCTGCTCTCAGAGACCCTGGTCGAGTCGATGTTCGCAACCATCGAGCGGCACAAGGAACGGGTCATCGCCGACCACATCCTGCCTCGCGACCGTTGGCGACCGGCGGTCGCCTCGCCGGCCGAGTAGGAGATGCCGGCACTTCGGATCGCGGGCCTGCTCTTCGGGTTCGGGTTCTTCTTCGCTGCGGTCTGGCGCTATCGACGGCGTCAGATCAGCCGTTTGAACCTGCTCATCTCCTGGGGTATCTCGTTCATCGTCAGCGTGATGGCGGTCAAGCCCAGCGTGTTCACTCCCCTATTCGACCTGGTGAACCTGCGGCCGGGCAACAACCGCCAGTTCATAGGCGTCCTGTTCTTCGCCGTCGGCATCCTGTTCGTCCTTCTCCTTCGCGTGCAGGCCGAGGCCGATGTCAACGAGCGAAGCATCCGCTTGTTGGTCGAAGCGCTCGGTCAGGGAGCCTTCGATTGGGAGAAGGTCCGAGCCGAACTGCCGGCGGGACCCCTGCTGATCACCGTCTCCCCCGCCTTCAACGAAGCGGAGAACGTCGCCGGCGTGATCGCCGACATCCCGAGAACGGTCGAGGGCTACAACGTCGTGCCCATATTCGTGAGCGACGGTTCGACCGATGGAACCGCCGACGCGGCCCGAGCCGCCGGTGCGTACGTGGCAGAGCTCCCCATCCGCAGGGGTGGCGGACTGGCTCTGCGGGTCGGCTACGACATCGCGCTGAAGCTCGGGGCCGACATCGTCGTGACTCTTGACGCCGACGGCCAGCACCTACCGAGCGAACTCGGCGTCATGATCGGGCCGATCGTCCGCGGTGAAGCGGACTACGTGAACGGCTCTCGCCTCCTGGGTTACTTCGAGAAGGAGTCGACGATCCGCCACCTGGGGGTGCACTTCTTCTCGCGGCTCGTCACGATACTCACGGGCACCCGGGTCACCGATATCTCAAGCGGATACAGAGCCGCGAGAGCTTCGCTGCTTCACGACCTGGTCTTGGAGCAGGACCAGTTCTGGACGAGTGAGATCCTGATCGAGGCGCTTCGCAACAGGGCCAGGATCACCGAGGTTCCTATCACCATCCTGGCTCGCAAGGGCGGCAAGTCGAAGAAGCCGAAGTCCCTGCGCTATGGGTGGAACTTCTCCAAGGTCATCCTGCAGACCTGGCTCCGCTAGCCTCGCGACTCAGCACCAGACCGATCACGGCCACCGGCAGGGTTATCCCGATCACGTAGGTAACCTTCGCCCAACCCCGGTCGAACCCGGCCAGCGATCCGAGGGCCGCGGCGAGAACGGGAACCGGCGCGATGTATCTCCACGAACGCCATCCCCGGCGGTTGCGAACCTCCAAGGTTACGCCGGCCGTCGCGGCGAGGGTGGCGATCGTTACGACGATCACTCCGGCCAGATGGAGCCGGCCGTGCCATGTAGGTAACGTTCCCGCGGCATCGGTGGGGAACGCCAGAAGCCCCTCCCCCGCAGCGACGACGAGGAAACCGACCCACGCGGAGCGACGATGAAGCATCGGTCGCAGGGCTCCGATCGAGAAGACGAGGTAACACAACCCCAGCGCCAGGAAGTTCGCTGTCTGCGGCAGTCCTCCGACTCCGCCCAGCGCCATGCTGCTCGGCCAGCTCTTCCACCCCCCGGCGACGATGACGTCGTGACGAGCGATCGACAGGGCGAAGGCAACGAGCAGGAATCCCACCGGCCCGAGGATCCCGGCCAGCGCGGCTCGTCTCACTTGATCGCTGCTCGCGCGATCTGACCCGCGAGACGCGCGTTGGCCTCCAACAGGTCCAGATTTACCTCGAGGCTGCGGCCCTGCGTCTCCTCGGCGAGCGCAGCCAGAAGGAACGGCGTCAGAGCCTTGCCGTGAACCCCTTCCCGATCGGCCCGCTCCTGGCATACGGCGACGGCCGCGGCCACTTCCTGCGGATCGAGTCCCTCGGGAACCGGGTTGCAGAGCAGGAGGGTCGAGCTCGTCTCAAGGGCAAGAGCAGCTCGCAGCAGCGACGCGGCTCCCTGCGGGTCCTCGACCCGATGTTCCAGCTCCACCGAGCACTCGCGTGCCAGGAAGAACGGGAGCTTGTCGACGCCGTATCCGACGAGGACCACACCTAGTTCTTCGAGCTTGTCGGCCGTCGCGGCCGGATCGACGATGGACTTAGGACCCGAGCAGACCAACAGCCCGGGGGTGCGTCCCAACTCGATCAGGTCGGCCGATACATCGCCATCGACCGGGTGAACGCCGCCGATGCCCCCGGTCGCCGACACGTTGATCCCGGCCCGAGCCGCTGCCCAGACCGTCGCCGAAACCGTGGTCGCACCCAGCGCTCCCGTCGCCACCGCGACCGGATAGTCGCGGCGGGCGACCTTCGTCGACTCGGCAGACCGAGCGAGCCCGGTGAGGTCCCCCGCCGTCAGCCCAACGGTGACCGACCCGTCCATGACGCCGATCCAAGCAGGGGTCGAACCGGATCCGCGGATCGCGGCGTTCATCCGCTCGACGCACTCGAGGTTCCGCGGGAAGGGAAGGCCCTGGCCGATGACACTCGTCTCGAGGGCGACCACGGGACGGGCTTCGGCCAGTGCGGCGCGAACCTCCGCGGAGATCTCGAAGGCGGCGTTCACCGCGGCATCGCCGGCCAGGCGCTTTCGCTGCCGGCGACCGATGCCCCGGCTCTGCAGGCGCGCGCCAGTGCCTCCTCGGGCGAGGCTCCTTCGACCAGGCAGGCCAAGAGGACCCCGTCGAAGGCATCTCCGGCGCCGGTGGGGTCGATCTCCTCAACGGCTTGGGTCGCCAGCGAGAAGACCTGGCCGTCGACGACCAGAACGGCTCCCCTCGATCCCCGCTTGACGGCCGCCAGGCGGTAGTGCTCCCCGAGGATCTTCGCGGCTTCCTCTCCGGTGGAGCCGGTCAGTGCTTCGGCCTCAAGATCGTTGGCGAGAACCACTGTGGCCTTGGAAGTTTCCTCGAGGAACCTCTCCGCCCCGAACGTCTCGATGAGCGGCCACGATGCTGCCTCGACCGCGACCCACTCTGCATCGGCCCGGCGCAGGGCCGCCAGCGCGGTGTCGTGACCTTCCTTCTGCAGGAGCAGATACCCCGATATCAGCAGCGCGCCCGCCTCGAGCCTCTCGGGCAGGTCATCGGGTGCCAGCCGCGCATTAGCCCCGCGGTCGGCGACCATCGAGCGCTCGCCCGCTTCGTGCATGACCAGCATGGTTCCGGTAGGAAGGTCGGGATCTTCCACCAGCAGCCTGTCGACCCCTCGCTCCTGAAGCGCCGAGTCCATGAGCAGGCCGGAGAAGTCTCGACCGATGCGTCCGATCACCTGTGACGAGGCGCCTTCGCTGGACGCCCAGACAGCCGCGTTGGCCGACGTCCCCCCGGGCTGAAGGAGAACCCGCCCGTGGACGTCGCCACCTCGGGCCAGGGCTCCGGACTCGACGCGAACGTCGACCATCACATCGCCGACCGTGATCAGATCCACGCGGGGAGTCTAGGGGGTGCCGCGCTCAGGGAACATCGGAGGTGTCCACCGTGACTTCGTCGTAGATGACGTCGTAGGTCCGCCCGGCGTTGGCGTCGCCGACCTGAAATATCCCGACGAGCTCCGTACCCATGTTGATCGTCTTGGTCAGCACCGGGACGGGCTGGCCGTCGAGCCAAACCTCGATCCTTCCCGAAGCGCCGTTCACGATCACGTGCGCCTTCAGAGTGTGCCAATCCTGCATGGTGAAGTTGACCGCGCTCGTCGTGGTGTTGCCGTTGAACTCGTTCTTGATAGCGAGGAACCCGCTCGCGTTCACGTAGACCTTGAGCATCCCGATCCCGTCCGCGCGCCTGAACCTGATCAGATCGACGGAGTTCGCTCCCTGAGACAGCAGGTCGACACGAGCCTGTGCGAACAGATCCGAGTGGGTCGCCGCGAAAGCCTTCGTAGCATGACGTGGCTTCGTCGTCGTCGAGGGTCCATGAGCGGACCAGCCGCCGCTGTAGACCTGCTCCTGCCACAGGGAGAGACCGGCGTGGGTCGTCCAGGGTGCCCAGTCGCTCTCGAATCCATCGACGAAGAGGGCCTCGGGAGTGGTGGCCTCGGCGGTAGCGGCTGGATCCGAGGAGTTATTGGACCCGTCTCGAGCGCGGAGCTCGTAGGAGTACGAGGTGCCGGGAACGACTTCCGTGTCCACGTACGAAAGGAGAGCCGTCGTCGCCAGGTGATCCCCGTCACGAACGATGTCGTAGACGGGAGGTACTCCGGAGTCATCACTCGACTCGGTCCAGGAAAGGTCGATCTCATATGCGCCCAGGGGGATCGCGGTGAACGAACCCGGCTGGCTCGGCAGCGTGGAGTCCGCGGAGGTAGGTGTGGTCGCCTCGGCCGGCAGCGAAAGTCCCGAGCCGTTGCCCTCGGCGTCGAACGCCTCGACGGCGTAGGAGTAAGTCGTCGCGGGCGCTGCGGTGTAATCGCTGAAGTTCTGCACGCGCTCGGGGGGCCCGCGATGCTTCGGATTCGCGATGACGAGCCCGTTGCGGCTCACTTCGTACCGCGTCACGCCGACGTCGTCGCTGGCCTCCGACCAGGTCAGATCGACCCGGGTAGCTACAGCTGGGTCGGCGGCGACGCTCGGAGGCAAGGGAGGGATGTCGTCCTGAGGCGGGCTGCACCCGACAGTGCCGCTGTCCAGAACGGTGGCGGTAACCGAGAGGAACTGGAAGTCGGCCGAAGCAGGCCCCAGCTCCAGCTTCAGAGCCCCGTACGCCTTCCTCTTGTGGGCCACTCGTGGGTCGACTGCCGTCCCGAGCGAATACAGCGCGTGGCCGCCGGTGCCCGCCACGATCTCGGTCACTCCGTAGGCCCCCGGCGCGACCGGATCTCCGTCCCTGTCTAGCGAGACCCATCGCTGGTAGTTGTGAGCGTGGCCGTTGACGACCAGATCGACGCCCTCATCCGCCATCAGGCTCCAGACTTGGGACATCCAGGGGGCGCCGCTGAATTGGCCGAGGCTGTAGGTCGGGTGATGGAAGAAGACCAGGGTGCACTCGACGTTGTGCGCATCCAGATCGCTTACCAGCCAATCGTATTGCGCGGTCGCCTCGAACTCGGTGAACTGCGTGGTCGAGTCGAGCGACACGATGTGCCAGCCGCCCGCCTCGAAGCTGTAGTAGTGGGAAGGGTATCCCCAGTAATCGAAGTAGCCTCGCGCATCCGAGGTCGCTTCGTACTCATGGTTGCCGATCGTCGGCGCGGTGATCGGCCCAAGCGCCGGGATGCCGAAGCTGAGTGGATACCAGTTAGTGAACTCCGAGATCGATCCCTGGTCGTAGACGTCACCCAGGTACAGGAAAAGATCGGGCGACTGATCGTTGATCATGTTCGCGACGGAGCGAGCCTTCTTGTTCCCATCGGCACCGTCGCCGGTCGCCATGACCGTCACCGCACCGGGGGCATCCGGCGGCATGAACGTCTCCGGATTCCACGTTTCCCCTCCTGCGAGGAATCCCAGGTTGATCTCGGCCGGCAAGGCGCTGTACGCGGCGCCCGAGCCCTTGACGCTCGCCCGGACCGAGAGCACGTGAGGCCCATCCGCGAACTTGGAGACCGGAAGAGTGAACGTGGACTCCGCGATGCCGGAGCCGTTCGGCGGAACCGACACGTCCATCAGCAGGTAGTTCCCGTCGAGGAAGTACGTGACGTTAGGCACGGTCTGTGACCCGCTCACCTGCACCGTCGCTGCGACGGCCGTATCGCCCGTCAAGACGTCGCCCTCGAGCGGCGCGTTGAGGCAAAGCGTCACGGTGAAACCGCCCGGCCCCGACTCTCGGCAGGCAGGATCCACCGCCCGCGCAGAAGGCAGCGACAGGAGTAGGGCGCAGGCCGCGGCGAGCAGGACGAGACGCGTCCGGGGGGAGGACATGCTTCGAGGGTAACGGCTGGGCGAGAACCCGGTCAATGCCGGGCCGAGGGCCGTCTAGCCTTCCGCGGCCTCGGCGGCCCACGTTCCGAACGCACCCCAGAACGGATCCAGACCCGGGTGCTCGAGAGCGCGTTCTCGCCCGCCATCGACAAGGACGCGACCTTCATCGATATCGAGGATCTCCCCCACGACAGCGGCTTCGATGCCTTCATCGGCGAGGGCCGCAAGGAACGCGTCCGCCCGGTTGCCGACCACCGTGGCGATCAAGGTTCCCTCGCTGATCGAGATGTAGGGATCGATCCCGACGTGATCACAGACCGCTCGAACCTCGGGCCTGACGGGTATCGCGTCCAGTCGTATGCGCATCCCGGCGTCGGAGGCGACGGCGACCTCGAGCAGTCCGCCGATGACGCCGCCCTCGGTCGCATCGTGCATGGACGTGACGCCCTTCTCGCGCAGTCCGAACTCCGCCGCGATCCTGGCCTCGGGAACCACCGTCATCTGTTCGAAGAGAGCATCGGCCTGAGCCAGGACGTCGCCGCCGACAGCGGCGCCGAGTCGCTCGGGGAAGGTCGCCGCGAACAGCGCCGTGGCCTCTATGGCGGCGCCTTTGGTGACGACGACCTTGTCACCAGGGCTCGCCATCGTCGGCGTCACGAACGCGTCGGCTGCACCGAGCGCCATGCAGGTCGCGCCTCCGACCATCGGCCACGCGCATCCGTCGTAGCGGGCCGTGTGGCCGGTAACGACCGCGATCCCCAGGTCCTCGCACGTGCGGGAGAAGGCGTCCCACAGCGAGGTCAACTCCTCGTCGGTGATCTCCGGGGGAAGGTTGAGGTCGACCGCCATCCAACGCAGTGGCAGGCCCGACGTCGCCGCATCGGATGCGAGGATGTGCACGGCGAACCAGGCGGCACGTTCCCACCCGTAGGCGGGAACGATGAAGATCGGGTCGGTGGTGAGGGCCATAGCGACACCGTCGGCCACCTGAACCACCCCGACATCGACGCCGTGGCGAGGACCGACGAGCACGTCGCCGTCCTTGGATCCCAGCCGTCGCAAGATCACCTGCTCGAAAAGCTCTGCGGTTGCCTTACCGGTTCTCTGCTCGGTCATCTTCCTCCCTCCGACGACTCCACTTCTTCGATGAGGCGTTTCAACGCCCGCGTTGCAGCCACCGGATCACGAGCGCCGGCGACGGCCGAGATAACGGCTACGCCGCTCGCGCCGGCGCCCATCACTTCCGCCGCATTCTCCACGCCGATGCCCCCGATGCCCACTACGGGAAGTTGCGTAACGGCCAGGACCGCCCGGAGACCATCGATGTGCAGCGGAAGGGCTTCCGGTTTGGTCGGCGTCGCCCATACGGTCACGGCCAGGTAGTCGGCCCCGGCCGCCTCGGCCGCTGCGGCCTGCTCAGGTGATTGAACGCTGATCCCGAGGACGCGTCCGGGTCCGAGGGCATCGCGAGCGTGCGCCGGATCGTCGCCCTGACCCACATGCACGCCGTCGGCTCCACATGCGATGGCAACCTCGACACTGTTGTTGACCACGAACAGCACCCCCGCCTGCCGGCACGTTTCGCCCATGGGTCCGGCGAGTTCCATGAGTTCTCGATCCGAAAGACCCGGAGCACGCAGCTGAACGGCGTCCGCGCCTCCCGCGACCGCGGCGGCCGCTATCTCTTGATGCCCCCTGCCTGGGACGAGCATGGCGGGCGTCACGACGTACAGGCGAAGCCTCGACCGGTCCAACCTGTCTCCCTCCGCCGGCATTACCCGGATCAGGTTCTCGGGTCGCCGGCGCTCGTGTGCCGGCCTCTCAGCCCGGTTGCCCGAGCTCCCCGGTGTTACGAGCGGCAGTATAGGCCGTTCATCGCAGGGCCCGCGCGATAGCCTTTTCTCGGAAGAACCTCTTCCAATCACTAGAGCGAACGCTGAAAACCACGTCGGTGAAGATCTGGAAGATGCCGAGGCCGAGCAGCGCCCAAGCACTCCAAACCGGAGCGCCCGAGCCGGGCCAGGCGGCCAGCGCCAGGAAGGGAGCGACCTTGCTCGCGATCGCACCGGAGGCGTGCATCCAAGCTCGCGCGTTCGGGTCGGCGCGCAGATAGGTGGCGTAGTCGGTCTTCAGGCCGGGCCTTGGCGGTAGACCGGCGACGAAGTAGTCGGTGAACCCGATGCCCGTGAGACGGCCGACCAGCCAGTGGGCCGGACAATGGAAGGCAACAGACCACGCTGCTCCAGTGAAGACGAGGGCCACACCTGCGATCAACGGACGAGATGCCGACCTGCCCACAGCCACGGCGAGTCCGCCAGCCGCCATCCCGACGGCCAGCAGCAGGTTTCCGGCCCAGACCGGTACCCGGAGCCTGACCCCCGACCGGAACGCGGCCGTATCGATCCGGCCGACGGTCTCGGCCCAGCGCTCGACCAACGCCCGATCCGCCTTGATCTTGGCCACTGAGCGCCAGAACCCCAGCTCCTTCAGGTCGGCGTTACCAGCGGCGACCGCCGCCTCGATCCGCGCCAAACCCGCGCCTAGGTCCTCGCCGTTCGTTGGCCTTGCTTCAGCCATTTCGGCTCCTCGCGGCCCTAGAATCGGAACCCGGGCGCGCTCCCGGCACATGCGCGCTTCCCCACGGGAGGTTCATCACGTCCAAGAGTATGACCCAGCAGGCGTCCGGCGGGCACGAACTCGTCACGCTCGACGGGCGCTATCACATCGTCTCGCGCATCGCGGCGGGAGGTATGGGTGAGGTCTTCCTCGCCCAGGACGCCGTGCTCGCCCGTGAGGTCGCCGTCAAGGTGCTTCACCGCAGTCTGTCCGGGGATCAGTCGTTCATCGACCGGTTCCGCCGTGAGGCCCGATCGGCTGCCAACCTGACCCACCCCAACATCGTGGCCGTCTACGACTGGGGCGCGGTCGAGGGCATCTACTACATGGTCATGGAGTACGTCCGCGGCCGCGGCGTTCGCGACCTGCTCAACGCGACCGGCCGGCTCGAGCCGGCCCAGGCGGCCGAGGTTCTGCGACAGACGCTTCTTGCCCTTGAGGCCGCGCACCGCCAGGGCATCGTCCACCGAGACATCAAGCCGGAGAACATCTTGGTCACGACCGAAGGGGTCGTTTTGG
>JANPEZ010000172.1:0-18855 GCA_031423155.1 Actinomycetes bacterium
GCCACGTCCGAGAGCAGCCGGGTTCGGTCCAGGGCCTCCACCAAGATCGCGACCACGAAGCTGGTCGGCTTGCCCTCTGCCCAGCTGACGTCGATCAACCTCTCGGGCTCCCTGCGGAGCGTCTTGGCGTTCGGACAGTCCGCCCGGTGGACGCTCACCCCCTGACCCCTGCTCACGAAACCCAGGATCTGATCCCCGGGAACCGGCGTGCAGCATCGGCCGAGGCGCACCCACACATCGGAGGCTCCGGGCACCACGATCCCGCTTGAGGGGCCGGTGTTCTTGAGCTTCACCGGCCTCGCGAGCGGCACGTCGGTGACGTCCTCGTCGGGCGTTCCGCTGATGAGACGAACGAGGCGCGCGATCACGGACTGAGGCGAGACGTGTCCCTCGCCCACGGCGACGTATAGGGCTTCCAGGTTCGCCAGCTTCAGCTCGGTGGCTACCTGAGTGAGGGCTTCCTCGGTGGCGAGGCGTTTGAACGGCATGTTCTGCTTGCGCATCAGCCGCTGCAGCCCGTCGCGGCCCTGCTCCATCGCATCCTCGCGGCGGCCTCGGCTGAACCACTGGCGGATCTTGTTGCGCGCCCTCGGCGTCTTGACGAACTGCAGCCAGTCCTGCGAGGGGCCCTCGCCCTGGGCTTTGGAAGTCAGGACATCGACCGAGTCGCCGTTGCGCAGCTCGTAGTCGAGGGGCACCAACTTGCCCCCCACCTTGGCCCCGATCGTTCGGTGGCCGACATCGGTGTGGATCGTGTAGGCGAAGTCGACCGGTGTCGCGCCGGCCGGCAGGTTCACGACGTCGCCCTTGGGGGTGAAGACGAAGACCTGACCGCCGTACAGGTCGATCTTCAGACCCTCCATGAACTCGCGGGGGTCGGCCATGTCCTTCAGCCACTCCATCATCTGGCCCAGCCAGGCCACGTCGGCAGCCTCCTTGGCCTGCTTGCCGCCCTCCTTGTAACGCCAGTGGGCGGCGATGCCGAAGTTGGCCGTGCGATGCATGTCGCGGGTGCGGATCTGGATCTCGAGGGGCTTTCCGCCGGGCCCGACGACCGTCGTGTGAAGTGACTGGTACATGTTGGACTTGGGCATCGCGATGTAGTCCTTGAAGCGCCCCGGGATCGGCTTCCACAGCGAGTGCACGGCGCCGAGGGCCGCGTAGCAGTCCCTCAGGTTCTCGCAGAGGATCCGCACACCGACGAGGTCGTAGATCTCGTTGAACTCTTTGCCCCGGATCACCATCTTCTCGTAGATGGAGTACAGGTGCTTCGGACGGCCCTCGACCTCGGCCTTGACGCCGATCTCCTTGAGCCGGGATCTCGCCGAGGACGTGACTTCTTCTATCAGCTGCTGTCTCTCGCCGCGGCGTTTCTCGACGAGTGCCGCGATCTCGTGGAACGGCCCGGGGTCAAGGGTCTTGAACGCGAGGTCTTCCAGTTCCCACTTCATCTCCTGGACCCCCAGGCGGTTAGCCAAAGGGGCGTAGATCTCCAGGGTCTGGGTGGCTATCCGTTTCTGCTTATCCGGTTCCAAAGGGGCGAGGGTCCGCATGTTGTGGAGCCGGTCGGCGAGCTTGATGAGCAAGACCCGGATGTCACCGGCCATCGCCACGATCATCTTGCGAACGTTCTCGGCTTGCTGCTGCTCCCGCGTTCGAAACTCCAGCTTGTCCAACTTGGTCAGGCCGTCGACTATCCGCGCGACCTCGGCGCCGAACTCGGTCTCGAGTTCCTCCAGGGTAGCTTCCGTGTCCTCGACGGTGTCGTGCAGCAAGGCCGCTACGAGCGTCGTGGTGTCGAGCTGAAGATCGGCGAGGATCCCGGCGACCGCGAGAGGGTGAAGTATGAAGTCCTCGCCCGAGCGGCGGGTCTGGCCCTCGTGTTTCACCTCAGCGAAGACGTATGCCCTCTGGATCTCCTTGACGTCGGCCTTGGCGTTGTAGGAGCGGACCGACTTCAGCAGGGCATCTATCGAGCCGGCTTCGGGAGAGCTCTCGCCCGGGCGAAGGCGTGAGAGCAGCCCCCCGCGGCGCTGTTGTTGCTGAGCCTCGACCTTGATCTCTTCGCGGCTGTCCAAGCTCGCCTCCTAGGAGGCAAGTGTAAGGGGCGAGCCGCCGAGGGCTCAGTAGTGGATCAGCGTGAAGAGGTCGTATCCGCCCAACTTCTCCCGGCCCTTCAAGAAGTCCAGCTCTATGAGGCATGAGATGCCGCAGACCTTGGCCCCGATCCGCTCAACGAGCGAAGCTGTGGCCTGAGCGGTTCCTCCGGTGGCCAGAACGTCGTCCACGATCAGGACCCTCTCCCCCGGATGGAACGCGTCGGTGTGGACCTCCAGCGTGGCCGTCCCGTACTCGAGTGAGTACTCCTCGGACAGGGTCGCGGCGGGCAGCTTGCCCTTCTTGCGGATGGGCACGAAGCCGGCCCCGAAGTGGTACGCGACGGGCGCGGCGATGATGAATCCGCGCGCCTCGATGCCGACGACCTTGTCGACGTTGCCGCGACCGAAGTGCACGACGATCAAGTCGATGATCGTCGAGAATGCGATGGGGTCGGCGAGGACCGGAGTTATGTCCTTGAAGACGATGCCCGGTTCGGGAAAATCCGGAACGTCTCTGATCTGGGCCTTGATCGTCTCGATGTCCACCTGCTACCTCCGCTTGCGTTTGGCCGGGGGCCTGCGTTTGCTCTTGGGCCGGGGGCGCCCGGGCGCCGCCGCGGTCCTGACCGTAGCTTTGGTCGCGGCAGCGGCGCTCGCGGCGGGAGCCATCTCGCCCGGCACCGGGGGTCTGCCACGGGCCTCGCGGGCCGCCGCCCTCTCCTGCATCTGCCGGTATCTGGGTTCGCGCTCCTTCAAGATGGTGAGCAGCGGAGCCGCGATGAAGATCGACGAGTACGCACCGGTCATGACTCCCACGAACATCGCGAAGGCGAAGTCCTTCAACGTGCTTCCGCCGAACAGCAGCAGCGACAGGATCGGCAGCAACACGACCAGCGAAGTGTTCACCGAGCGCATGAGCACCTGGTTCAGCGACCTGTCGACGACCCCCGTGTACCCCAGGCGCGCTATCATCGCGGTCGACTCGGTGTTCTCCTTGATCTTGTCGTAGATGACGACCGTGTCGTAGAGCGAGAAGCCCAAGATCGTAAGCAAGGCCACGACCGTTTCCGGCGTCACCTCTCGGCCGACGAGCGCGTAGACGCCCCCCGTGATCACGATGTCGTGGATGAGCGCGATCTGCGCCCCGAGCGCCATCTTCCACTCGAACCGGAACGAGATGTAGAGCGTGATGGCGAGCAGAACGACGATCAATCCGGTCAGCGCCTTGTTCGAGATCTGCTTGCCCCATGTCGGCCCCACGTCTTGTTGATCGAACTGATCGACGCTGGTTCCGGCCTGCTCGGCCAGAGCCTCGAGCATCGGCAAGGGGTCTGCCTCGCCCGGCGCATGCAGCGCCGTCGTGCGTATCGAAACCCTGTTCCCGTTGATGATCTGAACCTCAGCGTCTCCACGGCCGAACCGATCCAACGTGGCGGTCACGTCCGGAACCGTGACGGGATCGACGACGTTGTACTCGATCCTTGCTCCGCCCTCGAAGGCGATCGACAGGTTCAGGTGCCGGACGAAGAGTCCGGTGAGCGAGGCAGCGATGATCACGCCCGAGAAAGCGAACCACCAGTTCCTGCGCTCGATCAGCCGGAACTGCGGGATCGTGTGACCTCGATAGGTCGAGACGGCTCGCTTGATGTTCACTCCATCTCTCCGATCGGCGTCACTTGGGAAGCGGACTCCGAGTCGGCGGCCACGCCGCTCGTCAGGCCGAATCCGCGAAGGTTCACGAGCCGATCGCTCCGCGAGATCAGGATGACCGTCGGCCGTTTGAAGAAGTAGACGACGAACAGGTCCAGCAGCGTCGCCACACCCAGGGTCAGCGCGAACCCTCGGACGGAACTGACCGCCGTGATGTACAGGGCAACGGCCGCGATCCCCGTTACGAAGTCGGCCGCAACGATCGTCTTGTACGCGCGCTTGAACGCAGGCTGGACCGCCGATCGAGCGCTCTTTCCGCTTCGGACCTCGTCCTTCAATCGCTCGAAGAACACGATGTAGGAGTCGGCGGTTACTCCGAGTGAGATCACCAGACCCGCGATCCCGGCCAGCGAAAGCGCATAGCCAACGGTCTGGCCGGCCAGCGAGATGAGCGCGATAGCCAAGATCGCCCAGATCGACATGCCGAGCCATGCGACCGCGCCCAGAAGCCGGTAATAGAAGAGTAGGTACAGGAAGAGAGCGACCAGCCCGGCCAGACCGGCTACCACTCCCTGGCGGAGGGAGGCCTGCCCCAGGGTCGGGCTGACGGTGACGACCTCCTGCTGCAGGAGTTGAACCGGCAGCGCACCCGCGTTAAGAACGGTTGCGAGCTGCTTGGCCCGCGGCTCCGTGAAGCTCCCCGAGATCTGGCCTTGACCCCCCAGGATCGGCTCATTGATCGTCGGAGCGGAGATCACCTCCGCGTCCAGGATTATCGCGAGCTGCTTGCCGGCCAGCGCCGTGGTCACCTCACCGAACTTCGTAGCCCCCTCCGAGGTCAGAGTGAAGTTGATGATCCACCCCTGGGCAACGCTCTGCGTGCCTCCCGTGTCGTAGACCGCCGTGGCCTTCTTGATCTGATCGCCGGTGATCTGGACCGTACCCAAGTGGTACTTCACATCGCCAGGGCCGAGGAACCAGACGTCCTGCTCGGCAAGGGCATCCGGCTTGGAAGGGCAAGCGGGCGTCGGACTGACCGGATCCGAGTCGCAGGTGAGCGGCTGATCTTCGTATCCGGGTGCCGCCGGATCGAGGGTTCCCAGCACCTCTCGCTCCTCCAAGCGGGCCGTGGTCCCGATCAGCTCCAGGAGCTTGCCCTGACCCGTCTGCTGCAGACCGACTTCGGCCAGCGCCTGGCTCAGGTAGCAGCCGAGGTCCTTGCCCGCCGAGCTCACAACGCAGAACCGCTTCGTTACATGAACGACCTCCGCCGTCGCGAGCGCCGCCTCGGCAGCGTCCTTCGTGTCCAGACAGGGCAGGTTGGTGGACATGCTCCCCACAAGACAGAACTCGGAGGTCACCTCGGTTTCGAAGAGGGCCTTGGCTTCGTTCCCGGCCTTCTTAGTGTCGAAACAGCCGAAGAACGCCGACCCGTCGGTAACGCAGAACTTGCCGACGTTGTCTCCGGTCGTCTGCTCCTTGACGGTGAGAGCCTTCAGGGCCGCATCGGCGGCCTTCTTCGTCGCGAAGCAGGAGGGGGTCGTCGAGGCTGTCGGGTCCACGATGCAGGCCTGCTGCACCACCTCCTCGACGCTCAGGCTGTCGCGGGCTGCGTTGGCCAGAACCTGGGAGGACGCGCATCCGAACGAGACGTCTCGCTGCGTTGCGGCGTCCTTGCCGATGAGACAGAACTCGTCCTCGGCCTTCGTTCGGATCGTCCCTTTGGCGAGCCCCGGTAGTTGAACCTCGATGTTCGTACCCGCGAGGAAGATGTCCGGTTCCGCAACGCCGGCCGAGTCGACCCGTCGGCGGATGTTCTCCAGCGCCTGCTCCATGACCGAGGCCGGAGTCCCGTCGGGTGCCTTCAAGATCACGGACAGGCCGCCCTGCAGATCCAATCCGAGGGTCGGCTTCAGCCCGAAGGAGAAGCCCGCACCCGCCGAAACGACCAGGGCGAGCACGAACAGGACTGAGAACCAAAGGCCGCGGGTGCGTCTCACGCCAGTTCTGCCCCGTTGATGGTCAGGCCGAACTTGCAGTCGAGGGTCTCGGCCGCGTGTCTGCACATCTGCATACGTCCAAGGAAGATCTCGAAGTACTCCATGACCTGGCTGATCTCTGTGTCGATCGTCAGCTCGAGGGTGATCGAGCGAGCCTCGGAGTCTACCCTCAGGAAGGATTGCTCCGCCGCGTAGTTGACCCGGTCGTGGATGTCGAACTCGATGTGGCCGGACTTCCGGACTCGGCTGCGGTGCACGTCCGACTTGTCTGCCAGGATCACCGCTGCGGAGACCGGAGAGATCGCGTGACCCTCCTTCTCTTCGTGGTTGGCGATCGCCGCCACGATCGAGGCCAGATCGGCCCCGGGCAGTTCGCCTTTCAAGGCGTTGTAGACGAGGATCCCGCCGGTCTGACCGTGGGCATCGCGCGCGAGCATGTTTCCGACGTCGTGAAGGTAGCCGGCGACGCAAGCCAGGTTCGCGTCGTGTTCGCCGTACCCCAGCCGCGAGAGCACCTGGTAGGAGATCTTGCCCGACAGGTTCGCGTGCCGGAAGCCGTGCTCGGTATAACCCATCGCCTCCATCACCCTGTCGGCAGAGGAGATGTAGAGAGAGAGTTCCTCGTTGGCCTGGACCTGTTCGAGCGTGATGGTGGGGGCCTGGGCGACCTCAGCAGCCGGACCCGGCTCCGGTTCGGGACGCTCCGTCTCGCTCACTGGTCGGCGTCGACCCCTTCGTCTTCGGCCTCGTCCTCTTCGTAGTCATCTTCGGTGATCCGGCGCGAGATCCCGCCCCTTACCATCTTCACGCTGGTTCCGGGCGCGATCTCGACCGTAAGGACATCGGCCTCCTCGTCGATGTCGGTGACCGTGCCGAAGATGCCTCCGGTAGTCATGATCTCGTCGCCCTCTTCGATCTCGGAAAGCAGCGCTCGCTGCTGCTTGGCGCGTCTCTGCTGAGGACGGATCATCAGGAAATACATCGCCAACCCGATGAGGACTAGCGGAGCCATCCCCATCAGTGGATTCGCCTGTTGGGAATCGGACGCCTGTGCGAGCATCTCGATCATGCTTGGATCGCCTCCTAGGCTGGACAGCCTGCGAGTCTACCTGTCGGGCACAAGGTCGAGGGCCTAGAGGGGCAGCGTGCCCGGAGCGGTGACACCCAGATGCCTGTATGCCCTCTCGGTTGCCACCCTGCCCCGCGGCGTCCGCTGCAGGAAACCAAGCTGAAGTAGGTACGGCTCGACGACGTCCTCGACGGTATCGGTCTCCTCCCCTACCGAAGCGGCCAGGGTCGTCAGACCCACGGGTCCTCCGCCGAACTTGCCGACGATCGTGTTCAAGATCGCGATGTCGAGTTTGTCCAAGCCCTCCTCGTCGACCTCGAAGAGTTCGAGGCCCTGGCGCGCGATATCCCCGGTCACCCGGCCGTCGTGCCGGACCTCGGCGACGTCGCGGACCCGCCGCAAGAGGCGGTTGGCGATCCTGGGCGTCCCGCGAGACCGGCGCGAGATCTCGGCCGCGCCTTCCTCGTCGATGTCCACCTTCAAGATGCCGGCCGATCGGCGCACGATGGTCGCCAGGTCCTCTCGCGAGTAGTAGTCCAGGCGCGGGGAGAAACCGAACCGATCGCGCAATGGGAGCGTTATCCGCCCAGGACGCGTTGTCGCCCCGACGAGCGTGAACCGTGGCAGGTCGAGCCTGATCGAGCGCGCGGTCGGTCCCTTGCCGAGCACCACATCGAGGTTGAAGTCCTCGAGTGCCGGATACAGAACCTCCTCGACGGGTCTGGGCATCCTGTGTATCTCATCGACGAACAGGACATCGCCATCCTCTAGGTTCGTGAGGATGGCGGCCAGGTCGCTGGGGCGATCCAGCGCCGGACCGCTGGTCGGCTGGAACGCCGAACCCATCTCGCGGGCGACGATCGATGCCAGCGTCGTCTTCCCGAGTCCCGGCGGGCCCGAGAAGAGCATGTGGTCGACCTGGTCGCCCCGCGCCCTGGAGCCCTCGATGAGCAGAGCCAGTTGTTCCTTGATCCGCTCCTGACCGACGAACTCGAGGAGGGTCTTCGGCCTGAGGGTGTTGTCAAGATCGCGGTCCTCAGCCGTCACCACCTCGGCATCGATGAGCCTATCCTCGCTCATCAGCGACCGACCTTGCGAAGGGCGTCGCGCAACAGGTCTTCAACGGCCGAACCATCGGGCTCGACGCCGGCCAGCGCCTCGGAGGCTTCCTGCGGCGTGAGACCGAGAGACAGCAGCGCTTCGCGTACGTCTGCGAGCGGTCCTTCCGCGGTCATCTCTCCCTGCGCGCCGAGCTTGTCGCGAAGATCCAGCACGACGCGCTGGGCGACCTTCTTGCCCACCCCCGGTACCACGGTGAGCGAGGCCGAGTCGCCCGCAACGACGGCGCGCCGGATCGCATCGGGGGTCATGGCCGACAGGAACGACAAGGCCACCTTCGGCCCAACCCCGGTGACGCCTACGAGCATGTCGAAGAGCTCACGACCCTCAACCCCGGAGAACCCATACAAGGTCATAGAGTCCTCGCGCACGACCAGCCTGGTGTGGATCCGGACCTGGTGACCGACTGCGGGCAGTTGCGCCGAGACCGAGGTCGGGACCATCACTTCGTAGCCGACGCCGGCAACGGAGATCACCACGGCCGGACCCGACTTGGAGACCAGTTCGCCCTCAAGGAAGGAGATCACCGGCTCACCGAGCGCGCCGCGACTTTGGTCAGTCGTGACTGGGTCAGGTGGCAAAGAGCAACCGCGACCGCGTCCGCCGCGTCGGGCTGGATGGGAACGTCCTTCAGCCCATGAACGCGGATCAGCGCCGAGCGGACCTGCTCCTTGTCGGCCGTGCCGTAGCCCGTGATGGCGTTCTTCACCTCCAAGGGGACGTACTCCTCGACGGTTAGGCCGGCTTCGGCGACTACGACCATGATCGCTCCCGTCGCGCGCGCTACCGACAGAGCACTCGATCTGTTGGAACCGAACATCACGCGCTCCAGGGCCACGCTCGCGGGCCGATGGTCATCGATCGCCCGCCGAACGGCTTCGGCTATGAACCGGAGGCGCTCGGACTCGGCCTGACCGGCCTCGGTTCTGACCGTATCCGCCCATAGAAGGACCGGACGGCGATCGCGGCGAGCGACCACGGCGAGCCCGGTCCGGGCGAGCCCGGGGTCAACTCCGAGGACGGCGTTATCGAACATCAGTTCGCCCAGTCTAGGCTCCCTCACGCACGCGGGCAATCATCCTCTGCGGGGGCCGCTTCGCCGCGGCCCCCGCTCAACGTAGTTCCCAACCCGCCGAGGACTACGGCGAGTCGATCCTCCACATCCCTCGACCATGAGTGGTCGCCATGATGTAGCTGCCGTCCGGAGAAACCGTCAGGTCCACCGGGATAGCACTCGGCAGCCCCGACCCGAACTGCGTATAGGTGCCCGGGTTACCGGCGCTCGTGATGAACACACCGACGTCGGTGGCGACCACGAGCTTGTGGCCCGCCATCACCAGGTCATCGGCCGGAGAGTCCGGCAGGTTGCCCGAGATGTCGTACCAGGTCGTCCCTCCGTCGTGAGACTCGAACACGTGTCCCACACCCGCGCCCGGTATCCACCTGCGCGAGTAGGCGCTGTAAAGCGCGTAGACGTGACCTTCGTCCGCCTCGTCGACGACGAGGCTGAAGACGTAGCGCTGGGGCAGCGGATCGCCGCCGTTAACGACGGTGGGCGATGCCACCGTGTGCCAGGTTCCGCCGTAGTTCGTGTCGATGCCGGCTCCGAAGTAGGGACCTGGGTTGCAGCCGAAACTGCACCACCCCGCATACGTCGTGTCGCCGTTGACGGCCAGAGCGGTCACCTGACTGCCGCTGCCCGTGTCGTGGACGATGCTCCAATCGCACGCCGAGTCAGAGCACGCGGTGTTCCAGCCGCTCGTGCTCTCCCAGACGTACTGGCCGCCCGCCACCCAGTGTTGGTTGGGTGAGTTCACGTCCGCTTCGAACGGGGCGATGAAC
This sequence comes from Actinomycetes bacterium, assembly GCA_031423155.1. Classification (GTDB taxonomy): domain Bacteria; phylum Actinomycetota; class UBA4738; order UBA4738; family HRBIN12; genus JANPEZ01. The sequence continues at coordinate 9,780 of JANPEZ010000172.1, forward strand.
CGCGGGTTGGGATCGCACGGGTCGGGCGTGTACGTGAACGCACCGCAAGCCGGTGAGATCTCTTCGAACGCCGTAGTCGATCCGTCCGTCTGACCTCCGTTGGTCGTCAGCCACATGTCGAGGCCGACGTACTCGTGAACGATCTTCAGCCCGTCTCGCGGAGAGACGATGACATCCCCTCCGTCTCCACCGAACGGGGAGACCATCGTGGGAGCCCCTGGAAGGAGGAGCGACCCACCGTTGTCTTGAAGCCCGCCCGAGTAGGCGTCCCGGCCATCGACCTTGCCGATACCTCCGTAGTAGTACTGGAGTGTCCGCAGGGTCGCGTTGTTGTTGATCCACTCGGTGGCACCGGTCAGCTCACGGCTGTAGATACCGCCGTCGTTGCCGATCCACACCTTGCCCTGACCGAACGCGATCGCGTGCTGGTCCGGGTGAGTTGTCTTCGGACAATCGTCCAGATCGACTACGCCGCATGGCAACCCGAAGTTCCAGTAAGGCCCGATCGTGGTCCAGGTCGCCCCTCCGTCGGTGGATTCGTAGACCTCCTCCAGCCCCACGTAGATGTGGTCGGGGTCCGCCGGGTCGACGCCGATGGCTTGGTTGTACCAGGCCTGGATGCCCGGACCGTAGCCTTGGCCCAGCGCCAAGGCTGTGCCGGGCGAGGCCGCGAAAGTGCCTGTGTCGGCGATGAGGGCCCAGGGTCCGGCCAGGCTGGCGGAGTCCGAGACGAAGACGCCCATCATCGCGGTGTCCGGGTTGTAGTTGTAGTTCTGGATCGACTCGATGACAGCGAAGAGCCTGGAGCCGTCGGCCGAGTAGGCGAAGCTCGAGCGCCCGATGTCGCGGCGATCGATGCCGAGCGGATCGACCATCGACCAGGTCCCCGGGTCACCGTAGGAACGCGAGCGATAGAATCCGTTGTAGTTGGTGTGCCATCCTCGCCAGGCGACCGATGCGATGACGACCTTGCCACCGGTGCCGGGCTCGACCTGAACGTCGTTGGCGAACCAGAATCCGTATGGTTCGGCCTCCCCGGGTTGCAGGACGACCTGCCACGGCGAGGAGTCGCTCGCCGAGGTCGAGCGGCGGAATACGCCGCTGCTCGTCGAGGCGTAGACCATCCCGCGCCCATCGAACGTGATACGCGAGACCATGGAGCCGTTCAGCTGGGTCCCACCAACGCGGGTCCACGAGGTTCCACGATCGTAGGAGCGGAATATCCCCGCTCCTCGGTAGTTTTCGAAGGCGGTGTGCATCTCTCCCGTGCCCAGCCAGACGGCCCGGTCATCCGGGTTGACGGCAAGTGCTCCCGTCGAGGTCGAAGGTAGGAAGTCCGAGACCGGCGTGAAGGTCGCTCCCCCGTCGGTCGAGCGCCAGACGCCTCCGTCCGCGGCACCGACGTAGATCCGATTCCCGTCGACCGCGACCGCAGCCATGCGCCCCGTTACCAGGCCGGAGCCACCACCCGAGTTGGAGATGATCGGGTCCCGGTAGTTCGGGTCGTCGGAGTTGTAGGGCTTGTTCGTGATCTCGCTCCACGATCCGCCCGTCGTCGCCAGGTTCGACCTGGCCGCGAAGGCGGCCTGAGAGGCCAGGCCCAGGTTCACATCGCCGGGGCCGGCCGGCAGCATCCGCGGGAAGGCGAACGCTTGCGCGCTCTCGACGATCTCCGAGCCGGGTTCGAATCCTCCTGGCTCCTCCTCTTCGGTGAGCTTGCCGATCACGTTGGAAGCAAGCTCCCTTTGAGCCGATCGCTGAAGGGTCGCCGACTGCTTGAGGTACTGCTCAGACGAAGAAGCCGCCATCCCAGGGACGGCGGCAGCGGCAACGATGCCTAGTACTGCGATCGTGGAGACCCATACACGGGTCCGCGACCGTTGGCGGCGATGAGACATACTTCCCCCTCTCATGCGGGCAACGAACGCAGGAAGGGTACGGCCGGCCGCTCGGACCCCGCAACCCTCCGGAGGGGTGGTTTCCCGGCGGCTAGGAAGAAGCCAGTACCTCCTCGGGGATGTCGAAGTTCGCGTAGACGTTCTGCACGTCGTCGAGCTCCTCCAGCGCTTCGATCAGGTTGAGGACCGCCCGGGCTTCGGAGCCGCCGACCGGGATCGTGTTCTGCGGGATCATCGTGATCTCGGCCGAGAAGACGGGCACACCGGCCTCTTCGAGGGATCGGCTGACGGATCGGAAGTTCTGAGCATCCGTGACGATGTCCCATGAGCTTTCCGAATCGCTAAGGTCCTCCGCCCCGGCTTCGAGCGCCAGTTCCAGGAGTCTGTCCTCGTCGGGGGCAGAAGCCTTCTCGACGACGATCAAGCCCTTGCGGGCGAACATCCAGGCTGTGCTGCCCTGTTCGCCGAAGTTGCCGTTGTTGCGGGTGAAGGCGTGCCGGACCTCCTGGCCCGTGCGGTTGCGGTTATCGGTCAGGGCCTCGATGAGCAGGGCCACTCCGCCGGGCGCGTAGCCTTCGTAGAAGAGTTCCTCGTACCGGGCGGCGCCGGCGTCCTCGCCCGTCCCCCGCTTGATCGCGCGCTCGATGTTGTCGTTGGGGACGCTGAAGGACTTGGCCTTGTCCACGGCCGAAGCCAGGGTCATGTTGCCGTCGACGCTGCCGCCGCCCTCGCGCGCGGCGACCTCGACGGCGCGCAGCAGCTTCGCGTACATATTCGAGCGCTTGGAGTCGGTGGCCTCTTTCTTGCGTTTGATCGTGGCCCATTTGGAGTGACCGGACATCGCTACACCTTCCTCAGCAGGTACTCGTGCAGGGCCGTCTCGCCGACGAGCTCGGGATGAAAGGATGCCACGACTACCGCTCCTTGTTCGAGCACGACCGGGTGACCCTCATGTTCGGCCAAGACGGTTACGTTCGGGCCGACCTGCTCGACCATGGGGGCCCGGATGAAGACGCCTCTGACCGGGTGATCGATGCCCGTGACGGCCAGGTCGGCTTCGAACGAGTCGACCTGGCGGCCGTAGGCGTTCCTTTGGACCGTGATGTCGATGAGTTTCAGGAGCGGCTCGAATCCTTCGACGCGCTCGGCCAGAACGATCATCCCGGCGCAGGTCCCGAAGATCGGCATGCCTGCGGCGACGCGCTCTCGGATGGGTTCGACCAGCCCGTAGATGCGGGCCAGCTTGGAGATGGTGGTGGATTCGCCACCGGGGATGACGAGGCACTCGACCTGGGCTAGATGCTCGGGGGTCCTGACTTCGATCGGCGTTGCGCCGGCGTCGGCGAGCACGGCGCAGTGTTCACGGAAGTCGCCCTGTAGAGCGAGTACGCCTGCCTTCATCATGACAACGATGATAGGAGAGTTTGACACTCGAACATATGTTCGGTAGGATGCTGCGCATACGAACGTGGCCTTTCCTCCCCCGGATCGGCACCGGAACTTGGTTACGGAAGAACTTCGAAGCGACCAGCAGCTCATCGGTGAGATAGACGCTGCCCATGTGCGGGTTTCCATGTCCCAGCGGGCGCTCTTCTCCCTGCTGGCGGAGATTGATCGTCGGGAGGCCTGGCGCGGCAGCGGAGCGCGCGACACGGCCCACTGGCTCTGGATGCGTTACGGCATCTCCGACTGGAAAGCCCGGCGTTGGGTGGCCGCGGCGCATGCACTCAGTGACCTCCCGGAGGTCTCCCAGGCTTTCATGAGCGGCGAACTCGGCATCGACAAGGTGGTCGAGTTGACGCGGATCGCCACTACTGAGAACGAAGGGGATCTAGCCAGGTGGGCTAGAGGAGTCTCGTGCGGCGCGATCCGGCGAAGAGGCGACATCGCCGCCCGGGTCGATATCGCAGAGGCGGTAGAGGCCGACCGCGCCCGCACCCTTTCGTGGTGGTACTTCGACGAGGGGCGCAGGTTCGGGCTTGAAGCCGAGATGCCGGCGTCTCAAGGCGCGAAGGTCGCCCGAGCGCTCGGCCGCCTGGCTGAGACTCTGCCCGTCATGCCCGGCGAGGAAGACGCCTCATACGCCTCCACCAGGCGGGCCGACGCGCTGACCGCGCTGTGCTCGGTTCAGATCGCGGACGACGCCGACCAGGACCGAGCGACCATCGTCGTGCACGTCAAGGCCGCGGAGGGCGACTCGGGCGCGGCCGAAGTTGAAGACGCGCCGCCTATCCACAACGAGACCCTCCGGCGCCTGATGTGCAACGCGAGGGTGCAAACGGTCGTGGAGGACCAGATCGGCACCGTCGTCGAACTGGGCAAACTGACCAGGGAGCCGCCCGCCTGGATGCTGCGGCAGGTGCGATACCGAGACAAGGAGTGCCGATTCCCCGGGTGCGGAACCCGGCGGTTCACCCAGGCGCATCACATCGTCTACTGGCGCGATGGCGGCGATACGGTTCTGGAGAACCTGCTCCTGATCTGCTCGTTCCACCACAAACTCGTGCACGAGTACGGCTGGAGTGTGGAGCGTGACGCTGGTGGCTTGATCAACTGGTTCCGGCCGGATGGGTCCGGCTACAGGAGCGGGCCATCGCCACCCGAGAAAACCGTCTAGTCGTCCTTCAGATCCCGCTCGTCACCAGCCGCGGTCTTGCAGGCGCGTCTCGAGTTTGTCGATCTCCAGGCCCGCCATCGGGTCCCCGATGCCGTGCGAGACCTTGGCCAGGACGTCGGGGTCTTGATAGTGCGTCGTCGCCTCGACGATCGCGCGGGCCATGGTCGCGGGGTCCGCCGACTTGAAGATGCCCGAACCGACGAACACACCGTCGACGCCCAGCTGCATCATCAAGGCTGCGTCGGCCGGAGTCGCGATCCCGCCGGCCGAGAAGTTCACGACAGGAAGCTTGCCCGTCTCGGCGACCATGCGAACCAGCTCGACGGGCGCGCCAAGGTCCTTGGCCTTCGCCACGTATTGCTCGGGGCGAAGGGTCGTGACCTCAGCGATGTCGCGCAGGATCTGGCGCTCGTGCCGGACCGCCTCGACCACGTTACCGGTGCCGGCCTCGCCCTTGGTACGGATCATCGCCGCGCCCTCGGCTATGCGGCGAAGAGCCTCGCCCAGGTTGCGCGCCCCGCAGACGAACGGGACGGTGAAAGCCCACTTGTCGATGTGGTACTCCTCGTCGGCGGGAGTCAGAACCTCGGACTCATCGATGTAGTCGACGTTGAGCGACTGAAGGATCTGGGCCTCGACGAAGTGGCCGATACGGGCTTTGGCCATGACGGGGATGGAGACCGTCTGCTGTATCTCCTGGACCTTGGTCGGGTCTGCCATGCGAGCGACGCCGCCGTCGCGGCGGATGTCGGAGGGAACGCGCTCGAGCGCCATGACCGCGCACGCGCCCGCGTCCTCGGCGATCTTGGCCTGCTCGGCGTTCGTGACGTCCATGATGACGCCACCTTTGAGCATCTCGGCCAGGCCCGACTTCACCCGGAACGTTCCGGTCTCGCGCTCCACGGTTACCCCTCCTGCTGATGGACTTGTTTTCCCAGTGTACCGCCGGTGCGCGAGCGGCCGAAGGTCAGGAGGTCTCGACGCCGATCGTGCTGGGAAGCAGTTCGACCCACGTGTTCCCCGGCGCGAGAGAGATGACCACACCCGCCTTCGTCTGGAAGGTCGTCTGGTCATCCAGGCTCGCGCGCTGCCAACGGCCAACGATCATGCGCCCGTTCCGGAACATCCACGCCTTCCCCGAACCCACGACGTCGACCTCGGGTGAGGGGTTGCCGGCCGGGTCGATGATGTCGCCCGCGACCACATCGACCTGCTGAACCACCACGTTGACTGCGCTCACCCTCGAGCCGTCCTCCAAGGTATGCGCGAGCGCTCCGTGCGAGCGGAGCCACGCGCCGTCCCTCTTGCTCCAATCCCAATACACATCCGAGTAGGAGGAGAACGCCAAGTGCACCTGCGCTACCTTCTTCGACTTGCCGTCGTACTTGTCCGAATAGGTGAAGACCGGATCGGGCGCGCTCGCCGCGGACTTGGCAGCCTTCTTTCCCGCCGCCCACAGATCGGTGGTCGCCGTGTAGAGGTTGTGAGGCTCCACGCGGCTCGGATCTCGCGTGTAGACGGACGGCTGGTTGGCGACGGACAGGTCGATCACCGGAGAGTGCTGGATCGCCTTGCGCACCTTGTTCGCTCCGCCCGAGTAGCCGAGCAGGGGCTTGCCGTACTGCATCAGGATCAGCGGGTCGGTCGTGCGCCCGCTACGGATGGGGCCGACGCGGTTGGCATCCCCGCACTGGAAGATGGTGATGAAGCGTGTGATACCGCCCTCCACCGGCTCTTCGTAGACGATGTCGGCTTTGTTCAAGCCCGATTGAGGGCGCGCCTCCGGCAGGTTCTCGATCTTGACGGCCAAGGCAGGGCGCGAAGGGATCTTGCCACCGGGTGCCACTTCCCCCGTCAGGGGGCAGATCGGAGGAGGCGGGGCCTGGCCGGTCACCTTCTGGAAGGCCTGCCTCACGACGGAGGGCGTGTGCCCGGTAAGGGCCATCGCGCCGACTCCGGCACCCAAGACGCCTACGGTCGCGAACAGGCCGACGGTGAGCTTTCCACGAGATGTCAGGGACAAGGGGAAGACCTCCGGAGTTGATCGATAGCGGGCGTATCGAGGGAAGAGGCTAACCGCGCCCGGGAGCCATCTCAACGACCCGGGCCCGATGTTCCCGGAACGTCACATCTCTTCCAGGCGGCGGATGCGCTCCTGGATCGGGGGGTGGGTCGAGAAGAGCTTCTCCATCGAGCCCTGGCGCTCGCCCTGGATGCGGGAAGGCTGCGACAGCCACAGATGGGCGGTCGCGTTGTTGGCCGATCGCATAGCCGTGGAACTGGCTCCGATCTTCTTGAGCGCGCTGATCAGGCCCGGCGGATACCGCGTAAGCATCGCTCCCTGGGCATCGGCCAGGAACTCACGCTGACGCGAAACCGAGAACTTGATGATCTGGCCTGCGATCGGCGCGAGTATCAGCAGGAAGATGCCTACCGCGAACAGCACCAATCCGAGCGGCCCGCCTCCGCCGCTGTCCCTGCTGTCGCGCCTGCCCCCGATGCCGCCCCACAGCCACGCCCTCATGAAGAACTCCGAGATGAGAACTATCGCGCCGACCAAAGTCGCGACGATCGTTCCGACGAGGATGTCGCGGTCGACGACGTGAGACAGCTCGTGGCCGATGACACCCTCGAGTTCGACGCGGTCCATGACCTCGAGCAGACCTTGGGTGACCGCGATGGATGAATGCTCCGGGTTGCGGCCGGTGGCGAACGCGTTCGGGGCCTGTTCGGGAACTATGTAGACCCTCGGTTTGGGGATCCCGGCCGCGATCGCCAGACCCTCGACGATGTTGTGCAGCCGGGGTGCCTCCTCGGGTGAGACCTCGCGCGCGCGTGTCGAGGCGAGTACGAGCTTGTCCCCGTAGCGATAGGAGCCGATCGACATGGTGGCGGCTACGACCACAGCGATCACGAGGCCTGCTGGCCCGGCCTGATACAGCATCCCTATCGCGTATCCGACGGCGCCGAGCAGCAGGACGGCTCCCGCGATAAGCAGGACGGTGCGGCGACGGTTCTGAGCTATCTCTTCGTACACGGCGTCAGAAACCGACCTGGACGGGTCCGCCCACGGGGTCGTCGATCTCGAAGAACTTCCGCGGTGAGAAGCCGAAGGCGTTCGCTATCAGACTCGAGGGGAACGACTGGATCTTCGTGTTCAGGCGCATCACCTGATCGTTATAGAACTGGCGCGCATAGGCGATCTTGGATTCCGTGCCGGTCAGCTCCTCCTGAAGGGCCAGGAAGTTCTCGTTCGCCTTGAGGTCGGGGTAGTTCTCGGCGACGGCGAGCAGCTGGCGCAGTCCTGCCGTGATCATGTTCTCGGCCTGGGCCTGATCGTCCAGGTCCTGAGCGCTCATCGCCTGGGAGCGCATCTTCGCCACGTCTTCGAACAACTGCTTCTCGTGGGCGGCGTAGCTCTTGACGGTCTCGACCAGATTGGGGATCAGGTCGTATCGGCGGCGGAGCTGTACATCGATCTGCGACCAGCCGTTCTCGGAGCGGGTCCTGGCCGAGACGAGGCCGTTGAATATCAACACGCCGTATAGGAGCAGGGCCGCGAGGAGGCCGAGGACTATCCAGACAGGGGTCACGGCACCTATCGTAGCGGCGCTCACACCGAACGGGTCGCCCGCCCGTACAGGGCTTCGATCCGAGTGGCAACGACCTCCCAATCGAAGGAGCGGGCTCTCTCCCTTCCGGCCGTCGAAAGCCGGACCGCCAGCTCTGGATCGAGCAGGATCTCGCGCAGGGCGGAAGCGAGTGCGGTGGGCTCGCGCGGCGGGACCAGCAGGCCCTCGACACCGGCTCTGACGACTTCCCGGTAACCGGGGACATCGCTGCATACGACGGGGAGCCCGGCAGCCATCGCCTCGACGAGCACGATCCCGAAGCTCTCGCCACCGACGGAGGACCCCGAGTACAGGTCGCACGCAGCGAAGTACTGAGGGATGTCGGCGTTGTCGATCTTGCCCAGGAGCAGAACCCGCCGGTGGAGCGCCTCGTCGAGCCGGCCCACCTCGGCGCGGTCGCGCCCCTCCCCCACTACGACGAGCCGCAGGTCCGAAAACTCATCCGCCAGCAGGGCGAACGCCCGCAGGGTCGTCGGGAATCCCTTCCTCTCGTCCAGTCTTCCGACGAACAGGAGCTTGCGACCCGCGCCCAGGTCCGCGGGCTCGGCCGACTCGAAGCGGGCGATGTCGGCTCCGTTCGGAACGATCTCGTACTCCCCGCCGATCCTGGATCGAACGAAATCGGCGGCCGCCTGGGAGACGGCCATCCTGACCGATATGCGTCCGGCCACGCGCCGAAGGATCGGGGCCGCCGCGTCGAAGAGCTTCGAACGATCGGCGCCCGAGTGGAACGTTGCGACGACAGGGACGGTCGAGCCCAAAACGGCGAGCATCGACGTGCTCGGGGTAAGGGGCTCGTGCGCATGGACGATGTCGGGTGCGAATGCCCGCAGCGCATCTCGGACGCGCGTGCGAGATCGCGGCGAGAAGCAGATCGGCGCGTTGGAGGAGTTGTAGGGGACGTCAAGTGGCTTCCCGACCCCTATGAC
>JANPEZ010000173.1:0-24877 GCA_031423155.1 Actinomycetes bacterium
CGTCCTCCGTCCGGCGCGACCGGCCCCCGACGAGGTCCGGCTCGTTGCCGGACCGCGCCGGTGGCTCTACGCCCGAGCCGAGTCCCACGGAGGAGGCCACTTCGACCGAGCCGCGCTCGGCTGAACCGCCGCCGCCGACCAGCACCGAGCCGTTCATCGTCGGGTGCACATCGCACCGGAAGAAGTACGTGCCGGCATCGAGCGCCGGTATGTCGTAGGTCTTCGCCGCAGGACCCGCGAACTGCTCGCCTTGAAACAGGGTGGTCGTCGCCTCCGCGTCGGTATAGATCGCGACGTTGTGCGGCACACCCGCATCCTGGTTGTCGAAGTTGAGGGTGGAAGGGGTCCCGGCCGGAAGGTCTATCTCCGTCGCGTCGAAAACCAGGTCCTTGGCAACGATGGTCGAACCCGCGCCGCCCGCGCCACCTCCGGCGGCCACCTCGATGGTTCCCGTCATCGTCGCCGGGTGCACCAAGCAGTTGAAGAAGTAGGTCCCCCCGGCGAGAGGCTCGACAGCGTAGGACGCGGCGGCGGGTCCGGTCACCAGCGCGCCGGAGAACAGGGGTTCCTGGGAGGCATCCTCGGCGGGATCGGCCGAGAAGATCTGGACGTTGTGCTGCACGCCGGGATCTTCGTTGTCGAATGCCAGAACCACCGGCGTGTCCGCCGGGAACGATAGAGAGTTCCTCGAGAACCCAGCGGTGGCCGCTCCCTCGGCAGCCGCCAGATGCACCTCCGTCGGTTCGACCTCGTGTTTCTGAGGGCCGACGACCAGGTAGGCCAGACCGCCGGCCATCATCGCGATCCCGGCGACAACGCCCATCAGGGAGACGAGCGCTCCGCCCTGCACCCTCTTCTGCCTTGCGACCAACCCCGCTGCCGTCATGATGGCCACGGTTACGACCAGAGCCACGCCCGTAGCCGCGTTGTGCGATATGGCGAGCAGCACGCGAGAGAAGCCCCAAAGGGCCGCGCCGATCAGGACCAACGAACCGAACGGGATCAACAGGGGGAGGACCAATCTGTCTCTGGTGTTCTTCTTCATCTCATCTCCGCTCGGATATCACGCTCGACGTTTCGCCACCGAAGAGGGTCAAGGCCATCTCGCTGTTCACGGTCGTACCAACGGAAGAAGATAACCGCGATCACGCCCCAGAGGATGAACCCGCCGATCAGCTTCATGATCAGGCCGGCGATCAGCTGGTCGCGAAGCACCGGGATCCCCCAGATGCGCGGGAAACTCGCGTAAACCTCGTACAAAGGCCGGTGCCCGAACGTCAGGAACGACGCCGGGATCGTCGGCGCAAGCGAGAGGAAGAACAGATAGAGCATCTGCCCCGGAGCCGACAACGGGGGTAGCTCCGGCAGTGGCGAAACGACCGGCCACCACATGATCACCGAAGTGCTCACCAGCAGGAGGTGCAACCCGAAGTGAAGGTATTCGTTCCCGACCGATGCTTCGACGACGGCCGGCCAGTGCATCAGGAGCAGCACGGAAGTGAAGAGGATGAAAGCGATGACAGGTCGCACCAGGAGGCGGGCCAGTTGCGCGATGACCCTTTGCCGCAGGACCCGCCGCAGCATCCATGCGGGCGTGCCCGCCAGCAGGAGCGGGGCGGCCACGGTCGAGAACAGCATGTGCTGGATCATGTGGACGAAGTACAGGTACCGCTCGGCCAGGTCGTGGATCGGCCATCCGGCACCGATCCAAAGAACCGCCATGCCGGACAGGAAGAGGCGCACCTTGCGACGGGGCGTCGGCTCCTGGCCCTCGGCGAGCACCCGGTCGTGACGCCGGATCGCGAACAGATAGCCGGCCGCAACTGACCCTAGAAGCAACCAGGCGTCGGGATGGACGTGAAAGGGTGGAAGGCTCATCCGGCTCCTTAATTCAGGAAGACCCGGAAGCAGAGCAGGACGACGATGTAGAGGGTCACGGCCAAGGCAAGTCCCATCAGGAATAAGCGCGCGTACGTCTTCGAGTCGAACTTCAGGTGCATGAACCACAGGACCACGATCGCGAACTTCACGATAGCCGCGGCGAAGAGCACCGGGATCAGTGCGCCCTTGAGCTGGTCCTGCACGTAATAGGTCGCGACCTCCAGGGCGGTGATGACCGCCAAGACCACTCCGATACGCACGTACTCCTTGGGGCTGGGATGCCCTCCGGCGCCATGGGCCGACGCCGCGCCCTCGGGATGGCCTTCGACGGTGCTGTGGGTATCGGTCACCGCTAGCCTCCTACTTGCCCGAACCGGTCGGAACCAGATACACGACCGTGAAGATGATGATCCAGACGATGTCGACGAAGTGCCAGTAAAGCCCCACCATCTCGACGGGGAAGGCTGGATCTCCGGGAAGCCGATCCGCCATCGAGAAGGCGACCAACGAGAGCAGCATCAAGATCCCCACGGTCACGTGGACCCCATGGAAACCCGTCAGTACGAAGAACGTGGTGCCGAACAGGTTCGTCTTCAGGTTCAGCCCCTCGTTGACGAAGGCGGTGAACTCGTAGACCTGCCCTCCCACGAAAGTCATCCCCAGCAGGGCCGTCGTGAGGAGCCAGAGCCGCATCCTGCCGAAGTCGGTCCTCTGTGCGGCTGAGAGCGCCAGGACCATCGTCAGCGAACTCGCGAGCAGAACGAAAGAGGACACCGAGGTGTAGGGGATGTCGAAGACGTCGTTGGGGTAAGGCCCGACCTGGCTCGATCCTCGGTAGAGCAGGTACGTCGTGATCAAAGCGCCGAAGAGCAGGCACTCGGAGGAAAGGAACAGCCACATCGCGAGCTTCACGTGCGGAAGACCCGTCGATGTCTCGGGGTGCTCCACCTGGTGGGTGCCGCCTACTACCGCTTGCGCCACGGTCGCTCCTACTCCGCCGAGGGCTCTAGAGCCCACCCGTAGAACCCGAACAGGATGATCGCCGTGCCCACGAAAGCCATCCACCAGTCGAATATCACGCCGTAGCCGATCAACGGGAAACCGAAAGAAACCAGGATGGGCCAGTACGAGGGGCCCGGGAGATGGATGCCGTGCCCGCCACCCTCATGGGAAACCTCCCCGCCGTGATCGGCACCTCCAGCCTGAACCGGGACGAGCTTGCCCGACTTGTCCTCGGCGTACTTGCGATGCCAGAACTCATCGAGTGAGTGAACTATCGGGATCTCATCGAAGTTGTGCACCGCCGGAGGTGAAGAGGTGATCCATTCGAGCGTGCGCGCATCCCAGGGATCGGCCTCCACGCCCTGCGGCCTCCTCTGCGTCTTGATCACGTTCGCGATGAAGACGAGCATCGAGATCGCGATCGTGAAGGCTCCTATCGTGGACACGAAGTTCCAGAAGCCGAGCCCCAGAGTCTCCGGGTAGGTGTATGCCCGCCGGATCATGCCTTGAAGACCGAGCAAGTGCATAGGCGCGAACGCGAGGTTGAACCCGATCAGCATGATCCAGAAGTGGACCTTGCCCAGGGGCTCGGAGAGCAGCCGGCCGAACACCTTCGGCCACCAGAAGTAGGCGCCCGCGAACAGACCGAAGATGGCTCCACCGAACAGCACGTAGTGGAAGTGGGCGACGATGAAGTACGTGTCGGTCTGCTGGTAGTCCGCCGGGACCACCGAGTGCATCACGCCGGACAGTCCTCCGATGATGAACATCGTCACGGTTCCTATCGAGAAAAGCATGGGCGTCTTGAACCGGATATCTCCACCGTGCATCGTCGCCATCCAGTTGAAGATCTTGACGCCGGTCGGGATGGCGATGATCGAGGTCGAGATCCCGAAGGCCGTGTTGGCCACTGGGCCGAGTCCCACGGCGAACATGTGGTGCGCCCACACGCCGAAACCGATGAACCCGATCGCGATGCCGCTGAAGACGACGAACTGGTAGCCGAACAACGGCTTACGGGAGAAGACGGGGATGATCTCCGAGATGATCCCGAAGGCGGGCAGGATCAGGATGTAGACCTCGGGATGACCGAACAGCCAGAACAGATGCTGCCAAAGGATCGGGTCTCCCCCGACGACCGGGTCGAAGAAGTGGGTTCCGAAGCGTCTGTCGAACAGCAGCTCGAACAATGCCACCGTGATGATCGGCAGGGAGAACACCAGCAGAAGCTGGACCACCAGGCCCATCCAGACGAAGACCGGCATCCGGAACATGGTCATCCCCGGAGCGCGCATGTTGATGATGGTTACCCCCAGGTTCACCGCACCCACCGTCGATGCGATGCCGGTGATGAGCAGACCCAGCGCGTAGAAGGTCATGCCGACCGACGGGTCGGTGACGCTGTTCGGGGGGTATCCGAACCATCCTCCGTTCGGTGCTCCTCCGAGCAGGAAGCTCGAGTACAGGAACAGTCCTCCGAACAGGAACAGCCAGAAACTGAAGGCGTTGAGTCTGGGGAAGGCCACATCACGCGCGCCGATCATCAGCGGAAGCAGGTAGTTGAAGAAGGCCGCGGACATCGGCATCACGACCAGGAACACCATGGTCAGCCCGTGCATCGTGAACAGCTCGTTGTACTGCGCGGCCGAAAGTACCGTGCCGTTCGGCTTGGCCAGCTGGGCGCGGATCAACAGCGCCTCGGAGCCACCGACCAGAAGGAACACGAACGACGATACGCCGTACATGATCCCGATCTTCTTGTGGTCTACGGTCGTGAACCAGCTCCAGAAGCCGGTGTTCGCCGTCGGCCGGCGCAGCAAACCCCTGGAACCCTCAGCCGCGACACTCACGCTACCCATCCGGTCGCCTCCATCACTCGAGACTCTGAAGGTACGCGACGATCTGCTCGATCTCGCCATCGGACAGGTGGTAGTTGGGCATCACCGCGCCCGGCTTGACGGCAGCCGGGTCCCGCAGCCACTCGGCGATCGCTTCCGGGTCTGAGGTATCGAACAAGCAGCCTGCGAAGCAGTCCCGAGATGCGAAGTGCGTCAGGTCCGGACCGCCCACTCCGGCCGCAGACGTTCCCTGGATGCTGTGGCACGCCACGCACGAGCCGTTGCCGTTCGGGAGGGGATTGAGGAACAGGTTCATCCCCGCCTCGGCCTGGGTTCCGGGGCCGGGGGTCACAGCATCCCCGAGCTGGCCGTCAACCCAGGCGTCGTAGTCGGCCGGCGCGAGGGCTATGACTTGGAAACGCATGTTGGCGTGCGACAACCCACACAACTCCGCGCACTGACCGGTGTAGGTACCGGGATGGTCGGCCTCCAGCAGGATGTGATTCGTCCGTCCCGGCACGGCGTCCTGCTTGCCTGCCAGCTCGGGTACCCAGAAAGAGTGGATGACCTCGAACCCGCTTCCGTTGGAATGCGATTCCACCGACAGGTAGACCGTTCGCCCCGTAGGGATCACCAGGTCGTTGGCGGTGGTCAGAGGCTCACCAGCGGCCGTCTGCATGTCGGCGTCGGTGTATTCGAACTTCCACCAGAACTGCTGGCCGGTCACGGTGACGTTCATGGCGTTCGCCGGCGGATCGCTGGCTAGATCCCAGATGCCTTGCACCGTAAAGACAGCCAGCACGGCCAGTACGAGTGAAGGAAGGATCGTCCACCCGATCTCGAGGCGAGTATTCCCGTGGGTCTGCGCCGGCATGCGTTCCTGGCCCTTGCGGTGGCGGTACTTGAGCAGGATCAGAACGATGCCGCCCTCCACGATCACGAAGACGATCGCGGCGATCCACACGACGGGGATGAACAGCTCGTGGATCTTGTCCGCATAGGGACCCTGGGGCTTCAATGAGTCTTGGGTCGCGTTCGGCGCGCAGGCCACCAGCAGGGCTAGGGCTACCAGGCCCAGGACCAGCCTCAGCTTCTTACGCACGTTGCGAGTGCCTCCGGCTACGCTCGATCGAGGCTCCGGCTCGGAGCCGCGCGAACTGTATCACCCTTGGACGCGTGCCTGTCAGAAGCCCTTGTAGGAGTGAAGACCCACGATGAAAAGGTTCACGGCGTAGTAGGTGATCAGCAGGGAAACGAACCCCACTAGCGCCACGACTGCCGCACGACGGCCCTTCCAACCGGAGGTGGCGCGTGCGTGCAGGTAGCCCGCGTAGATGACCCAAGTGATGAACGACCAGGTCTCCTTCGGATCCCAGCCCCAGTAGCGCCCCCAGGCCTCCTGGGCCCAGATCGCGCCGGCGATAACGGCGAACGTCCAGATCGGGAAAGCGAAGGCGATCGTCCTGTATGCCATCCGGTCCAGGACGGCAGAGGGAGGCAGGAGCCCGCGCCTGCCGGTCTGCTCGGTGAGTCCGACGGGTTCGTCGGCCCCCGTCGCGAAGTCGGGAGGGTCGTTCAGGTCGATGGCGCCACCCATGATCGGAGGCGGAACCACCGCTCGCTCCTCGCGTCTTTCCTTGAAGTCCTTCGCGAGATAGAGGCAGGTGAGAACACCGCCGCCGAGGGCGAAGAGCGACGAACCGATGATCGCCGCTACCACGTGGACCTTGATCCAATAAGAGTTGAGCGCGGGAACCAGTGGAGCCGGCCCCACGTAGAAATCCCCCAGAAGTGCGATGCCCATCGTCAGGACCGAGAAGGCCAGGGCCACCCCTCCGAGGCTTCGAACCTTGAAGGCCCCCTCGATGACCGCGACGTAGGCCAGCACGACCAAGAACGCCAGCAGCGAGGAGTACTCCCACATGTTCCCCCACGGAACGCGGTGCGCCGCAACGCCTCTGCTGGCGATCGACGCTGCGTGGGCGAGGAGACCGGCGAGCAGGACGGCTTTGGATGCGACCCAGATGGGCTCCCTGCGGAAGGCCATGTACGCGAAATACCCCACCATCGAGATCAGGTACGCGAACAGGGCTAGGTTGAACAGGTCGTTTGAGAACCGAGCCCACTCCAGGTCGCTCACGGGTTCACCTTCCCGGCCGCGCGCTCCAACGCGGCGACGAGATCGGAGAACTCCTTGGAGAACTGGGACTTGCGCTGCACAGCGAACCCTCCGACCTTCAAGATGGTGCGACCTTCACCGGACTCGAGCCTGACCCAGACCTTGCGCTTGGACGTGTAGAGGGCCGGCAGGAGTCCGAGCAGCACGAGGATAGCCGCGAGCAGAACCATCCACACCCCGTTGTCGCGACTCACTTCGAAGACCGAGTATTTCCGCAGATCCGGGAACGAGATCGTCAGCCCCGCGTTCGGGTCGGCCCCGGTTTCCAGAGCCCTGCCGGTGGTTAGGTCCACCACCTGACCCTGGCCGAGGATGCCGGCTGCCTGCTCTTTCATGATCGAGGTATCGAGCCGCCGTTGGGACGGATCCGTAAGGGGCCCGCTGTAGGTCGTGAACCGGATGATGGGGTCCCTGGCCACGACCATGACGACCGGCTGACCCGTCAGCTGCGTCTGCAGGAAAGCCTGCCCGTCCGGCCACAGCTCGAGGGTGATCCCGACCTGAGGGTCCAGGGAGGGCAACTTGAGCACCCCTCGCCAGGGGAGGGCGAGCTGGGGAACGCCCTCGGGAGCGGTGTCCTGACTGAAGGCGACCGGCCCGGACCACAGCAGCTTGCCGTCGTCGCGGACCTGCACTACAGGGGCCCATCCGAAGCCGTACTGGAAGACCCGCACACCGGCGAAGGTCGCAGGATGGTTCACTCGGATCTCAGCCGCTCTCACGAGTGAGCCGTCCGGGTTCAGCAGATCGACCCTGGAGACGAAGTCCATCGGGATGCCGCTGGCTCTGAACGTGTCCTCGAAATCCTTCAATCGGATCTGAGATCCGGAGAAGTCGCCCCCGAAGAATCGCCCCGTGCGGATGCTCCCGTCATAGCCGGCGAGGGAGTCGGTCCAAGTCTCCCCCTCGATCACCGCGGCCCGGCCGCTGTAGCCGGTTCCCTTGCCGTAGATCGCACCCACGACGATCAGCAGGAACGCCCAGTGGAAGAGCAGGCTGCCGATCTCGCGCGCGGAGCCCTTCTCCGCCGCAAGCGAGTTCTCAGAGGCAGCGACCCGAAACAGTTTGCGCCGCAAGACTTTCCGGCACACGGTCGTCGCGGCCCCGGCCGGCAGGGTCACGTTCCGCTCCTCATAGTGAGGGAAGGAGTCGATCTCCCTCGCCTGGATCGGCTTCTGGCGAACGCTCCTTACGGTCCCGCGCGTCCTGGGGATCAGGCAGGCGATCAGCGAGACCACGAGCAGCGTGATGATCAGCGAGAACCACCAGGCGCCGAAGACGTCGAAGAAGCCGAGCCTGGAATAGATCTCGGCGGCCAGCGGATGGTCGGCGGTGTATCCGAAGACCTTCTCGGGAGAGTTGGGGAGCTGAGGGATCAACGATCCGATGACCGAGGCGCCCGCCAGCATGAGCAGCAGGATCAGCGCTGTTCGCATCGAACGCAGGGTTCGCCAAACGAGAGCGACGGATCGAAGCAGCGAGAGCGAAGGTCCGCAGGCCATGGGAGAGGCAGCCATCCTAGGTGACGGCCGGGGCTAGAACGCCGGCGCGTACTTGGCGAGTGGCGCGAACAGGGTCGTGAACAACCCCGTCACCATGAGGAGCCCGACCGCCACCAGGAGCCCGCCGGAGACCCCGGCGATCCACACATAGCGGCGCTTCACCCAACCGAAGGTGCCCATGAATCTTTGGACGCCGAGTCCGACGAGCAGGAACGGCACGCCCAAACCGAGGGAGTAGAAGATCAGAAGGAGCATGCCGCGGACCGCACCGCCCTGCGAGGCGAGCCCAAGGATCGCCGTCAAGACCGGCCCGATGCAGGGCGTCCAGCCCGCAGCGAAGGCCATGCCGAGCGGTGCGGCCCCCCAGCGGCCCGGCCGGACCTTCGCGAGGAAGGGCCTGCGTTCTCTGTACAGCTCGAGGGAGCCTCGCTGGAAGGCATAGGCGATCATCAGAGCCCCGATCAGGATGACCACCGCACCGGTGACCCTTTGGCCGGTCACGGACCTGACGTGGGGTATGAGCCTCGTGCTGAATGCTCCGAGCAGCGAGAACACGAGCGTGAAGCCGCCGATGAACAAAAGGATCGGCATGATGAGGCCACGACGGTCCTCTCGTCCGGCGGTGGCACGCCCTCCCGAGATGAAGGAGACGTATCCCGGCACGAGAGGGAATACACACGGTGAGGCGAACGAGACGATCCCAGCCAGGAAGGCGATCGCAGGCGCCCACCACTGGGACATGTCCCATCTGGTGAGGGCCAGGGCGGCACCGGCGATCATGGGCTCAGTGTAGGAGGGTCGACTCCCGTTCCCGCCCGGCACGCCGCCCTCTGCCAGTGGAGTTGCTACGGGTCCTTGCGGCCTTCATGATGTGCGCCAGATTTGTGAAACGATTCACAAGCACGCACGCAGCTTCCCGGGCCACGCTCGCGTGTCTATAATCGCCCCGCCCGCAGCCACGAGGGTCATGACCTGATGAGCGGATCCAAAGGAATCGCAGAGCGCTTGGCTCCTCTGAAGGAGCGAGTCGAGTCGTTCCTCCGCGGCTTCGAATGGACATGGACCACAGCCGTCATCTTCTCCGTCGGTCTCGTCTTCTTCTTCTTGATAACGATGGCGGTGCTCCCTTCCTTCTGGCTCTACTTCGCTGACCAGAAGCTGAAGTGGGACGGCGGCGCCGCCCACAAGATCTTGCCCTGGTCATGGGCCCAGCGCGGGCCCCTCGGCTGGACCGCGACGGGCACCGAACTGAAGCACCTTCGAGATGCCGTCGCCATGGGCCTATCCACGGGACCGCTCGTGACCATCCTCATCGCGGCAGCCATCATGCAGAACTGGCGCCGCAAGCTCCGAGGCGCCCAGAGCGAAGCTCGTCCCTCCGGCGGCTATCGGTGAAGGCGGCTGCCTGATGCCATTCACTAAGACGGAAGTCAACGTCCACGACGACTACGTGGTCGAAGCGGTCGACGCGGCGTGGCTGGCCCAAGGGGTCAAGTCGCCCAAGCACCTGATGCTCGATCCCGACAACTGCATCCTGTGCAGAGCATGCGAGGACGTTTGCCCCTGGAACTGCATCTACATGATGTCTACGGGCATCGTGGAGGGATCGGCCGACGAAGCGACGGGCGCCGAGGTCCGCAACGCCTCCGCGATCTTCATAGTCGACGACAACGCGTGCACCCGATGCTCCGTCTGCGTGGACCGCTGCCCGACCGACACGCTGTACTATGCGCGACTGCCGGAGGGCGCCGGCGGCAAGCGCGCCATGGCAGAGGTTCCCGAGTCGCAGGCCGCCGAGGAATGACAGCTCAGATGCGTTGCTGGAGAGGGGAAGCCAGGTGAAGTTGAAGCCTCCGTCGCCGAGCGAGATAGGCGACCGCCTGCGGGACTCCGAGGTTTGGAAGTCGATCTTCCGGCCCGGTTCTGTGTTCCGCAAGGGATACAAGGACACCTCGCGCGACCGTGCTCTCGCGACCATGAACAACGTGCTCTACCACCTTCACCCGGTGAAGATGAAACGCCACGGCTTGAAGTTGACCTATACGTTCTGCCTCGGCGGCCTCTCGTTCTTCCTGTTCATCCTGCTTACGATCACCGGCATCTACCTGATGTTCTTCTACCGTCCGATGGCGGTCTTGGGGGGAGCTCAGGCGTACGCAGACATGCAGAACATCCGGACCGGCGTCTACTTCGGCGACCTGGTTCGAAACCTGCACAGGTGGGGCGCTCACCTCATGGTCTTCTCGGTGACGCTGCACATGGCGCGGGTCTTCTACACCGGCGCGTACAAGCCTCCGCGGGAGTTCAACTGGGTCGTCGGCGTCGTGCTGCTCTTCCTGACCCTGGGTCTTTCCTTCACCGGCTACCTTCTACCTTGGGACCAGCTGGCGATCTGGGCGGTCACGGTCGGCACGAGCTTGGGGGGCTACTCGCCGTTCGTCGCCAAGCAGTTCAACATCCTGCTGCTCGGTGGACCCGTGGTCGGGGCTGAGACCCTCCTGCGCTGGTACGTACTCCACGTACTTGCACTGCCCTTCGTACTGGTGATCTTCCTCGCGGTCCACTTCTGGCGGATCCGCAAGGACGGCGGCATCTCGGGACCGCTCTAAAGGAGCCTGGGAAAGACATGGCAGGACGCGAAGACACACCACTGGACCAGGCGACCTTCGACAAGACGCTGGAGGCCGAGCTGGCGAAGGGCACCGACCGGCGAGTAGCCGAGGGCAGAGCGCGCTCGTCCGCCGTCCGGGCCTACCGCGCCGCACATCCAGAGGAAACCCATGCGGCACCGGCCGCCGTCACTCCCGCCGCTCCCGCCGCTCCCGCTGCCGATGCCCCTGCTGCCCCCGCTGCTGTGGCTGCTCCTGCGGCCGCTGCTGCCGGGGCCGCGACCGCGCCGGTTCGCGCCGCGTCCGCCCCAACGGGCAATGTTCCCGAACCCAAGAAGGGCGCGCCGGAGAAGCACCGCCTGCTCGCCCTGGTTCCTCCGGAAGGGATCCAGCGCGTAGAGCGCGAGCAGGGCGATCGCATCAACGTCTGGCCGCACCTTCTGATCGAGGAGTTCGTGGCCATGTTCATCCTGCTGGCCGCCCTGACGGTCTTTTCCACCCTCATCAACGCGCCCTTGCGCGAGCTGGCCAACCCGAACCTGACGCCGAACCCCTCGAAGGCCCCCTGGTACTTCCTCGGCCTTCAGGAGCTACTGCGCTACTTCCATCCCATGATCGCCGGCATCGTGGTCCCGACCTTCATCCTGGTCGGCCTTGCCGCGGTCCCCTACGTCGACCGAAACCCGAGCACCAAGCCCGGTGATCGAAAGATCGCGATCACGCTGTTCACGATGCTGTTCATGTTCGGAGCGACGATGACGATCATCGGCTGCTTCTTCCGCGGCCCCGGTTATAACTGGACCTGGCCTTGGTCGCAGGGGGTGTTCTTCGAACTATGACGATGCTCGCGCTCTCAACCGGAGTTTGGGCGGCGATCGCTGCTCTGGCGGTCATCGACCTGTTCGCCATCACCTTCGGCTTATCGTTCATGCGCGCGCGCAAGGCGGCGAGCGCCCAGGCTCAGGCTCTGCCGGGTGTACCCGGTGAGCCTCCAGCCAAGTCGCCCAAGCCGATCGCTCGCCGGGACTTCTTGAGCAGGTCGCTGGTTACATCTCTGAGCGTCTTCGGAGCCGAATTCGGGGGGGCGACACTCGCGTTCTTGTGGCCCAACCTGAAGGGTGGGTTCGGATCGGCCATCAGCGCAGGCCCCATCGCCGACCTGAAGGCCGAGATCGCTAGCACGAACGCGCCTGCCTACAACGGTGCCGGACGCTTCTACGTCGTCCCCTACAACGGCGCACCGACCGAAGACGTCGACTACGGACTGCTCGGAGTCGAGGCTCAGGGGATCATGCCTTTGTACCAGCGCTGCGTGCACCTGGGTTGTCGAGTTCCGTTCTGCGGTTCCTCGAAGTGGTTCGAATGTCCCTGCCACGGTTCGAAGTACAACGAGGCGGGCGAGTACAAACTCGGCCCGGCACCGCGAGGGATGGACCGGTTCAAGATGACGGTCGACGAGGGCGGCAACGTCGTGGTCGACACGTCGACGATCATCCTCGGGCCGCCACGCGGCACCGACACCATCAACGCGCCTCCGCAGGGACCGTTCTGCGTGGCGCCGGGCTAGGAAGGGATCGACCAAGGCATGCTGGCACTCAGCAACACGGCAGGCGCGATACTCGTCGTCCTCGGAGCGATCTTCGTCCTGGCGGCGGGGGGATCGCTCGTCCTGCGAGGAAGGGCCAAGCGCGAGGCAGCCGGGCCGGACATCCCTGCCGCTATGCGTCCGGGACCTTCAGATGCGGCTTTAGAGACCCCGCTGTTCCACAAGCTCCAGGGCTGGAGCGTCGTGCTGGTCGCCTTCTTCGCAGTGTGGATCCCCTACACCTGGCTCCGGGAGCCGAGCGTGAACCTTCAGCAGGAGCGGGATCTGAAGTCCGAGGCCATCGTCAGAGGAGAGCATGCCGTTCAGCTCTTCTCAGAGGAGAACCAGTACGGCGTCGGGTGCACCCGCTGCCACGGACCAGAGCTCCGCGGGGGCACCGTCATCACGAACGGGGCCAACCCAGATGGAAGTATCAAGTACGCCTACCCGGCGAACCTGACGACGATCTGCGGCGGCCCCTTCATGGGTCACGGTGCCATCAAGTCGATCAACGACATCTACACGACCATCGAGCAGGGGCGCATTGCCAACGGCATGCCGTCCTGGAGCATCCGATACTTCGGCGCGCTAGACGACCAGCAGATCAACGACATCGTGAACTACCTCGTCTGGATGAGCTCGAAGAACGTGCCCGAGAATCAGAACATCTGCACCAATCCGGATGCCGTTAAGGGCGCGCTGCTGGATCCGCCCAGCCCACCGCCCGCCGCCGGAGAGCCCGGATCGCCGACCCCGACCGCATCGCCATCGGAGGCCGCAGCCTGATGGACCACACATGCATCGGACTTCATCTGGACTGCGAGACCTTCATCAAAGGCGCCTTGGTGGTCATCGCGAGTTTCGCGATGTTCATCGGGAGCGTGTATGTCTTGCTCGCGGCGATCTTCGGCCGCTGGATGGGCTACCTGGTCCTGATGGCCGCACTTTCCGGATGGATGGTCCTGTTCTCGGCCCTGTGGCTCTTCGGCTTCTGGTCTCAGGGACCGACGACCCCAACGAACCTCGGGCCTCAGGGCTCGGTGCCCTCCTGGATCGCTCTCGATGGCGGCCTGCAGGCAGGCAGCGTCCGTTACGAAACCTTCACCGATTACCCCGGCGATCCGTGGAAGGTTCCGACCGAGGCGAACGATGCCTCGGTTCAATCGGTCGAGGGCGCCGTGAAGAGCTTCCT
This sequence comes from Actinomycetes bacterium, assembly GCA_031423155.1. Taxonomy (GTDB): domain Bacteria; phylum Actinomycetota; class UBA4738; order UBA4738; family HRBIN12; genus JANPEZ01. Next base: position 13,789 of record JANPEZ010000173.1, read on the forward strand.
GGCCGAGAAGGCCAACGAGGAACTGGGTCTGGAGCACGATGCTCCCGACGCCATCACCGGCACCCAGTTCACGGTGCAGAACATGAGGTTCGCACCCGAAGGGGGCGTGTCCCTGGCTGTGGCTCAGGCCTACTACAACGGCGGCGGGCCGCTCATCATCGTGACGCTCTACCACGACCCCGGCAGCGTCGAGCGATACTCGCACCTTTTCCTGGTGGGATCGATCCTGCTGTTCGCACTTCATCTTCCTCTGCTCGACAGAGCCGAGAAGAAGCGGAAAGAGTTCCTGGTCGGCGGGAGCGCCCCGCCCTGGTACGGCCCCGCGTAAGGAGGGAATCGACATGATCGGTGCCATCGAAGTCCCCCTTCTGGATCAGGGGTCCGTGCAGTTCATCCTGATGGTCGTGATGATCGCGGTTGTCGCGGTCGCGCTCTGGATCACGATCGCCAAGTAGCCCTACGGCGCGTCCGCCACGGCCTGGCCTCGGCGCTTAACCTCGGCGAGCGTCGCCTTCCTCTGCTCGTAGAAAGCCAGGATCTGGAGCTCGACCGCGAGGTCGACCTTGCGCACGGAGACTCCCGGCGGCGTGGCGATCACGGCCGGAGCGAAGTTGAGGATCGATCTGATGCCCGCGGCGACCATCAGATCGGCAACCTCTTGGGCGACTGCGGCGGGCGTCGCGACGACCCCGATCGCCACGCCCTTCTCCCGGACGATGCCGGCCAGATCGTCGATATGCCGGACTGCAAGTCCGCCGACGACCTCGCCCACCTTCGCCGCGTCGGCATCGATCAGCGCGGCTACCTGGAACCCTCGCTCGACGAACCCCTTGTAGTTGGCGAGGGCATGTCCGAGATTTCCGATGCCGACTATCACGATCGGCCAGTGCTGGGTGAGCCCCAGTTCACGGCGGATCTGGTGGATCAGGTACGCGACGTCGTACCCGACCCCTCGGGTCCCATACGAGCCGAGGTGAGAAAGGTCCTTGCGGACCTTCGCGGAATTGACCCCAGCCGCCTCGGCTAGCTCCTCGGAGGAGACCGTCGCCGATCCCGAGCTCGCGATATCGACGAGTGACCTGAGGTAGACGGGAAGCCGGCCGACGGTGGCTTCCGGGATGGATCGGTCCTTGGATCGCTTCCTCGGGGGATTCACGCAGGCGGAGTCTAGTGCGTTAGTGAAGGGTTCTCAAATGCACTAGCGTGCCTCCGCAACCCGGGGCTCACGCTCCGCGGAGGGCTTCGGCCAGGTCCCTGCGGGTCAACTGGATCTCGAACCTCTCAACACCGTCGATCAGGACGACCGGGATCCTCAAGCCGTATTCGAGCTCCAAGCTGTCGCTGCCGGATATGTCTATCTCCTGCAGGTCGAACGGAGTTGCCTCTCGTTCTGCTTCGATCACTGCCCGGGCCTGGTCGCAGAGACCGCACCGGGGACGCGAGTACAGGGTTACGAGCATGGCATCCGATGGTAGCCGGGCTGATACAACTTGAGGATGCAAGATCGCGACCTGGAGGACCTGGAGCTTCATGGAAGACTCCTGGGCGGGGACCGAGGGGCCTTCGACGAGCTGTACCGGCGTTACTCTCCCGCGGCCTACGGTCTTGCCTCCAGACTCACGGCGCAGAAGATCCTCGCTCAAGATGTCGTGCACGATGCCTTCATGGCCATCTGGAGGGCGCCCGAGGCCTTCGACCCGGCGCGCGGCTCATTCAGGACCTTCTTCCTTGCCCTGGTGCACCACCGGGCCGTCGACACCATCCGCCGGGAGGAGCGCCTGCGCAAACGAACCGAGAAGGCGGCGAACCTCGAGCCTGTTCATGACGAAGATGTTGCGGAAGACGTGGTGGACGAGGCCTATATGGCCGGCCGCCGCAAGGAGGTCCGCGAGGCCCTCCGGACACTTCCGGACATACAGCGACAGGTGCTGGAGATGGCCTATCTCGACGGCAAGACCCAGGTGGTCATCGCCTCCGAACTCGGTATCCCGGTGGGAACCGTCAAGACCAGGACGCTGGCGGCCATGCGTAAGCTGCGCACGCTGCTATCCCAGGAGGACCATTGATCGAAGACCACGAGGTCATCGAGGAGCTACTCGCGGGTTACGTCCTGCGCAGCCTCACCGGGGAGGACGCGCGCGACGCGGACAGGCTGCTGTCCGAACACGTCCCCTCCTGCGCCCGGTGTCGCGGCACCCTCTCGGCCTTCCGCGATACCGCTGCCGATCTGGCGCTGGACGCCACTCCACTCACGCCGCCGGAAACCCTGCTGCCTCGGCTCCATCGCGAGATGGGAGAACGCCGGCTCCGAGGGCGCGGTTCGAGGGCGAGCTTCGCGGTCGCGGCCGGTTTCGTTGCGGTGGTGGGGATGGCGGGCCTCAGCGTCTCGCAGGGCATCAGGGCCTCGAACGCTCAGTCGCGGGCCGATCTCATGCAGGGGATGGCGGACATCGCCGGAAGGCCGGGAGCCAGCCGGGTTACGCTGGCCGCCTCGTCCGCGACCGACTCCGCGCCCATCACCGAGCTGTCGGCTCCCGGTGAAACGGTCGTCTACCTGTACGGGCACGACGTCCCCGCTCCCTCGGCCGGCATGATCTACCGCATCTGGGAGGGTTCGAACGGGTCCTACGCCCTCATCGGAGAGTTCGTCCCCGAGTCCGACATGACCGTCATCAAGTTGGAGATCGAGGGCGGGGTGGATCAGTTGCTCATCACCCAAGAACCCGCCGGTAGCAGCAGCCAGTCTCCCTCCGAGAGCGACATCGTTTGGAGCGCCGCGGCCTGACCGGTCAGATCTGGCCGATACCACGTGCGGTGAGGAACACTCCGACACCTACTATCGCGCCGGCCGACACCACCGGGATCAGCCGAACCCAGTGACCAGTCATCCTGCGCCCGAGAGCCTCGCGGAGACGAAGAGCGCCGAGGCCCACGAGGATCAGAGCCGTCGCCAGACCGACGCTGAAGGCAAGGACCAGCGCCACGCCGAAGGCGGCCCGATGGGCGCTGATAGCTCCAAGCATCACGATCAGCGCACTGGGAGCGGGCAGGATCCCTCCGGCGAGCGCCAGCGCCATCAGGCCGCGGCGAGACAGCGGGCTCTGTTGGGGCACGGAGTGGTCGTGGCCATGACCCTCCGCGTGAGCTCGGTCGTGATGCTTGGCCTGACCCCAGGCGGCGAGCCGCGTCACGAGCAGGTAGACGCCCAGTCCGAGCGCAACCAGACCGGACACGAGCCCCAACCACGGGTAGAGATCCTCCGGGCGGAAGGTCTTGTCGAGAGTAAGGACGAGCAGACCTAGTGCCAGAACCGAGGCGGTGTGCATCAGGGCCACAGCCGAACCGACGGCGATCGCCTGACGAGGCCGGGAGTCCGACCCGACCATGTAGGCGGCCATCAGCGTCTTTCCATGACCCGGAAGCAGCGCGTGCCAGGCTCCGAAGGCGACGGCCAGAAGCAGCGCCAGGGCGACCAGCGGAAGACCTCGGTTGCCGGCCAGAGCGGCGAAGGGTCCGGCATCGATAAGGGGTCGCCCGGGGTCGGCAGCTTCGGTCGCCGAGGGACCGGCAACCGTGAGGCTTCGGCCCGGCTCGAACGAACCGCTCGCGGCGGTGACGTCCAACGGGCTGGCCAGAAGGTCCTGGGGATAGGACTGCAGGGCATCGCTGATGCTCTGCGCGGGCACATCTGAAGAACCGAGACGTACACCGTCCTCACCTGCCGCCGTTACCTCGTGCCATCCGACGTGTCCGGCGTAGTTCGGATCTTCGAACTCGAACGTGCCTTCTTCCGTTCCGAGGGGAGCCGACAGGCTGGCTTCCAGGCGCAGGGTCTGAAGGCCCCCCTGCCCCGGCAGGTAGCCGGCAGAAGTTGAGGTGATCGTAAGCGGCACCTTGGATCCACCGAATCGAAGGGATAGACCGTCCGCGAGGTCGGAGGCCTGGCCTTGGGCCCATGAAGTCAGTTCCGACGGCGAACCGGCGCCATCACCGTTCGAATCGATCTCTGCCAGGGCCTGGAACGTGGGGATCTCGGCCATATCCACCACGTACTCGATGCGCGCCTGCCCCGGCACGAGGTGGATCCCGGCATAAGTATTCACAGTGAAGTTGCCGAGAGGGTGAGCCAGAGCAGGCGCGGGCCACGAAGTCACGACGCCAATGAAGACTGCCAGAACGACCCCCCGACGGCGGCCGTTCATGCCGTGTCCCGCAGTTCGGCAAGGGCCTGGGCGGCGACCGGCGACCACTGGATGGAGAAGTTCGGGTTGTCGCGCAGGGCCCGCTGAAGGAGCGAGCGCGCTGCGCCCTCATTCCCCAGCTCGAGCTGGATCATCGCCGCGTGGAACCGGAACAACGAGCTTCGGGAACCCAGTGACAGGGCCTTCTCGGAGTAGACCTCAGCTCGACGGTAGTTCCCGTTCGAGTACAGCGCCCAGGCGAGGGCATCCGCCACGTGGATGCTGTGGCGGCGGCGCCACTCGGCACGTGCGGCTTCAAGGGCCGCGACCGGGTCGCCATGATCGGCGTTGTAAACGGCAAGTTCCAGATCCACGTTCACTCCGGCGGAGGCGAACAGCCGGCGCTCGACTTCGACCAACCGGTACTGCGGTTCGGCCGCGGCCGCGTCCCCGGAGGCGACGTACAGATCAGCGAGAGCGATGACGTACTCGGGCGAGGGGAAACGCTCCGTCGCCCAGGTGAAACCCGCGATCGCCTTGTCCAGATCGCCGCGAGCCCAGGCGATCTTCGCCAGCCCGGCATGTGCGGGAACGAACTCCGGGTCGAGCGCAACTCCCTGCCGGTACGCCCGAGCGGCCCTGGCAAGGTCGCCCGAGTTGAACCACAGTTCACCGAGCTGGTAGCTGGCCCACGCGGCATCGGCCGAACTCCCGGCGAACCGGCGCGCACCCTCCATCGCCGAGACGGCGCCGGGGATATCCCCCATCAGCTCACGGGCATAAGAGACACGCGCGTACGACGCCACATCGGGGCGGATGTCCACCATCTTCTGGAAGGAGGCGAATGCTTCCTCGTAACGCCCGAGCTCTACCTGCGCGTCGCCGATCACTCCGTAGGCGCTGGGGTTGTAAGGGTTGATGGTTCTGGCCCTTCGCCCCCACTCGAGGGCCGCTGCGAAGTCGTGGCGCGCCGCAGCCAGAGCACCCATCCCGAGCATGGCTTCGAAGTTGTCATCCCGATCAAGCTCGAGAGAGGCCAGGAGAACGCCCTCGGCCTTCGGGTAGTAGCTCGGGTCCGCAGTGATCCGAGCCTTCTGCACGTACGCGAGTCCGAGCGAAGCCAGTCCCCTCCAGTCAGAGGCGTTGGAGCGCAGGCGTTCCTGAAGGTCTGCGATCGATCGATCCAGCGAGTCGGCACTGGCGGGAACCGTCCGGATGAGCGCACTCGCCTCGGGGTTGTGCCCGGTCGGGGTCGAAGTGTCGGAGACCGTTGCGGCGAACAGACCGCTCCCGGCCGCGGCGAATGCGCCGATCGCCAGCGTCAGGACGACACCTGTTCTCGTCAGCTTCCTCACCGCTCTCCCTTCTCCTCGAGAAGCGTTGGGGCCCGGCCGAAGGCCGGGCCCCACCACCCCCGTCCCTTAAGTGTCCGACCCAGAGTGCGGGTACCCCACGTACGGGAACTCGTCGTTGAACGCGACGTCGTTGGAATCGACGCCGTCACCGATGGTGTCGGCGATCGCCTGGTGACCCGGCAGCAGAACACCGAGGACCACACGCAGCGCTTCATCCACAACGTCGTCGGTGAGACGACGCCCGTTCGGGAATCCGGCGAGGTCGCCGCCGAGAACTCCGAACCTGGAGCAACTGCTCGTGCAGGGCGGGATGCCCATGTTCAGGCGAAGCACCTCGGCCGGAACGACGCTGGCGGGCTGGTTCAGTCCCGGTACACCCGTCAGGAAGACCTGGATGAGATCCGCCCGCTGGATGCCCGGCGCAACTCCGTCCGAATCCGGGATGTCCGTGCCGTAGATCGCGTTGAGCAGATGCGGCAGCTCGGGGTCCTGAACGGCACCGAGGAACTGAGCATCATCTGCCGGCTTGGTCGAGTTGAAGTAGTCCTTCAGGCTCACCGGCACGACGACTTCGTTCACGAGCGGGCTACCCAGGCGCGAGACCTGAACGTTGCCGCCGCTGAAGTCCTGCGTGCCATCGCCGTTCTCGATCCTCATACCCGGACGCGACGCCGTGTTCCAGATCCCGATGATCTTGTTCTTGTTCGGACCCATCAGGCCCTTGATCGGAACCTGCAGCGCCATGGTGTGGACGTTGAACCCGGCGAGAGTGTCGTCACCGACCTCGGAAAGGTCGCCTCCATAGAGGAGGTCGAACACCCGAAGGTCGAGGAAGAACGGATCGTCGGACTGTCCCACCCAGCTGTAGCTGGTCACGTCACCGCCGAAGGCGACGGTGCCGGCGTCGAACAGGTTCGTGTTGTACCCGGGCATCGAACCTTCACCCACGTTGACCGGGACGACCATCTCGTCGCTCAGCAGCAGGGTGCTCCCGCCGCCGGCTTTGATCCTGGTCAGGTCGTAGGTCTGGTAGACGTTCAGGTCGGTGTCGCCCAGCGAGGTGACTTGACCCGTGTTGTACAGGAACGTACCCGGGTTCCGGGTGTGGTTGGTGAAGGTCCACCGGTAAGTGATGTCCGGCTTGGCGTCACCTGTGTTGTCGATCTTCACGTCGTAGTTCGTGTTCTCAGCCAGCATGCTGAAGTTAGGTCCGCCCGCTGGTGTCTCGAACGGGATCCACGAACTTTCGATCGTCACCGTGTTGGGACGATCGGGGCTGACGAACGCGTAGAGGTCCGTCTGGTCGATCTGAGGGTCACTCGACGTGAGCGGAGCTTCACGGTGCGACGAAGCGAAACTTCCGACGGGCCCGAGCCCTGCGAAGAGCCCGGCCGAAAGGGCCGCTGTCGCCGCCGCCGCTACGATCTTGCGGAAACGCTTGGTAGCCAATGGGTAACTCCTTCGTGAGATGAGGGGGGCTGCTGCCCTCCAGCTGAGTGATCCGCCGGCCGCGGTCGCGGATGGTCTATCCACCCGACGCCGACTCGATCCCCCTTCCCGGCAGCCGCGGTCTGGGGATGCTTCGCGCACCGATGCAGGTCGGATCACCCCACGAGGAACTCAGGTACCGGGGTTGGACCCGGTCAGGTCGAGGTGACGGGCGCGGGGCGAGAGGCCCTCAGAAACCCCCAGAACATCGCCGCGATAGCCACCGTCAGCGTCAGCGAGAAGCCGGCCAAGATCCCCGTGGCGGCGAATGCCGATCCCGCCGCCGCGATGGTGGCGCCCACCGCGATCCACAGGGTCCCGAAGAATCGGTCCCTCAACTCGGGCCGACCGCGCATCCTCCAAGAGGACCAGAGCGTTCCAAGGAGCAGCAGGCCGTACGTCGGGTAGGCATACCCCTGAGCGAGATGCAGGGCGAACCCATCCCGAGAGAACACATCTCGCCCGAGGGGCAGGTCCTTGCCCAGAGCGCTCATCGTTACTCCCGCCGTCCGGACCCTGTTGAGGGCGAACGCCGTAGCGAAGAGGAGGAGCAGTAGCAGCACGTTGCACACCGTCTTGTTCCTGATCAGCAGGTATGCCTCCCCGAGTGCCAGGAAGGGGACGTTCAGGACGGCGCCCAGCAGCCAGTAGGCGCGATACTCCCCCGAGGTCCAACCGTTGAGAACACCCAGGAACAACGCCAGAGACCCGCCCGCGTACATGGCCAGCGCCAGGGCCCAGAGGATCTGGAAAGGCTTGCGGCGCTCGATGAACTGCCTGACGAGCATCGCCGAGAAGACGAGGGCGACACCCGTCGCCGCGAGCGGGAACAACCACATGATCCGAGAGCATACGCACGACCCGGCTTGAGCGTGACTAGGATGTCAGTCACATGCGCGCTTCCCACTCCCCCGCGCTGCTCTTCTCGACGGCCGCCTTCTTCGGACGGCCGCTGGCCGGCTCGTTCGAGCTGATCGCCGAGGCCGGGTACTCGGGAGCAGAGGTCCTGGTCACCAAGGATCCGGCAAGCCAGGACCCTCGGCTGATCCGGGATCTTGCCCGGGACTACGGCCTTCAGGTGGGGGCACTGCACGCGCCCTGCCTCCTGCTCACACGCCGGGTCTGGGGAACCGACCCCGTCGGCAAGGTCTACCGAGCCATCGAAACGGCTCAGTCCGCCGGGATCCCGCTGGTCGTGATCCACCCTCCTTACAGGTGGCAGACGGCCTTCCGGCGGTGGCTCGACGACCGGCTCCCCGGCCTGGTCGAGCGAACCGGGATCGAGGTGGCGGTCGAGAACATGTTCCCGGTTCGCTGGGGCGAGCGTGCCGCGGTCACCTTCCACGCAGACCAAGATCTGGACGAACTCGACCGGTTCGGATCGCTTGCTCTGGACACGAGCCACGCGGCGGTGGCCCGCCACGATCCCGTCGCGGTTCGGCGCCGGTTCGGCGATCGGCTCCGCCACGTCCATCTGTCCGACAACGCGGGCAAAGGCTGGGATTCGCACCTGCCGCTGGGAGAAGGTGTGCTCGACATCGACGCGATCTTGAACGACCTCGCGTCAGCGACCGGGGCATCGATCTCGCTCGAAGTCGACCTTCGTAAGCAGCTGGACGAGCCGGCCGCGCTGCGCCGGGTAATGACACAGATGCGCGAACGCTGCGAAGCCAAGCTCCTGGCTCCGGCCGTCTGAGGCCCCCGCTTGTTAGTCTCGGGCGGTGCGCCGGCCGACCCTCATCATGCTCGTGGTCCTCTTCGTGATGCTGCTGGTGGCGGGGGTGGCGCAGTTCGTGATCGCTTCGTCCGACCATGCGCCCTACGAGGGACCGAGCAACCCGACGCAACTTCCGAGCCTGCCCACAGCGACGCCTTAGTCCTGACGAGGATCAGCCCAGGACTACCTCGTCTCCTGGGCCAAGACCCAGCTCGGTCGCTGCGCTGCCTTTGTTGACGACGAGTGCGAGGAATCCCTGCGAGTCGATGATCGCGGCTAGGGCGCCCTCCGCCACGTCGGAGAAGACGCCCACCAGCGGGATCCTTCGACCATCAAGCAGAAGCTCGGAGGAGAACCCGGCGGCGACGAGGTGCTCGTTCCAGGCATTCAGTTGCACGTTGCCGAAGCCGTCCACGATGGTGACGTTGGTGCGCAGCGAACCTGCGGAGACCTCTGGATCACCGATGTCCAGGGTGACGAGAGATGCGACATCGATCACGGGCCCCAGGTCTGCAAGCGCGGCCCCCGCCGCAAGGTGGGCGCCTGCGGGCGCGAAGGCATCGCGGCCGTGGAAGGTTCGGGAAACGGGCCGGACCAAGACGGCGGGCGATGTGATGACCACCGCTTCCTCGGCTCCGCCCTGTCGCTTCCAAAGGAGAGAGAGCACGCCGTTATCGGGCCCGACCAGGTAGGCGCCCGAAGCTGTTCGAACGGCGATCTCGCGCCTGTCCGAACCCACGCCGGGATCGACGACTGCGACCCAGACGGCATCCGAAGGCATGTAGGGCTCGGCCCGCTCCAAGGTCAAGGCGCCACGCGTCACGTCTTGGCGGGCGATCGCATGCGTGAGATCGATCACGCGGGCATCGGGAGCGATCTTGGCGATCACTCCATGGCAGATCCCGACGAACTCGTCTGCCAGTCCATAGTCGGTCAGGAAAACGATCGGGCGGGTCATGGCCCTGTTCGGGCCTACTTCCCGGCCTTCAGGCGCGCATGGCGCGTTCGCTTCAGGAGCTTCTTATGCTTCTTCTTCCGCATCTTCTTGCGGCGCTTCTTTATCAACGACGGCAAACGTGGGCCCTTTCATTCCGTACCGAACAGGTTCCGGAGGTCGACGCGCTTCGCGCGGAAGTTCTCCTCCAGACGAACGGCCCCCAGTCTAAGCGCCTTCGGCGGATCTGCCACGGGCGATATCAGGCGAAGAACGCCCTCGGAGGCTGAGTGCTCGAGGAAACCCATGCCCGTGTAGGCGCCTCGGCCGTCCGAGAGCCCCACCAGAAGCCGGTCGAGTTGAGCCACGTCGAACAGTGGCGGGAGGGCCGGCATGAATACGGTCGGCTTTATCCGGAACTTCTGCAGGGAGCCGGAGAAATACGAGCGCATCGCCTTCTCGCGATTCTCGGCCCTTTGCTCAACCGATGTGGGCACAACTTCCGGGTGCACCGCCAACGTGACGACTTCCATGGAGAAGAATCTCTGTATGACGCCGATAAGGGGCTCGAGTTCCTCGCCCCTTTGAAGGCCCACCACTAGATCGGGTTCGAGCATCTCGACCTTGTGGTACTTCACCATCTGCCCGTAGATCCCCGAAACCATGCCGCTGGTATCTACCGCGACGAAGTCGGCGCCCTCGGCACGAGCCTTGGCTGCGAGCCTTGCCACTCCCGTGACGAGAGGCAGGAGATGGCCCTGCGGACTCGTCGAACCGACGAAGTACAAGGCGTCGGCTGCGGCGGGAAGCCCCGCGGGATCCAGGTCGGCGAGGTCGCGGACATGCTTGAGACCGACCGTGGCCGGAGGTCCGAACGACTTCTGACCAACGTCCGCATCGATGTGGGCTGCCGTGCGCCCCTGCTCGAGCGCCGCTTCAAGAAGCTTGCGAGCCAGGGTGCTCTTGCCGGAGTCGAGACCACCGACGAGCAGGACGGTACGACGCTGACGCGCCGCTCGCTCTACGAGCGCGTCGTACTCGCTCAAGTCGCCTCCTCCGCGGATCGCGGAGGCTCGTGATGCCGTGCGCGCGAACGCTAGCCGGCTTCGGTATAGCGTTCGTTCAGATAGGCGTGGACGTCTTCCTCGCGGAAGCGATAACTCCGGCCTACCCTCAGCGCTGCGATGTCTCCCTGTTTGATCAGTCGATAGACGGTCATCCTGGATACGCGCAAGAGGTCTCCGACCTCATTCACGGTCAACAGCCGAGCCTCGGTGAACGGTTCTTTCCTCAATGTTCGGCGATTGTAGGGGACGGGGGGGGTCGCGGTATAGGGGGGAAGCTGTTGGGAGCGGGGCGGGGTGGGGGGGGGTGTTGGGGGGGCCCCGAAAAAAAAACCCCCCCCACCCCAACC
>JANPEZ010000174.1:0-5434 GCA_031423155.1 Actinomycetes bacterium
CCCAGATGGCCGCGTCGGGAACGTCGTAGCTCTCGGACCAATAGAGGCCGTGATCTCGCAGTCCCGGGGTGAGTTTGGAGGTCAGGTCGTCCATGCGGCCAACATCGTAGGCGGGCACAGATGCGTTGCAACACGGGGCGCTCCCGTGGGGAGGGCCGCGCGGGGACGGTATCCTCACGCCGTGCGAGGACGTTCGGTGTCTCGAATCACGCTGGAGCGGGCACTCGGGCCGGTCTTGTCGGGTCTTGCGCCGGGTGTCGTCATGGATGTGGGGGCCAAGAAGGCGCCCTATCGCTCGTTGGTCCCTGCGACCGAGTACCTCACCCTCGACATCCGCCCCGACTCGGGGGCCGACATCATCGGCGATCTGCACGACGTGCCGCGCGATGCGAACTCGTTGGACACGGTCATCGCCACCGAGGTCCTGGAGCACTGCCGCGACCCGTTCGCGGCGGTCGGTGAGATCCACCGGCTGCTTCGCCCGGGCGGCGTCTGCGTCCTGTCCACCCGCTTCATCCATCCGTATCACCCGGACCCACACGACTACTTCCGATTCAGTGAAGAAGGCCTTCGGCTGCTCTTCGAAGCGTTCTCCACGGTCGAGGCCTGGCCTTTGGGCAATCGGCTTCAGAGCGCGTGGCTCATGATCCCCGGGCGGCCGAAGCCACTCGCCTGGGTCAGCGGGGCGCTTGCGCCGCTGGTTGCCGCTACCCGTTCGAAGCAGGGGTCTCCCGGAGGGTTCCTCGTGCGCGCGCTGAAGTGAAGGTTGGCGGCTTCAGGCCGCCCCGGTATCCTCGTCGCAAGCCGCAGACAGCAGGGGCGCGTGAGCGCGTAATCCTCTCCGGAGGCACCTGCCGAGGCGATCGGTTGGGCTGATACGCAGCTTCACGCGTGCGCTCCCGCTCGTCTGCGGGGGCGCTTTTCTTATCTGGAGGCTGCATGAGCAGAGCCGAGAAGATCGAACGGGTGGCAACGCTCAAGGAGCGCATCGAGGGCTCCGACGCGCTGCTGCTCACCGAGTACCGCGGCCTCACGGTGACCGAGATCGCCGAGCTGCGCAGGTCCCTCTCAGAGGGTGGGACCTCCTTCGCGGTGGTCAAGAACACCTTGATGCAGCGGGCCGCTAACGATGCCGCGATCGCCGAGATGGAGACCCTGTTGGAGGGTCCCACGGCGGTCGCTTTCGTCAGAGGTGATGCGGTTGCGGCGGCCAAGAAGATCGTCGAGGCCACCAAGAAGTTCCCCGCGCTGGTCCTCAAGGGCGCGTACATGGAGGGTCGGGTGCTCTCGGCCGACGACGCCAAGGCGCTGGCCGACCTGGACTCGCGCGAGGTGATGCTCTCCAAGATCGCCGGACTGCTCAAGTCCGAGATGTCCAGGGCCGCAAGCATGTTCGTCTCGGCTCAGTCCAAGTTCCTGGGGCTGCTCGAGGCCTACAAGGCCAAGGTCCCCGGCGAGATGCCGGCCGAGACCGTGGTCGAAGTCGAAGCTCCCGCAGAACCCGCGGCCGAAGCAGAACCCGCGACCGAAGCGGAGCCCGCGACCGGGGAAGAGACCCAGAACACGTCAGTCGAGCCCGAGGCCGAAGCCTCGGCCGAAGAGGAGGAGTAAGCGATGGCCAAGGTGAAGACGGAAGACCTGCTCGACGCTTTCAAGGAGATGACCCTCCTGGAGCTGTCCGAGTTCATCAAGCAGTTCGAGGAGACGTTCGATGTCACCGCGGCCGCGGCGGCGCCCGTGATGATGGCGGCCCCCGGCGGCGGCGGCGCAGGCGGCGGCGAAGAGGCCGAGGAGCAGACCGAGTTCGACGTCGTTCTGACCGGCGCAGGTGACAAGAAGATCCAGGTCATCAAGGAGGTCCGGGCCCTCACGAGCCTGGGGCTGAAGGAGGCCAAGGATCTGGTGGACAACGCTCCCGGTCCGGTGATGGAGAAGGTCACCAAGGAGGCCGCCGACAAGGCCAAGGAAGTTCTCGAGGCCGCCGGAGCGAGCGTCGAGATCAAGTAACGCTGCAGCGCGAAGGCAGTTTCGCACTCAAGGGGTGGGCTTCGGCCCACCCCTTCCAGTTACCGACTTTCGGCCCGGCGCCCCCTCCAGGGGTGTGTGCTACCGTTGCCTTACCAGGGGGTTTCGTCCCCTGGCGACGCTTTCAAGGGGAGGACGAGCGCATGAGAACCGACGACGGAAAACACTTCGGCAACAGGCTTCGGGAAGCTCGTCTGAACGCCGGCCTCAGCCAGTCTGAGTTGGAAGAACTCTCAGGTATCCCGAAGGCGCGCCTGTCCCGCTATGAGAACGGACACGTTGCGCCCTCGATCCAAACCCTCGAGCGCCTGGCCCGTGCGCTCAATGTTTCCGAAGCCTCCCTGCTCGGCGACCAGCGAGCCGTTCTGGAGAAGTTCTTCGCCGTCTTGCAGGATCGCGGCGTGTCGGTCGACTCGGCCGAGCAGAGCGCGAGCCTGGCGCACGCCGTCGCCGACATGCTCCAAAGCATCGGCGGCATGGGCGGCAGCGTCAGCACGGCGGCGGGCGAAGAAGCTCTCGCGTCGATGCGTCGCTGGTTGGACGACCCCGCCGGTATCGACGTCTCCTAGGAGCTTGCCTCGGGCGTCGGAAGGCGCAGGAACCCAACCAGCAGGCCGGCTGCCGCGATGCCCAAGATGACGGTCGCCACGTCGACGGTTGTCGCGCTCGATCTATAGAGCCAGAACGCGAGCCCAGAGCAGACCGCCTGCGCGGTGGCAAGGGTCAGGACTATCCAACGTTGCGACAACCCCTTGGCGGCGAGCCTGTGCGTCGAGTGATCCGTCCCCCCCTGGTAGATCGGCCTTCGCCCCAGCATCCGGGCCGTCATCACCAGCGTCAGATCGAAGAAGGCCACGCCCGCAAGTAGAACCGTCGTGAGCGCCCGGGGAAGCGCGGGCCCGACGGGCAGGTCCAGTTTCAGCGTAAGCGCGGCAAGCAAGAAGCCGAGTAACAGCGAGCCCGCGTCTCCCAGGAATATCTTGGCCGGTGGGAAGTTGATCCGAAGGAACCCGGCGGCGGCCCCGACGACCGACAGGCCCATCGAGGCGACGAGAACGTCACCGTTGCGCATGGCGATCAGCGATATGCCCAGGGCCGACATCGCCGCAACGCTGGCCGCGACCCCGTCCATGTTGTCGATGAAGTTGACGGCGTTGGTTACCGCCACGACCCAGATCACGGTTAGGGGAAGGTCGAACCAGGCAACGTCCAAGACTCCGGCGCGTATCCCAACCGCCCAGAGCGCCAAGCCCGCCGCGACCTCGCACGCGAATCTCACCACAGGCCCGAGCCCGTACACGTCGTCGAGCAGACCCAAGATCGCCAGGGCAAGGCCGCACGCCATCACGGTGATGAGCTGGCCGTCGGCTCCGGCCGTAACCACGCCGATGATCAGCAGCCCCGCTGCGATGGCCATGCCTCCCATATAAGGAGTGGGATCGCGGTGGGTCTTGTGACCACCGGGGCTGTCCATTACGCCGGCTTTCTGCGCCATCCGGGCGAGCTGAGGAGTCAGCAGCAGCGTTGCGACGAACGGAAGTCCGAAGGCCAGCGGATAACGGACCGCCGCGGGCAGCGCCGCCCACGGGTTCACGTGCCGGCGGCCTCGCGCGCTCGCTCGTGCGCGATGACGTCGTCCAAGATGTCTTCGAGCGTTCTCGTCGGTGCCCACCCGGTCAGCGCGGTGATCTTGCCTATGTCGGGAACGCGCCGCTCCATGTCTTCGAAGCCCTCTTCGTAGGCGACCTCGTAGGGGATGTGGGTGATCTGCGAGGAGGAGCCCGTCCTGGTAACGATCAGCTCAGCCAGGCCGTTGATCGAGATCTCGTTCATCGCCCCGATGTTGAAGGGATCGCCCGGGCTGTCGGGATGATCCAACAGCGAGACGATCCCGGCGACGGTGTCGTGAACGTGACAGAAGCAGCGCTGCTGCTCACCGGTGCCGTAGACCGTGATGTCCTCGCCGGCAAGGGCTCGGCGGACCAGCGAGGGCACGACCATCCCGTAGGCGCCTGTCTGGCGCGGGCCCACGCAGTTGAACAAGCGAACAACTATCGCCTCCGTGCCGCGTTCCTTCCAGTAGGCGTGGGCCAATATCTCATCGACCGCCTTGGCCTCGGAGTAGGACCAGCGAGCGACGAATGGCGAGCCAAGGATGCGGTCGGAGTTCTCGGACAAGGGCCCGGTAGCGTTCTTGCCGTAGACCTCTGAGGTCGAGGTGACCAGCACTCGGCAATCGCCCATCGCGGCGGCATCCAGGACGATCTCCGTGCCTCGGATGTTGGTTATCAGCGATTGCAACGGTTTCTCCACGATCAGCTTCACGCCGACCGCGGCCGCGAGGTGAACGACCACGTCGGCGCGCCCGGCGAGCTGCGCGACCTTGGGGTGGTCGAGCACGGTTCCTTGCTCCAGCGTGAACCGGGGGTGGTCAAGCAGGTGGGCGACGTTGTCGATGGAGCCGGTGGAAACGTCGTCGAAAGCGACCACGACGTCGCCGCGGGCGAGGAGCACGTCCGCGAGGTGCGATCCGATGAAACCGGCGCCACCGGTGATGAGGTAGTTCATGACGTGCGGGCAGATGGTACGTGCGGGCCGTGGGCGGAGCAATCACGCCCGGGCTGCTCGATGGGCCGGGGCGAGCGTGAGAGCATCGGGCCGTGTCCGGCGATAAGAGGTACGTGCTCGTGCAAGTGCCCGCCGGATCGGGCCGGGTCCTCGATCTGGGAGGCGGGAGCGGGGCGCTGCGCGGCCCGCTCCGCGAGCGCGGCTACGCCTACACGAACCTGGATCTTGCCCCTCGCGGGCGCGGCGCCATCGTCGGCGACGCGCAGCGGGCGCCCTTCGCCGCCGGGTGCTTCGGCTTGGTGGTTGCGGCCGATAGCCTCGAGCACTTTCCCGATCCGCGCGCCGCGGTTGCCGAGGTCCGGCGCGTCATGGAGCCGGATGGCCGGTTCGTGATCTGGGTCCCGTTCCTGCATCCGTTCCACGGAGACGACTTCTGGCGGTATACGCCGCTTGGACTTCGAACGCTCCTGGAGGACGGCGGCTTCTCGATCGAGTCGATTCAGGCGCCCCTGTGGGTAGCGAGCGTCGTCGCGCAGGCGTTCCTGGTGCCGCTGGCCAAACTGGGCATGGGCGGCCTCGAGCGTCCGTTGGAACGCGGAGCCGCGTGGATCGACGCACGACTCGCGAGATTCCAAGGCCCGGACATGTCGTTCGCGGCTGCGTATCTGGTCGTGGCCCGCCCGGTGACCCTGGAGCGGCGATGAGGGTCGTCATCGTGACCGGCATCTTCCCGCCCGACATCGGCGGTCCGGCCACGCACTCCGAAGACCTGCGAGCGACGTGGGTCGAGCGCGGTCACGATGTCGTCGTCGTCACCCTATGGGATGGTGCCCAACCCTCG
>JANPEZ010000175.1:0-28367 GCA_031423155.1 Actinomycetes bacterium
GGCCCCCCGGTGCGTCGTCGGCGGGCGTCTCATCGGTGGTGCATCCTGCCGACTTGGCAGCGTTGATCGCCGCTTGCGGCAAGTCTTTGACGGTGTCGGCGCGGGTGAAGAACGTGAAGACCGCGAAGGCGACCAGGCCGATCACCGAGGCGTACATCGCACGCCTCGTTGCCCCTCGTCGCGCCTGAGCCTTGCGCGCGCGCTCTCGCGCGATGCGCGCGGCCTCCTTGTTCGCTCGCCGGTCCTTGGCCCCGGCGGGCGCCTCCTTCGGGCTCTTCTTGCCGGCGGCGGACTTAGGAGTACCCGGGCCCGGCGGCCGGCTATGAGGGTGCCGCTTCTTCTGTTTCTTCTTGGCCATCAGAAGCTCCCAGCCGGTTCCGGTGCATCACCCAGGTACGGCAGGTTGTCGAACGTCTGCGAGCCGTAGCGCGCGGTGAAGTTGAACGCCGCGGCCAGACTGACGCTCTGGCAAGTCTCCAGGCGATGCCACGCGACCACCGCCATCTGAGTACCGGCCGGCAGCTTGCCGGCGTCCCCTTCATCCGGATAGTCGTAGGGAGCGACGATCACCCTGTCCCGGTTTACGTCGAAGTCGCTCTCGCCGTAGAAGTCCAGCAGCTCGGTCAGTTCGGGGCCGGATGTTCCCGGTGAGTACCAGACGATGGTTCCACCGTGCTCGAGGGAGTGGATCGCGCGCACCAGCGAGGGAGGCGACTCGTAGACACCGCCGGGTAACGGCGAGGGATCATGGGGCCCGGAGGCCGCAGGGATGGTCGGGTAGGTCGAGAGGGCTGGGGGCGTTGCGGGACCACCCTCGCCTCCGATGTGAGTGTGATCCTGGTCCGGGATGCTGCCGTCCGCGGTCGGGATGATCCCGACTCCGACGTTGGCCCCGTCGTAGTCGGGAGTCGTCGCGACGGGGCTGCAGCCCGCGGTCTTCTCGGCGGCCTCCGCCTGCGAGAGCAGCGCCTGCGCGGCGGGCAGGGCAGCCTTCTTGTTGCCGAGTGCCGTGATGAGAAGCGCTCCCGCCCCGACGACGACCGCCAGGGCCAAAGCCCCCAGGGCGATCGAGCGTTTGCGCCGCCGTCTCGCCATCTTCTGCTCGATCTCTTTGCGCTGGCGCCTGGCCTCCTCGCGCTGCTGATCCCGGGTTGGTCTGGGCGTCTGGTCGTCCTTCGCCACGTTCTCGATCTCCTCGGATAGCGCCGGTGTTGCCTTCTTCGAGTACCTGTGCGCGCGAAAGCTTACCGACTGAAGGGCTATTGCGCGGCACCCCAAGTGTTCCTATGCTCGGGCCGCCTTCCCCGCATCGCCGTTCGCGGCGCGCCCGCGCGTCGCAGGAAGGGGGAGGCGTGGCCAAGACCGACAGCGACGTCGTACGCGTCGGAGGGGCCTCGAGCGGCCTCGACCGCTACTTCAAGATCTCAGAGCGCGGATCCACCGTTCGCACCGAGATCGGGGCCGGAGTCACCACGTGGCTGACGATGGCCTACATCTTGTTCCTGAACCCGGCGATCTTGGGAGCCATCGCCGATCACGAAGGCACCAGTCTGGACGCCGGCCAAGTGCTGTCGGTGACGGCGCTGGTTGCCGGTGTCCTCACACTCGCCATGGGCCTGTACGCGAACTATCCGTTCGCCTTGGCCGCGGGGCTCGGACTGAACGGCTTCGTGGCGTTCGGACTCGTTGCGAGCTTCGGACTCACCTGGCCCGAGGCGATGGGGGTCATCGTCCTCGAGGGAGTGATCATCACCGTGTTGGTTCTCACCAACGTCCGTGAACTGATCATGGATTCGATCCCGATGGACCTGAAGAGAGCGATCGGGATCGGCATCGGTCTGTTCATCGCGCTTATCGGCCTGGTCGACGGTGGCGTCGTCGTCAAACCTGAGGGTTCGCCGCTACCGGTGGGGCTCGCCGCGGACTTCTCCAACATGCACATGCTGGTCTTCGTGATCGGGTTGGCTCTGTCGGCCCTACTGGTATCGCGCAAGGTCAAGGGTGGATTGCTGATAGCGATAGTCGGCTCGACGGTGGCCGCGATAGTCATCAACCAGGGCTTCGGAGATTCGACCCAGTGGGCCAATGGCGTCGCGGTTCTTCCCTCCGACTGGGTCACCGCTCCCCAGTTCGACCTGGTGGGCAAGGTTTCCTTCGGGTTCCTCTCGGCCCTGGGTGCGGCTACGACGATCAGCATCGTGCTGGCCGTGATGATGTCGGACTTCTTCGACACGATGGGAACCGCGACCGCCCTGGGTTCGGAGGCGGGCCTGTTGGACGAGAACGGCAAGCTACCCGATATCAAGAAGGTTCTGCTCGTGGACTCACTCGCCGCGG
Organism: Actinomycetes bacterium; assembly: GCA_031423155.1. Classification (GTDB taxonomy): domain Bacteria; phylum Actinomycetota; class UBA4738; order UBA4738; family HRBIN12; genus JANPEZ01. The sequence goes on from JANPEZ010000175.1 coordinate 2,338, forward strand.
TGGCCGGTGGTGCTACCTCGTCGTCGTCGAACACGACCTACATCGAGAGCGCGTCGGGTGTTGCCGAGGGTGGGCGAACCGGTCTCACCTCCGCGGTTACGGGAGTGCTCTTCCTGGGGTGCCTGCTGCTCTCATCGATCGCGGGCGTTATCCCCTACGAGGCGACGGGGCCGGTCCTGGTCATCGTCGGGTTCTTCATGATGCAGGGCGTGGGCGAGATCGACTGGCGCGACCCGGGGATAGCGATCCCGGCGTTCCTTACGATCATCCTGATGCCGTTCACCTACTCCATCACGAACGGAGTGGGCGCCGGCTTCCTGGCCTTCGTGTTCATCCGTGTGGCGCAAGGGCGAGCCAAGGACGTTCATTGGCTGCTCTACGTCATCGCCGCACTGTTCGCTTACTACTTCTTCCACGGCGTGCATCCCTAGCGTCACAGCGTCGATGCGTCAGACCCCGGGGGCACCACGGCCCCGGGGTCTTCGCTAAGGGGAGACGCCCCCATCCGGCAGGAAGACGAGGAACGAAGCTCCTCCGCCTTCGCGCTGCTGCACCCAAGCCCTCCCGCCGTGAAGCTCGGCGAAGCGCTTGACGAGCGTCAGGCCCACCCCGACCCCCGGTGAGTGTTGGGGCGCGTCCGGCCCCTGCAGGAACGGTTCGAAGATGGCCTCGCGCAGCTCCTCGGGGACGCCCGGTCCGTCGTCGGCGACGCCGATCAGAACCCCGTCGCCTTCAGGGTGGACGGATACCCAGATCTGGGCGTCCTGCGGTGTATGGCGGTCGGTGTTGGCAAGCAGGTTCTCGACGATCCTTTCCACCTTCGCGCCGTCGATCGCGATCACGACGGGTTGTATGTCGGTGTGGATGCGCGCCGACCTGACCATGTCGGACTCGGCCAGAAGGCGCCTGACCAGTGCTCCGACGTCGGTCGGGTGCAGCTGGGGCGTGATGATCCCCCGAGAGAGTCGGTCCATGTCGAGCAGGTTGGTGACCAGCCGGTCGAGCTTGCGGGCGTTCTCTGCGATCCGCCCGGCCATGTCATGCGTGTCGGCGGGCTCGAGTTCCAGGTCTCCCCGCTCCAGCGTCACGGCCAGGCCCAGGATCGCTGCGAGCGGCGTCCGAAGATCGTGGGAGACCGCCTGCAGGAAGGTGTTCTTCATCTCATCCAGAGCCCTCAGCCGTTGGGCCGCCTCCCTTTCGATCTCGAGGGAACGCTCCAGCTTCTCCTCGGCCGTCTTCAGGTTGGTGATGTCGAGCATCGTTCCCAGCCAGTAAGGGGGACGCCCTTCGGGGGAGATCAGCTTGGCCTCGTCGCGGATCCACACCGTCCGGCCGTCTCGAGCGATCATGCGGTACTCCATGACGAAGCCCTCGCCCGCCCGGTTGGTCGCTAGATCCTCGGCGTGAACGCGGTCCGCGTCGTCCGGGTGGATGATCGTCTTCCAGAATCCGGGATCCGCCGTGAACTCCTCCGGTGCGTATCCCACCTGGTTGGCTACCGTGGGGGAGACGTAGGTGGTGTTGGACTCGCCGGTGCTCGGATCCGATTCCTGCATGTATATGACCGCCGGGCTCTGTTCGACGATCGCGCGGATGCGATCCTCGCTCTCCTTGCGTTCGGTGATGTCGAACATCACTCCCTGCCAGGAGATCGGACGACCCTCCTCGTCCTTCACGAGCACGGACTCGTCGCGGAACCAGACGACGCTCCCGTCCTTGGCGATCATCCGGTAGTCCTGAGCGTAGGAATCCCCGCGTTCGCGCACGACGCGGTCGCTCTCTGCCATCACACGCGCGTAATCGTCGGGGTGGATGATCCCGATCCAAGACCCGGGGACGCTCCATTCTTCCGGCGTGTATCCCAAGATCGAGGAGACCTGAGGGCTAACGAAAGCCGCAGTCACGGACCCGTCGTACTGGTCACCGTCGGGCAGATCCTCTGTGTACGTGAGCGCCGGCATCCGTTCGACGACCAGTCGGTAGCGCTCTTCGGCCGCCGCCAGATCGTCTAGAGCCTGCCGGCGGGCCGTGATGTCCTGCATGAAGCCCTGCCAGTAGGAGGGCTTACCTCGGTCCTCACGGATCAACACGGCTTCCTCGTGGATCCAGATCCATCTGCCATCGGAGTGCTTGACCCTATACTCGATCGAGAGAGGCTCGGCCATCTCGCCTGCCCGCGCCGCGCCGGCTTCTGCCTGATCCCGGTCGTCAGGGTGGATGACTTGCAGATAGAAGTCGAAGCTCTCCGTCCACCGCTCCGGCGCGTAACCGAGCACGTCGGTGACCCTCGGACTCATGTACGCGACCCCGTCCGCGATCGACGTGCCGGGCTTGACCCGCTCGATGTAGCTGACGATCGGCATCTCCTCCACCAGCACCCGGTAGCGCTCTTCGGCCTCATGCCGCTCAGTAACGTCGATGAGGAACCCCTGCCAGTAGGCGAGTGATCCGTCCGGTCGCGTGACCCGGGTCGAGGAGTCGTGCACCCACACGATCCGGCCGTCGGCCGCGATCATCCGGTATTCCTCGTCGAAGGTGCCCTCCGCCTGGGCAGCCTCCGTGATGCGGTCTCGGTCGTCTTCATGAACGATCGACCACCAGAAGGTCTGATCGGCGAAAAAGCGCTCCGGCGGGTACCCGACGACGTCCTCGATCTGGGGGCTCAGGAAATCCAAGACGTAGCCGGAGGGCGTCGGCACGTCGGTGTAGGTCACGGCAGGTATCTGAGCGACGAACTCGCGGTAGCGCGACTCCGCCTCCCGGGTCTGCCCTTCGGTTCGCTGCCGACCGATCGCGGCACCCAGAACTATCGCCGAGGCCCTCAACGCTTCGAGCTCTGATCCTCCCCAGTCCCGTTCTCGGTGGCCGTCGTCGAATCCGATCGAACCCCACCAATCTTCGCCGACGAAGACCGGAAGCGAGATGAGCGAACGCGCTCCGTGTGACTGGACGGGCAGGCGCTCGGACTCGGGCAGATCTGCCGCGTTGCCCTGAACCACCTCGCCTGCCGCAAGGAGCTTGGCCCAACGGCCGAAGCCGGAGACCTCCCATTTGGCCGTGCGGTAGGAGGGGTCCTTGCTGACTCGATAGAGGCCGGGCTCGGCCCATTCGGCGACCCACGTGACGGTCAGATCTCCGTCCTCGTCCCGGCCGTTCTGGGTTATGTACGAGCGGGAGACTCCGGCCGCCAGCCCGAGGCGCTCGAGGACCTGCGGCGCGGCCTGCATCCAGTCGCTGGCGGCCAGGAGGCGCTCGGCGGCGAAGGCAACGGCTTCCAATATCGCGTCGCGTCGAAGAGATGGCGAGGAATCGGCGTGGGCCTTGCTCTCCATGGGCCGCGCTCCTTCGAGATAGGCCTCGATGGATTATCGGGCCGCATGGGCGTCCTAGCGATACCCGGAAACGCGGAGCCTGCGCCTAGTCGTGCCTGAGATGACGTGAGAGATCGAGCTCGGGTCGGGGGGAGGGCTCACGACCGGCCGGAGGTCGTCCGACGGCCACCGATCCGAGCGCGAACCAACGGTCGTCCAGGTCCAGCGCGGCCCTGGTCTCCTCCTGGCAGAACAGGGTCGAGGAGATCCAGGCAGAAGCCAGCCCCTGGGCGTGAAGGGCCAGCAGCAGGTTCTGGATCGCGGCGCCCCCCGATAGAAGGAACATGTCGCGTTCGGCTCCGGCTCGTTCCGCATCCGGGTAGGGGTGAGCGCCTTGCATCTGGACGAAGGGGAGTATCAGAACGGGTGCTGCGCCTAGGAGTGCATCCGAGCGAGTCAGGCGCCGCTCGATGGTCGTCCCGGGTGTTCCGTCGCCCTCCAGGTCGGCTCGCCAGGCGGCCGCGATGGCCCCGGTGACCCGTCGTTTCGCAGCCGCAGAGGCCAGGGCGACGAACAGCCAAGGCTTCGTGTGATGAGGAGCCGGCGCCGTGCATGCCGCGCGCACGGCATCTTCGATCGCCTCGTTCGGCACGTCGCCCGGCCCGAACGAGCGGATGGTCCGACGAGCCGATAGCGAAAGCAGAGGAGATTCTCGGAACAGATCCTCGCTGGACTTGCGGATCAGATCGGCTGCGGTCCCCGGCGGCGCTCCCTGCCGGTCGATCCCGCGAACGATCGCGACTGGGATCCGGGAGTCCTTGGCCATGACCAGACCCGAGGCGGCAGCGACCTCGTCCGCCAGAGCAACGATCGTCGCTTCCAGAGCGCGACCGTTGTGGTCGCGCCTGCCCCTCAGGTCCACCACCGGGGCAAGTCCGGCGCACCCGATCGCCACGTTCACTACCCCCTCGCGCCAGGCTCGCCCGAAGGTGTCGGTCACCACGACGCCGAGATCGGACAGACCGAGTCTGGACGCCAGGCCCTTGCGGATGGCTTCGGCGGATGCGTCGGGATCCTCGGGAAGGAGCGAGAGCATCCCCTCGGCCACGTTGGACGCGTCCACGCCGGCGTTCGCGCAGACCAATCCGTGGCGCGTTTGGGCTATGACCAGATCTCCGCGTCGCGCCACCACGCGAACGCTCTCGCTCGCCACCACTGCAGAACGGTTCGATCCGGAGACCAGCCGACCCTCGGCCTTGGACACGATCTTCTGAGTGACGGCGACCACGTCCCCGTCTCGCAGCCCTTGGTCCCTCAAGAAGGGTGCTAGCAACCCAGCCAGATCGGCCCCGGCTTCTACCTCCGGCAGTCCGGGGACCGGTGTGATCTCGACCGTCATCCCGCGACCAGTTCCAGCGCCGCCCTGGCGAGGGCCTCGGCGGTCTCATCGTCGCGCATGATCGTGTCCGTTATCGCGACCGGGATATCGAACCTGGGCGCGAGCGCCTCGTCGGCCAGGTCGATGACCCAAGCTCCGAGGATCCCTTCGTATGAGCGCGCGGCTCCCAGCGCCGAAACCTCAAGCCCCGCAACGGGCATCAGCCGGTCGGCCATCCCCACGAGCGGCGCGCCGCCGACGATAGGGGAGATCCCAACGACGACCTCTCGGCGGGACGCGACCGCCTCCCGCACTCCGGGTACCGCCAGTATCGGCCCCGTCGAAACGACCGGATTCGAGGGACAGATGACGATCACGTCGGCCCGGTACAGCGCATCCAGCACGCCGGGCGTGGGATCGGCCACCTCGACCCCCTCGAACCTGAAGGCTTTGACCTCGTCTGTCCCGCCACGCTTGACCCAGTACTCCTGGAAGTGAAGATCCAGCTCGGCTCCTACTTCATCGACGATCGTTATCCGCGTCGTGACCGGGTCCTCGCTCATAGGCAGCAGCCGCGAGGCAACGCCGAATCGCGCCGCGATCCTCTCTGTCACCTCCGAGAGCGCGAGTCCTTCTTCCAGGAGACGAGTCCTATATAGGTGTGTTGCAAGGTCCAGGTCTCCCAGGCCGAACCAGGCCGCCTCGGGGTCGAACCGGGCCAACTCCTCCTGGGAACGAAACGTCTCGGCCCGCCGCCCCCAGCCGCGGTCCCGGTCGAAGGCGTCGCCCAGCCAATAGGTCACAGAATCCAGGTCGGGCGAGATGTGCAGGCCGTGCATCGAGATGTCGTCACCGGTATTGACGATCACCGTGACGTCGGCTGCCGGCACGACCCGCACCAATCCCCGCAGGAACTTGCCCGCCCCGATCCCTCCCGCCAGAGCCGCGACCTTCATAGCGGTACAGCGTAGTAGGCTCGCCCGCATGCCCCCGGCCGCACATCGGTTGCGACGAGCACTCGCTCGCGCGCGTGCGGGCAAGGCCCTCTCGCTCGAGGAGACCGAGGAGCTGCTCGCGGCTACCGGCGATGGCCTGCTCGAGCTCGGGTCGATCGCCGCCGGACTGCGCGAGCTGGGCCACGGCACCACGATCACCTACTCCCGAAAGGTCTTCATCCCCCTCACGATGCTCTGCCGGGATCACTGCCATTACTGCACGTTCGCGAAGCCACCGGCCAAGCTCGACAAGCCCTTCCTGACGCCGGAAGAGGCTGTCGCCATCGCCGCCGCCGGACGCGAGATGGGCTGCAAGGAAGCGCTCTTCACACTCGGAGACAGGCCGGAGGAGCGCTATCCGCTCGCGCGGGAGTGGCTGGCGCAACGCGGTTACGGGTCCACGCTCGACTACGTGAGGGCCGTCGCGATCCGCGTGATCGAGGAGACGGGGTTGCTTCCTCATCTGAATCCGGGCGTCATGTCCTACGAGGAGATGGCGCGTCTCAAACACGTCTCCGCGTCGATGGGCTTGATGCTCGAGACCTCGTCCGACCGGCTGGCACGCAAGGGAGGACCGCACTTCGGCTCGCCCGACAAGGTTCCGTCAGTGCGCCTGCGAACGATCGAGGACGCCGGACGTCTTTCGATCCCCTTCACCACGGGCATCCTCGTGGGCATCGGGGAGACCCTGCGGGAAAGGGCCGGATCCCTGTTCGCCATCCGCGACGCTCACCGGCGCCTGCGTCACGTGCAGGAGGTCATCATCCAGAACTTCCGAGCCAAGGCCGGTACGGCGATGCAGGCAGCCCCCGAGCCCAGCTCCGACGAGTACATCGCCGCCGTGGCAACCGCCCGCGTGGTCTTAGGCCCTCAGATGCACATCCAGGCTCCGCCGAACCTTTCCGACGAGAGCCAGCGTCTGCGGTTGCTCGATGCGGGGATCGATGACTGGGGTGGGGTATCTCCGCTGACGCCCGACCACGTGAATCCGGAGAGGCCCTGGCCACAGATAGCCACGCTTGCCGCGACCACCGCTTCCAAGGGGCTCGTCTTACGCGAGCGGCTCACGATCTATCCAACGTTCGCCGCCAGGCCCGATCCCTTCCTTGCCTCCAGGATGCGCCCGCCCGTGGCAGCCCTGATCGGGCACGATGGTCTTGCCGTGGAAGGTCGCGTACCCGAGCCGATCGCCTGGCAGGATCCCGACCTCAACTTCAAACCCAGGCAGATCGCCTTGACGTTCGCCAAGGGTCCGGGCGCCGGTCTTCGCCAAGACTCCGAGTACGTCTACGGCGACTTCGACGCCCCGGACGCCACCAGAGATTGGGCCGCGCGCGATCGGAGCCCCGAGCGGATAGATGCCCAGATCAAGTCCGCTCTGTCCAAGGCCGCCTCACACCGGTCGATCTCAGACGAGGAGGCGCTCGCGCTCTTTGAGGCCGAAGGTCCAGCGCTGCAAGCGCTCTGCGAGGTAGCGGACGACCTGAGGACCGAAGCCGTCGGAGACGAAGTGACCTACGTGATCAACCGCAACATCAACTTCACCAACGTCTGCTACGTCGGTTGCCGTTTCTGCGCGTTCGCCCAACGCGAGGTCGATCCGGAGTCGTACACGCTCACCCTGACCGAGGTCGCCGACCGAGCCGAGGAGGCCTGGAACCTCGGCGCCTCCGAGGTCTGCATGCAAGGGGGTATCCACCCCGACCTTCCGGGCACCTTCTACTTCGACCTGATCGAGGCGGTGAAGCAGCGGGTTCCTCGGATGCATGTCCACGCCTTCAGTCCCATGGAGGTCATGAACGGCTCGACGAAGCTGGGGATCTCCTTCGTCGAATTCCTGTCCGAGTGCAAGGCCCGCGGGCTCGGCTCGATCCCCGGAACGGCGGCGGAGATCCTCGACGACGAGGTGCGCTGGATATTGACCAAGGGCAAGCTCCCCGCAGATACCTGGGAGGAGATCGTCAAGGTGGCCCACGGACTGGGTATCCCTTCATCCAGCACGATCATGTACGGCCACGTCGACGCGCCCCCGCACTGGGTGGCGCACATCCGCCGGCTGGCCCGTATCCAGTCCGAGACGGGAGGGTTCACCGAGTTCGTGCCGCTGTCCTTCATCCATCAGAACGCCCCGATCTACCTCGCGGGAAAGGCTCGCCCCGGTGCGAGCGCCGAGGACAGCATCCGGATGCATGCGGTGGCGCGGATCCTGCTCGACAGAGTTATCCACAACGTGCAGGTCTCATGGGTGAAGATGGGTGTCCAAGCCTGCCAGGGGATCCTTCGTGCGGGTGCGAACGACTTCGGAGGCACGCTGATGGAAGAGACGATCAGCCGCATGGCGGGCGCCGATCACGGCATCGCGATGACTCCCGATCAGTTCGACGACGCGATCCGCGCCATCGGAAGAACGCCTCAGATCCGAACCACGACCTACGAGCGCACCTCTCCACACGCCGATTCGTCAACCAGATAGACCGATACGGTAAACTTGCTTGACTACGCGATTTTAGCCGAACATCTCTTGCACATAGCCGATCTGGTGACCACGATGGTCAGCGATGGTGCGCGAAGAGGCAGGGAATTTCCTGGTTAACCCCTTGTCAGAAGGGGTGTTCTTCCTTCAGAATCACACGCGTGTGATTCAGGGGGGAGAAAAGAGTGCATCACTACATCCCTTGGCAGGAAAGAGCGAGGTGTCGTGAATACGACCCCGAGGTCTTCTTCCCCGAGAAGGGAGGGTCATCGAGGGAGGCCAAGCGGATCTGCAGTGAGTGCCCCGTCCGCATCGAGTGCCTCAACTACGCGCTTCGCCGCGATGAGCGGTACGGCGTGTGGGGAGGGATGAGCGAACGGGAACGACGACGCCTCAAGCGGATGGCGTCCTGATCCACGGAAGGGGGTAAGGGATGGCTGCCAAGAAGACCACGGCTCGCAAGAAGACCGCGGCAAAGCGCAAGCCCGCCGCCAAGAAGGCGACGGCTCGCAAGAAGACCGCGGCCAGGCGCAAGCCAGCAGCCAAGAAGACGGCGGCGCGTAAGCCCGCTCGTAAGAAGGCAGCAGCGAAGCGCAAGCCAGCTGCTAAGAAGGCAGCAGCGAAGCGCAAGCCGGCTCGTAAGAAGGCCGCAGCGAAGCGCAAGCCAGCTGCAAAGAAGACGGCTGCCAAGCGCAAGCCGGCTCGTAAGAAGGCCGCGAAGAAGCGCTGAGCTTCTTCGTTGTATCGCGCGGAGGGGGGCTTCGGCCCCCCTTCCGTCGTTTCCGGCCGGGGTCGTGCTAGTCTCCGCGCCGCGCAGGTAAGCGCATCCTGATGGCCGAACCCGCGTCCACTCCCGATCCCGAAGTACGCACGCCCACGGTCCTGGTGGTGCTCGTGGTTCGCAACGCTGCGCTGTGGTTGCGCGAGACCCTCCAGGCGCTGGCCGGGCAGACGTACCCTCGCTTAGGCGTGCTCGCCGTCGACAACGCTTCGACGGATGGCTCGGCCGAGCTGCTGGAGCAGGCTCTAGGTGCGGGCCGCGTCCTGCGCCTGCAAGACAACGAGGGCGTCGCCGGTTCGATCAGGGCGGCGCTCGACGTTCCGGCCGCGAGCGAGTCCGATTTCACCCTGCTGCTGCACGATGACACCGCGCTCGACCCGGACGCCGTCACGAAGTTGGTGGAAGCTGCCATCGCGATCGAGGGAGTCGAACGTGTAGGAGTCGTCGGTCCGAAGGTCGTCGACTGGGACGAGCCGAAGCTTCTACTCGAGGTCGGCCGATCGACCGATCGTTTCGGACACCCCTCGACCCCGCTGCAAGCCGGCGAGATCGACCAGGGTCAATACGACCGGGTTCTCGAGGTTCTCTACGTTTCCTCCTGCGCGATGCTCGTCGCGAGCGAGGTCTGGAAGAAGATCGGGCCACCCGACGATCGCTTCGAGTCGCATCACGAGGATCTGGACCTTTGCTGGCGCGCTCGACTCGCGGGTTTCAAGGTCCTGATGACGCCGCTCGCCCGCGCGCGGCACCTTGACGCAGGTCGAAAAGGCAAGCGGGGCCGGGATCCACATCACCGCGGTGCGCGCTACTACGCGGAGAGGGCAGCGCTGGCGTCGATGCTGAAGGACTACTCCGTCCGGTCGCTCATCTGGCTCCTGCCCCTATACGTCCTGATGGGGATCCCGCGGGCCCTGGCGCTCACCCTGACGCGTCGGTTCGAGGATCTCGTCGATCTCCTCGCCGCTTGGGGTTGGAACCTCCTGCACCTGCCGAGCACGGTTCGCCGGCGGGTTCGAGCGCAAGGGGTGCGCGCCGTTCCCGACCGGTCGATCCGCCGCTTCATGGAGTCGGCCACGGCGCGGGTGCCCCGCTGGTTCGAGCGCGCCGGTGTGATCCTGGACGAGCAGCGAGAACTCGAACAGGAGGACGAGGGAGAACCGGTTCGCGTTCGCCTGAGCCACCAAACGACATCGCTCGTTCGTACACACCCTGTGGTAGTCGCCTCGACGCTGGCGATCTTCGTTCTGGCGTTCGCCTATCGAGACCTGCTCTCGCACGCGACCCTTCAGGGCGCCGCGATCGTGACCCTGCCATCGCGCCCTCGAGGGTTCTTCGCCGAACTGCTATCGGCCTACCGAACTACCGGATTCGGAGGGTCCCAGGCCGCGAGCCCGGCACTGGCAGCCCTCGGAGGCCTTTCGAGCCTGCTGTTCGGCAGGGTGGGGCTGGCGCAGCGGGTACTTCTCGGAGGAGCGCCGGTGTTGGGCGCTGTGATGACGTACCGCGCGCTCGCTCGAGAGACCGGCAGGCCCGTGTCGAGCGTCGTTGCGGCCGCCTGCTACTCGCTTTCGGCCGTGATGCTTTGGGGTTTCTCCGAGGGCAGGATGGATCTGCTCGTAGCTCTTGCCGTGATGCCGGTTCTCTACGACAGGCTCGATTCTTCCTTCTCCTCCGGTGTCCCGGTCGACCGCCGAAGATCTGTGGTCGGTCTCGGCGTGGCTCTTGCCGTGGGCGTCTCCTTCTTCCCGGGGACACTCCTTGCTTTCGCGGTGATGCTCCTGGTGCGGTTGGTGCTTTCTCCGTCTCGGGTCAGCGGGATGGGATCGAGTCTGGCGGCGACGACGGTCGGTGCAGCCCTTGTGTTCCCGATGATGGGGAGCTTCATATCCTCCCGTGCCGCGTCACTTTCCTCCGAGATCGGCTCCGCGCAGATGGACCGGGTGGGCCGGCTCGTGTTGGGGGAGGGTCCGGGCACCTGGGTGATCGCCTGGTTCCTGCCTGCCGCCGCGATCATCGCGTTCAGCCTCGTCAGGGCAGAGGACCGTGGTCCGGCTTTCCGCGCGCTCGTCTCGGCGGGCGCAGGGACATTCCTGGCCTGGGCTGCCGCCGCCGACTACCTGCCGGATGCTCTTTCCAACCCGATGGCATACCTGGCCCTGGCCGCCATATCCGAGGCGATGTTGATCGGTTACGGACTCTCGGCCTTCTCCAGCGGCATCGGCAAGGAGTCCTTCGGCTATCGGCAGATAGGGGCCACGGCGCTCACACTTACGCTCGGTGGCGGTCTGTTCTTGCAGACAGCGGCCGCGATAGTCGGGGCCTGGGGGATCGGAGGGGCTGAGGTTGCTACTCCCGCATGGGAGGTTCTGCGCAGCGGGGCGGAAGGCGAGTACAGGGTGCTTTGGATCGGCGCCGACGACGGGAGGCGCTTTCCGGCGCCCGGTGGAGATCCGCAGGGGGTCTTCCCCGACGGCGGGTCCTCCCTGAAGTGGGCGGTGACCACCCAGGATGGCGCATCGGCGATCGATACAGGTAGATCCCTCGAGGGTCCGGGCGAGGAGTACCTGCGGGCAAGCATGGATGAGCTCTTGTCGGGGACGACTTCGCACACCGGGGCACTTCTAGCTCCGCTCGGGATCAGGTTCGTCGTCGCAGAGCAAGGGACCCTGCCGACTGCCGTCGCCTCACAGCTAGGTACTCAAGCCGATCTCAACCTTTCGGCCACTGAGGGGCTCGTGATCTATCGGAACGCCGCGGCGATCCCGCCCGCCGCCCTGGCGACCGCAGAGGACGTCTCGAGCACTTCGGAAGCGTCTGCGCTTGAGGACATCGCTCGATTCTCCGGGTCGGCCTCGCTGCCTCTTACCGCGGTCGGCGGGGGATGGCAGGGTCAGGGCGATGGCGAGGGCGTTGTGCTGATCGCCTCGGAGTTTTCAACGGACTGGAGTATGGGTTCGGATGCAGGGTCGATACGGGCATCCCGCTCTTTCGGATGGGCGACGTCTTTCGCTGCCCCCAGTGGGCCATTCCGGGTCACATACGCGAACCAGTGGCGTCACACCGCGCAGATGGTCTTGCTCACCATCTTGTGGGTCATCGCCCTTTGGATCACGAGGAAGCCGGCTCCCCGATGAAGGCGAAAGGACAGGGGCTCCTCGCCCTCCTCAGCCTTGCGGTGCTGGTGGCAGCCGGGGTCGGAGCGGACCGGCTCGGGCCGCGCGCGCGATCGGACGCCGCCGCAGGGGGAGCCGCACCATCGGGAGCCTGGTTCTGTCCGCACGGCGGCGCCGACGCGGGCTGGCAGACCACGCTATCCATCGCGAATCCTGGGGTCGACCCGGTCGATATCCGACTCACATCCCTCGGCTCCAAACGCACCGGGGTCTCTGAAACCTTCACGGTAGCGGCGGGGGCAACGCTGTCGCTACCGGCGGACGCCACGAGCAGAGAGGCGTCCTCGTTCGTCGAGTACTTCGGAGGTTGGGTGGCGGTCGGCTGGGTAACAACCGCCGGCGGGCAGGAGACGGGTGTCGCCGCCGAGCCATGTCTGGACACGGCCGACACGCGGACCTGGTTCGCGGCTGATGGCAACACCGATCAAGGTCAGGACGACTACCTGATCGTTATGAACCCCTTCGATGTCGAAGCCGTCTTCGATGTCGTGCTCCTGACCGCGTCCAGGGCTCCGATCAGGAACTCGGATCTAACCGGATCCGTGCTACCTGCGCATCGCAGCGTCGCGCTTCATCTCAACAAGTGGGCCGATGGCGAGGTGGCGGTGGGAGCCGAAGTGGATGTGTCTTTCGGACGGGTCGCCGTAGCCACCCTCGGAACCTCTGATGCGGGGGGGATCCGTTCCGTGGTTGCTTCGGCCTCGGCCAGCGGCAGGACGATGCTCCCGGCGACGGGAGATTCGGGGCAGTCGACCCTCGTGGTCATGTCACCCGCAGAGGGCCAGGCCAGGTTCGGGGCGACGCTTTCATCGTCTGAGCCACTGGCGCCCGCCGGCGGGCTGACAGGCGCGGTTCAGGGCGGGACATCGTCCAAGACCTATGCCGTTGCCTCCCTCGGGCCCTCCTCGATAGACGTGCATTCCGATGCCGGCTCGCCGGGTCTGGTAGCGGTTCGTCGAGTGCTTGGCAAGGGGACCGATCAGGGCGCTACCGTCGGGGCGACCTCGGCTGCTTCGGCCTGGATAGTCATGCCATCGGCAGCCGGAGATCCGGCGGCACCCGGGCTTGTCATCTCCAATCCGTCCGATGCTCCCGTCCAGGTGACGCTGACGATCCTTCCCACGGATGGTCAAGCCCCTTCCTCGCCGACCTTGTTGATGATCGTTCCGGCCGGCGCGACGGTCGAGGCGGAGGAGGGATTCCTCTCCCAGGACCTGAGCGCGGCGATCTTGGCGACCGCCGGCGAGGGAACGTTCGTAGCCGCAGGGGCGTCCTCTTCCTTCGGAACGCTCGGGGAGGCCTCCTACGCGATCGCCGGCGCCATACCGGTCCCCGCCTAGCCAGGCCCGCCAAGCGGGGGCTTCTCGGCGAAGTCACGGTTATCATGAAAGGTCATCATCTAGGCCGAAGGGATAGGGATGGCGAGGGGAAGACACGCGAGAGGGTTCGTCCGGGGCGTTCTGCCCGTGCTGCTCGTAGTGTTAGCCGTGCTCGGCCTCACCGGTGGAGGCGTCACGTACGCGGCTTTCCGTTACGACCACTCCCACTCGGACGAGATACTCCCCGGCGTCAAGATCGGGGGCGTGGACGTAGGAGGCATGACGCGGGACCAAGCCGTGGCGGCCGTTCGCGCCGAGGCCGAAACCAGGTTGTCCTCATCTGTTCGCATATCGGCGGCCGACCAGAGTTGGACCGCGACCTCCCAGCAGCTCGGCGTTCACGTGGATATCGACTCGGCCGTAGATCAGGCCCTCGCGGTGAGCGACGGGTACAGCATGTTCGGCAGGCTCGTCCGCCGGATCCGCCAAGAGCCTGTGAACAAAGACATCGCCCTCGAGTGGCGGTACGGGGCCGCAAAGGTTAGGTCCTTCCTCGCCGGCATCTCCGACGGACTCGCATCGAGAGCCCGGAACGCTTCGATCGAGCTTCTGGACGGGGAGCTCGACTTCGTCCACTCAAGGTTCGGTCGCGAGCTCGATGCCGACGCGGCAACCTCGAAGATCGTCGACGCGCTGCGCTCGGGGAAGCCATCGATCCGCCTGAGCCTTGCCAAGACCGAGCCGAAGATCTCCGATGAGACGCTCGGCAAGACGCTCGTCGTCGATATCGCGACGAACAACCTCTTCCTCTATGACGGGTTCGAGGTCGAGCGCACCTATCGGGTCGCTACGGCCAAACCCGGTTTCGTAACGCCCAAGGGGGTCTGGACCATCGTGAACAAGGCGGAGAACCCGACCTGGTACAACCCGGCGCTCGACACTTGGGGAAAGGACCTTCCACCCTCGATCCCTCCCGGTCCGGGCAACCCGCTGGGAACACGAGCCCTGTATCTCAACGCTCCTGACATACGGATCCACGGCACCTATGACTCAGGTTCGATAGGGACATACGCGTCGCACGGCTGCATCCGTATGAACATCAGCGACTCCGAGGCGCTGTACCCGCTCGTCCCCATAGGGACCCCCGTTATCATCAAGTAGCTTCTTGTCACTCTTTCTCCTACGAAGGGGTTGCACGAACCTCCGGGGTCGGCCTATCATCCGGCCGTACTCCGCGGAGACGAAGGGAAGGGGCAACCTGGACCGGAGCCACCGCGGAGTACGCTTTTTCCCCTCCGGTTCTTGCGGATCACATCCTTGTGATTTACCGTGCCACGCATGCGTACCTGCGCGAAGATGCGTTGCCCGGCCCACCCGATAGCCACGATCGCCCTGCTGTATACGAGCCGTGAAGTGGTCCTGCACGATCTCTTCCAGGAGCGAGACCCCAACCTTCTGGACCTTTGCCGCGAGCATATCCAGAGGCTGACTCCGCCTCTGGGATGGACATTGCGTGACGAGCGCGCGCCTGCTCCGATCGGCGCCGGCTAGTCCGCTCCAGCACGTGATGGCCGAAGGGCGCCCGTCACCCGCGCCCCTTCCCCCCCAAGCGGGGGACGTTTCTGTAGGTCGCTAGGGGCTTCGATGAGAGCCGGTCGGCCCGGTGTCTGTAGCCATAAGACGGCTCAAGGAAATGACGGTCGAGTGCTATGGTCGAGATGTCGGGACGAGCAGAAACTCTTGGAGTCATGGAACTAGTAGAAGGCACCTGCCCAAACTGCAGATCAGGCGATCTCATCTCCATCACGATGTCCGTGGCGGGGCGAGACCTCCAGTTCACCACGTGCCACCTCTGCGAAGCCAAGTGGTGGCAGCGCGATGGTGAAGAGGTCCCCCTCCAGTCCGTGATCGGCCTCGTCGTCCAGAAGTAGTAGCGCCGCACCTTCCGGGCGCGACCTCTTCGATTCAGTACCATGCCCCGCGTGCCCACGTCAGACCTCAGCGCCATCTTCAAGGCCTACGACGTGCGCGGAGTCGTCCCCGACGAGATGGACGGCGAGGCCGTCAGGCGCATCGGTGCGGCCTTCGCCTCATGGAGCCGGGCAGAGCGCGTGCTGCTCGGACGGGACTGCAGACTCTCTTCTCCGGAGCTGGCAGAGGCTTTCGCCGAAGGAGTGACTTCCCGCGGCGTTGGCGTCGTCGACCTAGGCCTTGCATCGACCGACCTCCTCTATTTCGCTTCGGGCTCGCTAGACCTTCCCGGAGTCATGCTGACCGCGAGCCATAACCCTCCCAGTTACAACGGCTTGAAGTTCTGCCTCGCCGGTGCCAGGCCGGTCGGTGAGGACACCGGCCTTATCCAGATCCGGCGAACAGCGGAGGGTCCGGATGTGGGCGGACGGTCCTCGCCGGGCGTGGTCGAGCGCCGTGACATGCTCGAACCCTACGTCGAGCACGTCCTTTCCTTCGTCGATGCCGAGAGCATGCGTCCGCTCACCGTCGTAGCCGACACGGCTAACGGGATGGGAGGACTCGTGGTCCCAGCCGTCTTCGAGCGTCTGCCAGTGACGCTGCATCACCTCTTCCCCGACTTGGACGGAACATTCCCGAACCACCCTGCGGACCCGATAGACCCGGAGAACCAGAAGGATCTGCGCGCCGCTGTTCTGGAGACGGATGCGGACATCGGCCTTGCCTTCGACGGGGACGCCGATCGTGTCTTCCTGATCGACGAGAAGGCCGCCGACGTCTCCGGTTCTCTCGTGACGGCCCTGGTTGCGCAGGCGATGCTCGAGCGCAACCCGGGAGCCTCGGTCGTCTACAACCTGATCTGCTCCTGGGTCGTGAGAGAGGTGATCGAAGAGAGCGGAGGTGTTCCCGTCCGCACGCGTGTCGGACACTCGTTCATCAAGCAGGTGATGGCCGACACGGGCGCCGTCTTCGGGGGAGAGCATTCCGGGCACTACTACTTCCGTGACAACTACAGAGCCGACTCAGGGCTTATCGCAGGCGTCGTGGCCCTGGGCAGGCTTTCGGAGGCCGGCAAGCCGCTATCCGAGCTCCTGGAGCCTTTCCGCCGGTACTTCGCCTCGGGGGAGGTCAACTCGAAGGTCACCGATCAGGCCGGAAAGATCGAGGAGCTGGCTGCCCGCTATCTCCATGGCTCGCAAGACCGCATGGACGGCCTGACGGTAGAGTTCGATGACTGGTGGTTCAACGTGCGCCCGTCGAACACGGAGCCGCTGCTCCGCCTGAACGTCGAGGCTCGCAGTCAGGGTCTCCTCGAGGAGAAGACGGCTGAGGCGCTCGCCCTGATACGAGGCGAAGGAGGAGCATCGTGACGATCGACGCAGAGCTGCTCGAGATCCTGGTCTGTCCTAACGACAGAGGGGCCATCGATTACAAGGAAGCCGAACAGATCATCGAGTGCACGGTCTGCGGCTACCGCTACCCCGTTCGCGACGGCATCCCGGTGATGCTCATCGACGAGGCCGAGAAGCCCGCCTCCGGGGGCAAGAAGAAGAAGTGATAGACCTCGACGACGAACGGGCGCTCCGTTCGATCGATCCCAGCGGCATGCTGGACGCCGTCGCTGGGCTGTCGAAGGATCTCAGCGACGGCTTCGCCACCGGCCTTTCCGCGGAGGATCTCCCGGTGCTGGACGGCCTTTCCGCGGTCACTTTCTGCGGGATGGGCGGATCCGCGGTAGCCGGCGACGTCCTGCGGTCGGTCTTCCGCGAGCGGCTCGGCGTCCCCGTCGATGTGAATCGAAGCCCGGTGCTCCCCGGATACTGTGGCACCCACACCCTGGTCATCGTCTCGTCCTACTCGGGCAACACCGCCGAGACGCTCGCATGCTTCCGTGAGGCGCTCCATAGAGGTTGTCGACTGATCGCGATCACCTCGGGGGGCAGCCTTGCGATCGAGGCCGACTCCGCCGGCGTCGCCCGTGTGATCGTTCGAGGAGGAGGGCAACCTCGCGCGGCCCTCGGGTGGCTCACAGCCGCCTGCCTGGGGGCGTTGCAGGCTGCCGGGCTGCTTCCCGACATGTCCTCGGACGTGGCTGAAGCGGTTGCGGAGTTACAGGCACTCGCGGCGCGGCTCGGCCCTGACGTCCCAGCTCGCGACAACCTCGCGAAGGAACTGGCTCATCGGCTCGCCGATCGCACGCCTGTGATCTGGGGCGCGGACGGGATCGGCTCGGTAGCGGCCGCAAGGTGGAAGGCCCAGTTCAACGAGAACGGCAAGATCGTCGCGTTCGCTTCGTCGATGTCGGAACTCGACCACAACGAGGTCGTGGGGTGGGAGCGACCTAACGGCGAATCGTACGCGGTCATCGCTCTGAGGCACGGCGGAGAGCACAGCGAGATCATGCCTCGATTCCCGCTGTCGCTCGACATCGCGAAGGCATCGGGGGCCCACGTCGAGGAGTTCCGAGCAGCCGGCCGCTCTGCGCTGGCACAGCTGTTCTCGCTGATAGGTCTTGGGGACTTCGCGAGCGTGTATCACGCGATCTCAAGAGGTGTGGATCCCACGCCGGTGGTCGTGATCGAGCGGCTCAAGGCCGCTCTGGCCGCGGGGTCCTCGGAGTGAGTACGGGGGTCCCCGGGCCGGGCGACAACCTCCCGGAGGAAGGTGCGGCCGCGGTTCGCACAAAGACAGACCTGGTTCCCGAGGTAGCCGTGATCCTCGGATCGGGTTTGGGGCCGGCACTGAGTGCGAACCTGCGGGAGGAAGCCTCGTTCGCCTTCACCGATCTGGCCGGATTCCCGCCCGCCGGAGTTCCCGGACACGAAGGCAGGCTGGTCCTGGGTCACCTGGCCGGGGTCCCGGTCGCTGCCTTCTTCGGCCGGGTTCACTTCTACGAGGGGCACGGCATGGACGTCCCGGCACTCCTGCCGCGACTGGCTAGGGCTCTGGGGGCAAGCACCCTGGTGGTTACGGCGGCGGTGGGAGGGCTCGAGCCCGGTTTTGCCGCCGGGACGGTCGTGGTTCTCCGAGATCACATCAACATGATGGGAACCAACCCGATGAGGGCCTGGCGCTTCCCGGATGGAACCCCGGCGTTCATATCCATGGAGAACGCCTACGACCCATCGCTGAGAACCCTTGCGCTGGAACGTGCCGCGGCCATGGGCATCGCCGCCGCCGAGGGGATCTACGCGGCCATGGGTGGTCCGGCATACGAGACCCCGACCGAGGTCGCCTTCCTGCGGCAGGCGGGCGCCGGCGTAGTGGGCCTGTCGGTCGTGCCCGAGGTCGTCCCAGCGGTGGCCCTCGGACTTCGCGTTCTGGGACTCTGTTCGGTGACCAATGCGTTAGGAGAGCACGTCGAGCACGATGACGTGGTCCGGGTCTCGAACCAGACAGCTATCGCGGTAGGACGTCTCCTCGTAGACATCCTTCCGCGCATGAAAGGAGCCTGAAACGATGGACTGCGATGTGAGGGACTTGGGACTCGCGACCAAGGGCCGCGAGCGTATCGAGTGGGCCGCCAGCGAGATGCCGGTCCTGGCTCTCATCCGAGAGAGATTCGAGAAGGAGCGCCCGCTGGAGGGTGTCCGGATCGGCGCTTGCCTTCACGTGACGACCGAGACCGCCAACCTGATGGAAACCCTTGCGGCCGGCGGAGCCGAGGTAGCCATCTGCGCCTCGAACCCTCTCTCGACGCAGGATGACGTGGCAGCGGCCCTCTGCGAGCAGAGCGGCATCGCAACCTTCGCCATCAAAGGCGAGGACACCGACACGTTCTTCCGTCACATCAACGCGGTGCTCGACACCCGTCCTCACATCACCATGGATGACGGCGCCGACATGGTCAGCGTCCTTCACAAGGAGCGATCGGACCAGATCGCCGAGATCATCGGAGGAACCGAGGAGACCACTACGGGCGTGATCCGCTTGCGTGCCATGGCGGTCGACGGAGCCTTGAAGTACCCGATCGTTTCGGTCAACGATGCAGATACCAAGCATCTGTTCGACAACCGGTTCGGAACCGGTCAGTCGACGATCGACGCCATCATGCGCGCGACGAACCGGCTCCTGGCCGGACGGAACGTGGTCGTCGTCGGATACGGCATGTGCGGAAGGGGAGTGGCCTCTCGCGCGCGCGGCATGGGCGCTCACGTGATCGTCACGGAGGTTGACCCCACGATCGCCCTGGAGGCCCTGATGGAGGGCTACCGCGTGATGCCGATCAGAGAGGCAGCGCGCATCGGGGACATCTTCGTGACCGTGACGGGCGACATGCACGTCATCGCCCGGGAGCACATGGAACTGATGAAGGATGGCGCGATCATGGCCAACTCCGGCCACTTCGACGTCGAGATAGACAAGGGGGCGTTGGCCGAGCTGTCTACTGCGACGCGACGGATCCGCGACTTCGTGGACGAGCACACGATGGCCGATGGCCGCAAGCTCTACCTCCTGGGTGAGGGACGTCTCGTCAATCTGGCCGCGGCCGAGGGGCACCCTGCCGCGGTGATGGACATGTCGTTCGCTAACCAGGCCCTGGCGGCCGAGTGGGTCGTGCAGAACAAGGGCACGCTGTCCTCGGCGGTCTACGAAGTGCCGAAGGAGATCGACCGGGAGGTTGCCCGCCTGAAGCTGCGCGCGATGGGAGTCGAGATCGACACCCTGACCCCCGAGCAGGATCACTATCTGCACTCCTGGGAGCAGGGAACCTAGCCCGACATGAGTCAGGAACAACAGCAGATACAGATCAAGGCCCATTTCGAGCGCTTCCCGGCGACGGTCAAGGGGGCGTTCGTCATCAGGTGCGTCGACGGCGATCCCCACCAGGTGATCATCCGAGGGGCGAACGTCAGATCGGTCGGCGGCGGGCAGCTGCATCCGATCGATATCCACCCCGTCACCCTCCAGGCAGCCCCAAGGGCCGATCTGTTCGTTCCGTTCGAGTTCGGAGTCATGGAGTTGGGCTCGGGCTGGTACGCCCTCGAATGCGACGTGGACGTCGACGGTCGCTCGCGAACCATGACCATGGACCGCGGGTTCGCCGTCCCCTGGTCACGCTCCGTGGTTCGCCGCGGAGCCATACCGGTGGGGGAGAAGCTGTCCATCGCCGATGGGCCTGTGGTCAAGGTCGACCACATCGATTGCGGAGGGGACTCCGTGACGGTCCATTTCTCATCCGATGAGGCGGTTGAGGTCACTCTTACCGCCGACGGTGAGGCGCTGCCGTCTCTCGATTCTGACTTCGATGGGGAGTCCGGACAGGGGACGGCCAGGGCCTATCCGCTGCTGAAGTCCCACGTAATGATCGCGATCGAGGTCTCGGCGAACGGCCGAGGCTCGGCTTCGCTGGAACTTCGCCTGCCCTAACCGTGTCGGCGCCGGCCGGTAGGGTCGGCCGATGCGAGCGTTCGACACGCTCTTCCCGAGGCGCTGCGCCGGGTGCTCCGGCGGGCTCTGGCCCTTCTGCGAACGCTGTCTCAAGGATCTGACCCCGCTGACCCCGCCGTGGTGCAGCAGGTGCGGGCGACCGCTCGACACTGCCGCTCCCACCTGTCGGGACTGTCCGCCGCGCGAACTTCTACAGGCCCGCGCTCCCTTCCTTTACGACGGGCCCGCGAAGGCTGCGATCCTGAAGCTGAAGTTCGCCGGGTGGCGCTCGGTAGCCGAGGCCCTGGGCCGGGCGATGGTGGTGGTCGACCCTCCGACGCGAGCCGACATCGTCACCTGGGTGCCCTTGGGTCGCGCGCGCCTCGCGGAGCGCGGGTACGACCAGGCGAGGGCTATCGCCCGCGCCGTCGCACCCGGACTGGGCATCCCCGCCCGCCGGCTACTACGGCGAACCGGCGCGACGACCCCTCAGGCGCGTCGATCGGCCGAGGAGCGACGGACCGCTATGTCCGGCGTCTTCGAGGCCGGTCGATGCCCTCCTCATAAGGTCTTGCTCATCGACGACGTGCTCACGACGGGGGCAACCGCGGCCGAGTGCGCCCGGGTCCTGCTCGCGGCCGGGGCGCAAGAGGTCACCCTCCTTACGGCTGCAAGGGCTATTCCTGGCCCACTTCCACGCCGATATACTCGGCGTAAGGGTTCCCGTCCGGGTCTGTGGTTGCCCGAGGAGGTTCCTCGGTAGTCGATGCCAGTCGCAGGCGAAACGACCCACGTAAGGCGACTCTTGGTCGTCGAGCATGGTGCGGTTTAGATGTAAGCCCTGCCTCGAACGGGCAACCGTTCGAGAGAGGAGGCTAAGTCGTCCGCAAGGGCGGCGAACCTTCCCGCAGGCGGGTGTGGGGTCAAAGACCAGGTCAGCCGGACGGGGGCCCAACACGCGGAGCGCCGACCGACAAGGAGTCCGATGGAACTGACCTATACGGGTCGCGGAACCAAGGTCACCGAAGAGATGCGAGTGGCAGCCGAGCACAAGCTGGCTCGTCTGGCCCGGATAGAACCCAGGATCACCAAGCTCGATATCGAGGTCCTGGCTGAGCACAATCCCAGCCATGGGACCAAACGCCTGGACGGGGCGCTGCACATCCCGAAGAAGACTTTCAGGGCACACGGGGAGGGTCCAGACGTGCTCAAGGCCCTCGATCAGCTCGCCGAGCGGCTGGAACGTCAGATCAGGGATCACCACAGCAGGCTGCGAACCCGCGTGGCGGGTAAGGGGAATGGTCTAGAATCCGCTAACGCCTAGACCGGTCTGGTGCCGATAGGTAGTCATAACGGGCGAAGTCGGAGGATGGTTTGACGGCTAAGGAGAAGGACCAGGCGCAGGCAGGCGAGAGGCTCCGAGTGATGGTCGTGGACGACCACGCGCTCTTCAGGCGCGGACTCGAGATGGTGCTGGGTCAAGAGAGTGATATCGAGCTGGTCGGGGAAGCTTCCGATGGCGCAGAGGCTATCCAAAGGGCGACCGAATTGATGCCCGATGTCGTTCTGATGGACGTTCGGATGCCCCGACGTTCGGGCATCGAAGCAGCCGGGGAGATCAAGGAACTGCTTCCCCACGTCAAGATCTTGATGCTTACGATCTCCGATGAAGAGGCCGACCTCTACGACGCGATCAAGGCGGGAGCCAGCGGCTACCTGCTGAAAGAGATCCCGATAGAGGAAGTAGCCGACGCGATCCGCAGCGTCTGGCAGGGTCAATCCCGCATCAGC
Organism: Actinomycetes bacterium; assembly: GCA_031423155.1. GTDB lineage: Bacteria > Actinomycetota > UBA4738 > UBA4738 > HRBIN12 > JANPEZ01. The sequence continues at coordinate 24,900 of JANPEZ010000175.1, forward strand.
CCCTCCATGGCTTCCAAGCTTCTGACCGAGTTCGCCGCGATCTCCAAGACCGCGGAGGAGCGCCCACAGATGCCGGCGCCTCGGCTGACAGACCGTGAGATGGAGGTCCTCAAGCTCGTCGCGCAGGGCCTGAACAACCGCGACATCGCCAAGGAGCTGTTCATCTCCGAGAACACGGTCAAGAACCACATCCGAAACATCCTGGAGAAGCTGCACCTGCACTCTCGCATGGAGGCTGTCGTCTACGCCGTTCGCGAGAAGCTTCTCGAGATCACCTGATCGTGGCGGATAGTCTGCTCGAAGCGACGCGCGAGGTCCTGAGCGAGTCGCTCCAGGATCTGACCTCCACCCTCGAGGGGCGCTCTGCCGAAGAGATGAACCGCCGCCCGGCGGGAGAGGACACGAACGGACTGGCGGTTCTCGTGATCCACGCCCTCTACAGCACGCGGTCCTGGCTCAGTCTTGCGACGGGCGCCGAGCTGCCGCCGCGCGACCGCCCGGCCGAGTTCCGGACGGTCGTGGACAACGCCGATAACTTCCGCACGCTCGCCGGCCGGATCGCGGCTGAGTGCCGTGCGTTGTTGAACGTGTCGACCTTCGATCCGGCGGCGACGGGCGTAGCCACCTGGACCGGAGACGAGCCTGAGTCCGTCACCGCGGCTTGGGCGCTGCTCCACGCGGTCTCGCATCTCGGCGAGCATGTGGGGCATGCGCAGCTCACCCGCGATGTGGTGAGCGGGGCGCCCGGGTCCTGAACCGGTCCGCGGGTAGAATCGAACCCGAGGCACGACCCGAAGGGACATCTCTCCTTGGTATTCGAAAAACTCAGCTCGTTGGGCGAGGGCCGCAAGCGTAAGAACCTCGAATCGATCGCGCAGCTCGTCGATACCTTCGAGCCCGAGATCGAGTCGCTCTCCGACGGGGAGCTTGCCCACAGGACGGTCGAGTTCCGTGAGCGGCTAGGGGCCGGCGAGCCCCTGGACGATCTGCTGCCCGAGGCCTTCGCCGTCGTACGGGAGGCCGCAAGGCGCACGATCGGCCAGCGCCACTTCGACGTGCAGCTGATGGGTGGGGTGGCCCTTCACGGCGGTGACATCGCCGAGATGAAGACCGGTGAGGGAAAGACGCTTGTCTCGACGCTTCCGGGGTACCTGAACGCCCTGCCGGGCAAGGGCGTTCACCTGGTCACGGTCAACGACTACCTGGCCAAGCGTGACTCCGAGTGGATGGGCGGCATCTATCGGTTCCTCGGGCTCTCCGTGGGCCTGATCCAGTCGGCGATGAACCCGGCTCAGCGGGTGCCGGCCTATGCGGCCGATATCACCTACGGCACCAACAACGAACTGGGTTTCGACTACCTGCGCGACAACATGGCTATGAGGGCCGAGGACATGGTCCAGCGCGGCCACAACTTCGCGATCGTGGACGAGGTCGACTCGATCCTGATCGACGAGGCGCGCACGCCTTTGATCATCTCCGGGATGGTGGCCGACTCAGCCAAGTGGTATCAGACCTTCGCCCGTATCGCCCCCAAGCTCAAGCGCGACGAGGACTACGAGGTCGAGGAGGGCAAGTACCAGGTCGCCATCACCGAGTCCGGCGTCGCCAAGGTCGAGGAGCTGCTCGGCATCGAGAACCTCTACGAGCACGTCAACACGCCGCTCGTGCACCACATGCAGAACTCGCTTCGCGCCAAGGAGTTGTACAAGCGCGATGTCGCCTACGTCGTGCAGGACGGCGAGGTCAAGATCGTCGATGAGTTCACCGGCCGCGTACTGGAGGGCCGTCGTTACTCGGAGGGCCTGCACCAGGCCATCGAGGCCAAGGAGGGCGTCAGGATCAAAGAGGAGAACCAGACCCTGGCGACCATCACGATCCAGAACTACTTCAAGATGTACGACAAGCTCGCGGGGATGACCGGTACCGCCCGCACCCAGCTCACCGAGTTCGAAGAGACCTACAAGCTCGGCGTCATCGAGATCCCGACCAACCGCAACATGGTCCGCGACGATCAGCAGGACTTCATCTACAAGAGCGAAGAGGCCAAGTGGAACGCCGTCGTCGAGGACATCATCGAACGCAATCAGACCGGGCAGCCGATCCTGGTCGGCACGGTTTCCATCGAGAAGTCCGAGAAGCTCTCGGGATTGCTGAATCGGCGCGGGGTCCAGCACTTCGTGCTGAACGCCAAGAATCACGAGAAGGAAGCCGTGATCGTCGCTCAGGCCGGCCGTCTGGGCTCGGTAACCGTCGCAACCAACATGGCCGGCCGAGGCGTCGACATCCTCCTGGGGGGCAACGCCGAATACCTTGCGCGCCAAGAGATGACCGCACGCGGCTTCGACAACGACGCCTATCTGCTCTTCGAGATGGAGGAGGAGGACCGCGCCGCCTACGAGGCCGAGTACCAGCCGATCTTCGGCAAACTCAAGACGCAGACCGACGCCGAGCATGAGGAGGTCATCGGGACCGGCGGGCTCTATGTGCTGGGCACCGAGCGCCACGAGTCTCGGCGCATCGACAACCAGCTGCGAGGCCGCGCCGGCCGTCAGGGCGATCCGGGCGCGTCGCTGTTCTACCTCTCCCTGGAAGACGACCTGATGAGGATGTTCGCAAGCGATCGGGTCGCCTCGATCATGGAGCGACTGAAGTGGCCCGACGACGAACCCATCACGGCCAAGATGGTCACGCGCGCCGTCGAGCAGGCCCAGAAGCAGATCGAGGAACTCAACTACGAACGGCGCAAGAACGTCCTGAAATACGACGACGTGATGAACACCCAGCGCAAGGTCATCTACGAGGAGCGCAACAAGATCCTGCGCGGCGCCGACCTGCAGGAACAGGCGCTCGGATTCGTCGAAGAAGTCGTACGCGACACGGTGGAGGAGTACCTGCCGGCGGACGTCTTCCCCGAGGATTGGGACATGGATGCCCTGGTCACCGCGATGAGCGAGGTCTTCCCGACGAAGAGCAGTCCAGCCGAACTCGCTGAGGTCAAGGACGTGGTCGCCATCCAGGAACTATTCATCGAGGAGGCCCTTGCCGCCTACCAGGTCAAGGAGCAAGCGGTCGGCGAGAAGGTCATGCGCGAGCTGGAGCGGGTCGTTCTCCTGAACATCACCGACACGAAGTGGCGCGAGCACCTCTACGAGATGGACTACCTCCAGGAGGGGATCCATCTACGCGCGTACGGCCAGAAGGATCCTCTGGTCGAGTACCAGCGCGAGGCCTACGCCATGTTCAACGAATTGACCGAGGCCATCCGCGGGGACTTCGTCCGCTACATCTACCGCGTCGAGTTCGTCCAACAGCAGCAGCCCGCCCGCCCTCAGCGCACCCAGGAGAACAGGGCGGAAGTCGAGGCCGGCGTCGCGACCGCGGCCGCTCCCAACACAGGGGCGTCGGCCCAGGCCGACAGCGACAAGGTCCCTCGAAACGCGCCCTGCCCCTGCGGCAGCGGCAAGAAGT
>JANPEZ010000176.1:0-5436 GCA_031423155.1 Actinomycetes bacterium
ACTTCTAAATCTTCTGCGGCAATCTCGCGCCCGTCATCCGTCAACTTGATTTGCCGGAAAGGGATGTTGTACTTGCGCGAAAATTCAAAGTCGCGTTGGTCGCCAGAAGGCACGCCCATCACAGCTCCCGTGCCGTATTCAATCAACACGAAGTTGGCTACCCAAATCGGTATGGGCTCGTTGTTGAAAGGGTTGATGGCATATACGCCTGTGAAAATGCCTTCTTTATCCAACTCGCCCATAGTTCGCGCCGAGCGATTTTGCTGCCTCAACTTTTCAGCGAAAGCCAAGACTTCATCGCGTTGCGGCTTGCCTTGAGTAAGCGTCGCAACCAGAGAATGTTCAGGCGCAAGGGTGATGGCGTTTGCCCCAAAGATCGTGTCAATGCGTGTCGTGAAGACGGTGATGGATTCGTCGAAATCGGCTACTTTGAAAGTCACTTGTGCGCCGCGAGAGCGACCTATCCAATCGCGTTGCATGGTGATGACGCGCTCTGGCCAAGCGCCTTCCAGGTGGTCAAGCGAGTCCAACAATTCGCCAGCGTAATCGGTAGTCTTGGCGAACCACTGCATCAACTCTTTCTGAATAACCGGCTCATTGCAACGCCAGCAGACGCCGCCCGAGGCTTGTTCATTCGACAGCGAGATGTTCTCTTTCGTACACCAATTGACCGGCGACTTCTTGCGATAGGCCAGACCCCGCTCGAAGAGCTTCACGAACAGCCACTGGGTCCAGCGGTAGTACTCGGGATCGCAGGTGTTCAGCTGGCGTGACCAGTCGAAGGACATGCCCATCCGCCGGAAAGAACGCCGCTGCTGGTCGATGTTGGCGTATGTCCACTCTTTCGGGTGAAGGCCTCGCTTGATGGCGGCGTTCTCGGCGGGAAGGCCGAACGCGTCCCAGCCGACCGGATGCAAGACGTTGAACCCGCGCATCGCCTTGTAGCGCGCGATCGCGTCCCCGCCGCTGAAGGCCTCGGCATGCCCCATGTGCAGATCACCGGAGGGGTAGGAGAACATATCCAGCGCGTAGAACCGAGGGCGAGCATCGGCCGGGTCCTCCGAGCCCTTGTACAGGCCCTCGGCGTCCCAGCGTTCCTCCCACTTGGGCTCGATCTCAGCAGGTTCGTAGCGGCGCGCCATCGCGGGCAAGATGCTACCGGACGAGTCGCAAGGTTCAGCCGGCGATAAGCGGGCGTGCGGCCAGCGCCGGGATCTCGGCGGCCGGCACGGGCCGGGAGAACAAGAAGCCCTGGGCGAGCTTGCAGCCGTTGGCTTTCACGAACTCGTACTCGCCTTGGGTCTCGATGCCTTCGGCCAGCGGAGTCATGCCGAGCGAGTCGGCCAGTTGGATCATCGCGCGGACCATGCCGGACAGGTCCGAGTCGGTATCGACATCGCGGATGAACACCCGGTCGATCTTCAAGATGTCCACCGGCATGTGCTTGAGACGCGCCAACGAGGAGTACCCGGTGCCGAAGTCGTCGATCGCCAGGGTCAGACCCCAGGCGTGTAGTTCGGCAAGGATCTGCTGGGTATGGTCGGGGTCGGCCATCGCGGCAGATTCGGTCAGCTCGACCACGACGTTGCGCGACTCGACGCCGGCGTCGCGGAGTTTGCTGATGATCTTCTCCGATAGCTGTGCCGAGCGGAGCTGACGCGGAGACAGGTTGAACGAGATCTGAAGGTCCAGTCCCTGCTGCCGCCAGAGGCGGTCTTGCATCGAGAACTCCTCGATGACCCACTCGCCGATGGCGTCGATCAGGCCCAGCTCTTCGGCCAGAGGGATGAACTCGCCCGGAGGGACGAGGCCGCCGTTCGGCTCGCGCCATCGAACCAACGCCTCGACGCCCTTCATCGAGCCGTCGGAAAGATTCACGATCGGCTGGTAGTGAAGCACCCAGTGCTGCAGCTCGACCGCGCGACGCAGCCGCGTCGTCAAGGACAGCTTCTGCAGAGGATCCTCGCCCGCACCGGAGAACACGACGTGCCCTCCGGGTCGGCGCTTCTTCGATTGATACATCGCGGCGTCGGCGTTCTTGAGCAGCGTTCCCCCGTCGGATGCGTCCTGCGGGAATAGGCTCACGCCGAGCGAAGCCGTCGCGAAGAACTCCGTACCGTTCAGGTGGAACGGCTCCTGCAGCGCTTCATGCACGCGGATCACGACGGACTCGGCCACCATCAGGGCCGAGTCGACGCCCGGGAGCGCGCTCGAGCCGCGTTCCATGTCGCTGAGCAGCAGGAGGAACTCATCGCCACCCTGACGGGCGACGAGGTCCGTCTCGCGCGTGCAGCCGCGCAGGCGGTCGGCGAGCTGTATCAGCAGCTCGTCACCTGCCGCGTGGCCCAGCGAGTCGTTGACGAGCTTGAAATTGTCCAGGTCCAGGAAGACGACGCCGACGCCGAGCTCGTGCCGGCGGCCGCGCGCGATCGCGAGTTCGAGCATCTCCTCGAAGAGCGCTCTGTTCGGCAGACCCGTGAGCTTGTCGTGATAGGCCAGGAACGCGATCTGCTCCTCGGCCTTCTTGCGCTCGGAGATGTCGAAGATGACTCCCTGGATCAGCCAGGGCTCGCCGTGCTCGTCGGTGATGGTGCTCGCCTGTTCAAGCACCCATTTGACGGAGCCGTCCTCGTGGACCATGCGGTATTCGTGATTGAGGGTCGAGTGCTCGTTGTAGGCCAGGACGTACTCGTCCCAGACCCTGTCGATGTCCTCCGGATGCACGTGATGGCGCCAGGCGTAAGGGTCGGTCAGCCACTCGTCGGGAGTTATCCCGATCAGCGTGGTCACCTGAGGACTCACATAGATGGAGTCGAGGTTCTCATCGACCGGATCCAGATAGACGACCGCGGGGAGTTCATCGACGAGGGCCCTGTACTTGGCCTCGGCTTCGAATTTGGCGTCACGTCCGGCCTGAAGTTCGGTCATGTCTCGAAGGGTCACGACCGCCAGGTGCTCGGGCGCATCGATGGAGCCCAGGTGCACCTCGACGGGGAAGGTTTCACCACTCGAGCGACGGCAGGTGCCTTCGAATCGAGAATCCTCAACGGCGCCCAGGCCCGAGGTGAGAAGGACGCTGAGTGGGTGGCCTATCAGCTCGTCTCGGCGGAATCCGGTCAGCTCTTCGACCCTGTGGTTGGCGAAGACGATCTGCCCGTCCGCGCCCGCGATCACGAGGCACTCCGGAGTTGCTTCCAGGAGGGTGCCGGCCTCGACCAGGCCCGAAAGGCCGACGAGCGCGCTGACGCGCGCAGTCTCACCGCTCAGGTTCGTGGCCATGCCGTAGTCGCTCCCTCCACTGGGCTCCCCCGAGTCATCGTCGGGCACGGGCGTCGACCTGAGTCTTGCGCCCGGGAATACCGGATGACGGGTGGACACGCACGTGTAGGACTGCCGGTGTCCCCCCGACAGGGGACACGCCCGGCAGGCACGAAGTGCTACGCTCGTAGCATGTCAGAGCCGGACCGTACGATCCCCCAGCGCGAACTTCGCAACGATGTTGGAAAGGTTCTTCGAGAAGTGGAGCAAGAGGGAAAGACGATCAGGGTCACGGTCGATGGCCGCCCCGTCGCCGACCTCGTGCCCATCTCCGGCCGTCGCGAGGGTGTTCCCTGGTCCGAACTCGTCAGGATCATCCGAGACACGCCCGTCGATGATGGCTGGGCCGCCGACATAGCCGACATGGACGAGGAGATGCCCAACGACGACCCCTGGATCCCGAAAGCATGATCGATGGCCTCGTCGACACTTCTGTCCTCATCGCGGGAGCACCCGAGCTCCTCGGAGAGCGGGAAGGCGTCTTCGGGATCTCGGTCATGAGCCTGGCCGAACTCCATAGGGGTGCGGTCAACGCGCGGTCGGCCCGCCTGCGCTCCTACAGGATCTCCCGGCTCAGCCAGATAGAGGCCACCTACCAGGCTTTCCCCATCGATCGCAGGGTCGCCATCCGATACGGGGAGCTGTCTGCGCGAACGCACCACCTGGCGAACCGGCCGCACGTCGTGGACGGGCTGATCGCGGCGACCGCGATCACGCTGGGGGTACCCGTCTACACGCTCGACAACGACTTCGACCGGATCCCTGGACTGGATGTAGTGAAGGTCTGACTAGCGGGGAGTCATCTCCGTCATGCCCCAGGGCGAGCCGTACTCGTTGAGCATGTCCAAGAACGGAACGGCATCGAACGCCTCCGGCCCGAGAACACCGGCTCCGCTCCAGGTGCCGTTAGCGACTAGCTCCAGCGCGATGACCGGGTTGATGGCCGTCTGCCACGTGACCGCCTGCGTGTGGTCCTTGGCCCAGGTCTCTTCCGTGTCGACCACGTGGTAGACGTAGACCTCGCTCGGCTCGCCGTCCTTGCCGGTCCCGCGCACCCAGGTTCCGGCGCAGGTCTTGCCGCTCATCTCCTCGCCGAGGAAGGCAGGGTCTGGCAAGACCGCGGCAACGAGGTCGCGGGGGCTTACCTCGGCGCCGCGAACTTTGACCTTGTCGGTCTTGTCCAATCCGAGTTTGTGCAGAGTCTCCAGGACTCCTATGAACTCATCGCCGAGGCCGTACTTGAAGGTCACGCGGTTGCAGTCGATCCAGCGAGGGATCAGCACCACCTCCTCGTGCTCCACGTTCACGCATTCGACGTCGCCGATGCCCTCGGGGAAGGTGAACGTTTCCGGCTCGGAGAACGGGACGGTCGTGAACCAGCCGCGGTCCTTCTCCCAGATAACGGGAGGGTTCAGGCATTCCTCGATGGTCGTCCAGATGCTGAAGGTCGGCGCGAAGGCGTAGCCGCGAACCTCCAGGTTGGCGCCGTCACGCACCCCGATCTCGTCGATGGAGCTGAACAGATGGTCCGCGGCGTAACGGGCCGCGACGTCGGAGAACCCCGGCTCGGTCCCGCAACCGACGAGCGCGAGCTGGCCGCGGTCCTCCCAGTCCTTGGCGACCGCGAACTGCGCATCGCCCAGCTTCTCCCCCACTTCCTCGTAGGGCTTGTCCGGGTGGGGGTGGGATAGCGACATCGCCATGTCGACGTAGGTCGCGCCCGCGTCGAAGGCCCCCTGGAAGATCCCCGACACGAAGCGCGGGTCGGCTGCGTTCAAGATGGCGTCTATGCCGTTGGCCTTTGCGACACCGGTGACATCGGCCGCGTCGGTGGCATCGACCCGTGCGGCCGAGAACTTCCCGTTCGAACCGAAACGGTCGACGACGCTCTGAGCTCGCCCCTCGTCGATATCGGCGAAGACGATGTGCTCGTAGTAGTCACGGCGAGCGGCGATCGGCGCGAAAGCGGCGCCGACACCGCCGGAACCAACGACCAAGATCCTCATATGCGGGCACTCCTTCGGACTCGGGAATCTGTAGTTCCGTTGACCGGCGAACCGCTCGATGCTACCCAGGACCCCCGGCCGCGTCATATCCGAAGGTGCTTCGTCTAGAAAG
>JANPEZ010000177.1:0-35247 GCA_031423155.1 Actinomycetes bacterium
CGGACTCACGTTGTCCAGTCTGGCGCTGTCGACGTTCATGCCGGTCCATCGAGCGGCCATCATCGTTTCGTCCCTCTGGCTGGCCGGCCTGCTCGCCGCGACCGCGAGCGCCGGGGACGGCCTCGAAGCGTTCCGCGGCGCCGGGCAGCTCGTCTTCTTCATGCTTGCCGTCGCCTCTTCCGGAACGCTCGCATGGCGACGCGAACGGCTGGCCATGCAGGGGCGCGCGAAGCAGAAGGGCATGATCGATGTTGCCGAGGCCGAGCGAAGACGCATCGAGCGCAACATCCACGACGGAGCCCAGCAGCAGCTCGTCGCCATCAGCGTCAAACTCGGCCTCGCCAAGATGTTCGTAACGAAGGATCCGCAGCGAGCCGTGCAGATGCTCGAGGAACTTCAGACCGATGCGCAGGACGCGCTGGACGGCCTTCGAGACATGACCAAAGGGACATACCCACCGCTCCTGGCCGACGAGGGTCTGGGTCCGGCTCTTGAGTCCAAGGTTAAGAAGGCGCCCATCCCGGTCGGCGTATCCGCCGCGGGCCTCGGACGGTTCTCACGTGAGACGGAGACCGCCGTCTACTACTGCTGCCTCGAGGCGATCCAGAACGCTGGGAAGTACGCAGGTCCTTCTCACGCCACGATCTCCATCCGCCGCGTCGGCGAGGAACTCGTCTTCACGGTGATAGACGACGGAGCAGGATTCGATGTGGACTCGATGCGACGGGGCGTGGGCATGCGGAGCATGCAGGAGCGAGTGCAGGCACTCGAGGGGACGCTGGAGATCCGCTCCGCACCGGGCCGGGGGACGACGATCGTCGGCAGGGTGCCAGCGTCCTGAAGAGGGCCCGGTAGCATCCGGCTATGGATCTTCATATTCCCGAGGGCTACTCGGTTCGCGCCGCAACGCCGGAAGATCTCCCGGCGATCCTCGCGCTGTGCAATGCCTGCGACCTCGCGGACATAGGAGCCGAGGAGACAGATCTGGACTGGTTCGAGAACGATTGGCGTCGCCCTCGCTTCGATCCATCAACCGATACCTGGCTGGTCAGCGCGCCGGATGGCTCCCCCGCGGCGTATTCACAGACTTGGGACGAGATCGAGCAACTGTCCTTCGACTCGAACGGCTGGGTGCTGCCCGAATACCGAGGGCGGGGTCTTGGAACCTTCTTGGTGCGCGCCGTCGAACGCCGAGCGGGGCGCGACGCCACGGGGCTTCCATCCGGTTCGGCGCCGAAGATCTATCAGACCTTCGCCGACGGACTCACCGATGCTGAAGCCTTGATGCACTCGTTCGGCTACCGTCAGGAAAGGACGTTCCAGCACATGTCGGTCGCGCTGGAGGGTGGGATCGAGGTGGATGTTCCGGAGGGGTTCACGATCCGGGCGTACCGCCCGGGCGAAGACGACCGGGCCTTGCACGCCGCCGAGGCCGAAGCCTTCGCCGACCACTGGGGCGACGTACCTCGGTCTTTCCAGGAGTGGGCCGGTGACTGGTTCGGGTCCAAGTCCTTCGACCCAAGCCTTTGGCTGATCGGCGAGAACGACGGTCAGATCGCCGGGCTCGCGTTCGGGATCGTTCAAGCTGGTCGCGGGTGGGTTTCGGATCTGGGGGTTCGGCCGGCCTGGCGCCGTCGAGGTCTCGGGGACGCCCTACTGCGGAGCATGTTCGCGCTGTTCGCCGCACGCGGCCTGACGGAGGTGCGGCTGAACGTGGACTCTGACAATGCTACGGGGGCAACACACATGTATGAGCGCGCCGGCATGAGCGAGATCTATCGATGGATCATCTACGCGAAGGTGTTGACGGGCCTGGCCTAGAACCGCTCCTCGAGTTCCGCGTCGATCTTGGTGGCCTGCGCGCGAACGCTTTCAGGAGATGGACCACCCGGCGTCGTCCTCGCCGCGATCGAGCGGGCAGGATCGAGGTAGTCAGCCCCATCCGCAACCCCGTACGCGGTCCATTCCTCCGCCGTGAGTTCTCGGATGGTCCCCTTCTCCTCGGCGATCCGCTTCAGCAGCTCGCCCGTGCGGCCATGTGCCTCCCGGAACGGAACCCCGTTCTTGACCAGGGCTTCGGCCAGGTCGGTGGCGTACAGACCTTCGTTGTCGCAAGCCGCGCGCATCGCTTCGATGTGGAAGCGCACAGTTGCGATCGCACCGGTGATCGCCGGCAGCGCGACCTCCAGAGTGTCCGCGGCATCGAAGACCGGCTCTTTGTCCTCCTGAAGATCTCGGTGATAACCGAGTGGCAGCCCTTGAAGAAGCGAGCCAAGCTGCCCGAACCCGGCTGCCACCCGAGCAGCTTTGCCGCGCACCAGCTCTGCCGTGTCGGGGTTCCGCTTCTGGGGCATCATGCTGGAACCGGTCGTGTACGCCTCGTCGAACTCCGCCCAACCGAGAGACTCGTCGGTCCATCGGGTCAGATCAGCTGCGATGCGCGACAGATGCATCGCAAGTATCGCCGAATCCGCCAGGAACTCCATGACGAAGTCCCGGTCGCTCACCGCGTCAATCGAGTTCGAGAAAGCTCGGTGCATGCCGAGGCGTGTCGCGGTCATGTCGGCGTCAAGGGCGAGAGTCGAGGTCGCTATGGCGCCTGCACCCAGACCGCTCGTCGACGTGCGATCCGACCACTGGTGCATCCGGGTCCGATCGCGCAGCAGCCCCCAGGCGTGAGCGAGTAGATGATGCCCGAGGGTCACCGGCTGGGCGAAGCGGGCGTGGGTCGTTCCCGGCATCACGGTCTCGGCGTGCTCGCGGGCACGCGCGACCAGCGTCCGGATCAGCTCCGTCAGCGCCCCGTCGATCCGGTGAGAGGCCGCCAGCAGCCAAAGGCGCAGGTCCGTCACGACCAGATCGTTACGGCTGCGGCCCGCGTGCAGTTTCGCGCCCAGGTCTCCGAGGCGCTGCGTGACGGCGCGCTCGATCGCCGAGTGGATGTCCTCGTCGGCTGGATCGATCCCGAATCGACTCTCCGCGATGTCGTGGCCGATGGCTGCCAGGGCGCCTTCCAGTTCGGCTGCCTCTTCGGAAGTGAGCAGCTTCGCGTCCTCCAGCGCTCTCACATGCGCGATCGAGGCCTCAACGTCCTGGGGTGCGAGCCGGATGTCGAACTGGATGCTGCGACCCAAGGCATGGGCCTGCGGCGCTGGGGACTTCGAGAACCGGCCAGACCAGAGCGCGTCTCCGCCCGACCCCGAGGAGTCTTTCACCGCTTGCCTTGCCTGGCCGACCACACCTTCAGCGGCAAACCCCAGAGCCGCACGAATCCCTCCGCGTGGGTCTGGTCGAAGGCGTCGTCGCTGCCGTAGGTCGCCAGCGACAGGTCGTACAGCGACCTGTCCGCGCGACGGCCGACCACCGTGCATGATCCGGACTCGAACCGAAGCCGGATCTCGCCGGTCACGTGCACCTGGGTCGAGTCGACGAAGGCGTCGATCGCCTCGCGAAGCGGGGAGAACCACTGCCCGTCGTAGACCAGGTTCGCCCAACGCTGTTCCAGCTGCGGTTTCTCGTGCGCCAGGTCGCGCTCCAACGTCATGTCCTCCAGGGCCCTGTGGGCCGTGATCAGAGCGAGCGCGCCGGGAACCTCGTACAACTCGCGTGACTTGATGCCGACGCGCCGGTTCTCGATCATATCGACGCGACCGAAGCCGTAGGACCCGCCGAGTTCATCGAGCGCGCGGATCAGATCGGGCAGAACGGTGGTCGCCCCATCCAGTGCGACCGGGATACCGTGCTCGAAGGCCACCACGATCTCGGTGGGCTCGGCCGGCCGGTCCGCCGGAGCCGCCGTTCGCTCGAAGACGTCCTCGATAGGTGCGACCCAAGGATCCTCTAGAGGACCGCATTCGGCGGTGCGGCCCCAGAGATTCTCATCGACCGAGTACTTGGCAACGACGTTCGCGATCGGGATCCCCCACTCGTCGGCCAGTGCGAGTGCCTTCTCCCGCGGGATGTTGGCGTCGCGGATCGGCGCGAGGATCCGAAGATCCGGCGCGAGCACGCCGAACGAAACCTCGAAACGGACCTGGTCGTTGCCCTTGCCCGTGCAGCCGTGGGCGACCACCGCGGCATCGACCTCGCGGGCGACCTTTACCACTTCCTCCACGATGCACGGACGTGCCAGGCCGCTGACCATGGGGTACTTGCCTTCGTAAAGGGCGTTCGTCTTGATGGCCCTTGTGAGGTACTCGGCAGCGAACCTGTCGGTGGCATCGACCGTCCGAACGCTGGCGGCACCCGCCTTCTCGCCGCGTTCGACGATCTGCGCGAAGTTCTCCTGCTGCCCGACGTTGACGGCGACCGCGTGAACCTCATAACCCTCCTCGCCGAGCCACCGTATGGCGACGGAGGTGTCGAGCCCTCCTGAGTAGGCGAGTACCGCGCGTTCCATCATGCCTCCATGATCTGGGTCAAGGACCGCTCGAGCGCTTGCGCCGCAACACCTTCACGGCCTACGACGAGGATCGTGTTGTCTCCGGCGATCGTGCCCGCGATATCCGCCAGACCGGCTCGGTCGATCCCTTCGGCGAGCGCCGCCGCCGCGCCGGGAGGGGTTCGCACCACCAGCATGTGATCGGCGCGAGTGAAGGAGAGGGCGAACTCCTCGAGCAGGCGTTTGAGCAGCTTGAGCGATGCAGCCACGCCGTTGCCATTGGTGCTCTCCCCACCAGGGACCACGTAGCGCATACCGTCGTGATCGTGGACGCGAGCCAGTCCGAGCTCTTCGATGTCGCGGCTTATCGTGGACTGTGTGGCGCTCAAGCCCATGTGGTTGAGGCGCGCCCGGATCTCTTCCTGCGAGGAAAGTCGTTCGCGACCGACCAGCGAGAGGATCGACTGCTGTCGCTTGACCTTGGCCACCGCGCTGCCCTTGGCTCGGGTCACGGCGTCCACTCCCAGGCTGAGGCCACACGCTCGAGCGCCGAGGCCAGCGCCTTGGCTGCGACGTCGATCTCCTCGGGGGCGATGATCAGCGCCGGCGACATCCGTATGACGTCCGCTCCGGCTTCGGTTGCCAGGACGCCTTCTTCGATCATCGCCGATACGACCTCGTGCGCGAGGGGCCGGGTCAGCTGCACGCCGATGAGCAGACCGCGCCCCCTGACCTCCTCGATCAGTCCCGCGGGGGCCAGCAGCGAGATCTGGTTCCGCAGGCGCCCTCCCATCTCGTGGGCGCGGGTAAGGAGATCTTCATCCTCGATGGTTGAGAGCACCGCTAGGGCCGCGGCGCAGGGTATGGGACCCCCACCGAACGTCGAGCCGTGCTCCCCCGGACCGAAGGCGAGGTCCGCGCGCGTGATACAGGCCCCTATCGGAAGCCCTCCCCCGAGACCTTTCGCCAGCGTCACGACATCCGGCACGACATCGGCGTGCTCGATCGCGAGCCAGTACCCGCAACGTCCGAGCCCGGACTGGATCTCGTCCGCGATGAGAAGCGCGTCGTGTTCGTCGCAGAGCGCGCGCACCGCTTGCAGGTACGCGGGTTCGAGCGGATGCACACCACCCTCCCCCATGACCGGTTCGAGCATGACCGCTGCAACGTCTCCGCCGGCTAGGGCGGCTCCCATAGCCGCGATGTCACCGGCTTCAACGTGTTCGAACCAATCGACCAGCGGCTCGAACGGCGCTCTCTTGGAGGGCTGCCCGGTCGCGGCCAGCGTGGCCACGGTCCTTCCATGGAAGGACCCTTCGAGCGCCACGATCTTCGGCTTGCCCGACGCTAGACCGTGCTTGCGCACGAGCTTGATGGCCGCTTCGTTCGCCTCGGCTCCGGAGTTGCAGAAGAAGACACGCGCGTCCGGGATCGGCAGCAACCCGGCCAGGCGGTCTGCCAGCAACGACTGGGGCTGAGTATCGAACAGGTTCGAGACCATCCCCAGCGCGTCCGTTTGGTCGTGGATCGCCTTCGTCCAGCGAGGATGAGCATGACCGAGGGGCGCCGCGCCGATGGCTCCGGCCATGTCCAGGTACGAGTTGCCCTCGTCGTCCCAGACCCTCAACCGCTCACCTCGCACCAGCGTGATGGGATACCGCGCGTAGGTCTGCATCACGGAGTCGGTCACGACACCTCCGTCTGGGTGTCCGGAGTGATCATCGTCCCAACCCCTTCAGGCGTGAACAGCTCCAGAACCAAAGAGTGCTCAACACGGCCGTCGACGAGATGGACCCGTTTGACTCCGGCCTTCAAGGCGCGCACCGCACTTTCGAGCTTGACGATCATGCCTCCGTCGACCACGCCCTCCTGAGCCAGCAGATCGAGGCAGTCCTGCGCGCCGAGCGTGCTCAGTAGATCGCCGGATGGACCGATCAGGCCCGGCACGTCGTTGATGTAGACGAGTTTCTCCGCGCCCAGGGCGACGGCCAGCTCGCTGGCGACAACGTCCGCATTCACGTTGTAGGCCTGGCCGGACTCATCGACGGCTATGGAGGCGACCACCGGAACGAATCTGGCGCCCATCAGCGTTCGGACCACTTCGCCGTCGACATGCACGACCTCGCCGACGAAACCTAGGTCGGGAGCTGATTGCTTGCGCGCCAACAGGAGTCCGCCGTCGACACCGGTCAGACCAACGGCCGGAACGCCGTGGGTCACAAGCTTGGCGACGGCTTCGGTATTGAGCTTGCCGGCCAGGACCATCGTGGCGACGTCGAGCGTCTCGGCGTCGGTTACGCGAACCCCGTCCACGAACGTGGTCTCTATCCCGAGCCGCGCGGAGTAGTGCGAGACTTGGGGACCGCCGCCGTGGACGATCACGGGCGAGATGCCGGCGTGGGTCAACAGCGCGATGTCCTCGGCGAAGGGCTTGGCCAAACCGACCTTGTCCATCGCGGCGCCGCCGTACTTGATGACGATCACCTTGCCCCGGTGCTCGCGCATGAAGGGCAGCGCCTCAATCAAGATGCGCGCCTTCGAGACCGTGCGTTCCCGTATCTGAGGAGGAAGTTCGCCGTCCATCAGGTCGTGTACTCCCCGTTGATCTTGACGTACTCGTATGAAAGGTCGCATCCCAGAGCCCTGCTCGCGGCCACGCCCGCACCGAGGGTGATCCCTATGCGGATCTCGGGCTCCTTCATGGCGGCGGTGGCGGCCTCGTGGGTCGCGTCGCCCTGATCGAAGTAGTTCGGCGGGATAACGCCCCCCTCGACGACCGCGACATCCCCGATCGAAACGCCGACACGAGAGGGATCGACGACCGCACCCGAGGAACCCACCGCCTGCAGCACGCGACCCACGTTCGGGTCGCCACCGAAAGCCGCGGTCTTGACCAGCGGGGAATCGGCGACGGCCTTGGCCACCAACCTTGCGTCTTCCTCGCTCGCCGCGCCCGACACTTCGATCAGCAGGACATGCGTCACCCCTTCGGCGTCGGCGGCGAGCTGACGGACGAGCGATTCTCCGACCTCGGCCACCCCGGCCTCGAGCTGAGCCCATTCAGGAGTGCCGGACTCGACCGCCGGACCACCTGCAGCCCCGGAAGCGAAGAGCAGAACGGTGTCGTTGGTAGAGGTGCACGCGTCCACCGTCAACGAGTTGAACCGCCGAGCCAGCTGCTCGGCCGCGAGCCGCTGAAGGTCTGCGCGCGCCACCGGCGCATCGGTGGTTAAGAACACGAGCATCGTCGCCAGGTTCGGCGAGATCATGCCGACGCCCTTGGCGCACCCACCGACCCGGTACGGGCCTGCATCTGCCTTCGCCCGTTTATCGACCGTGTCGGTAGTCATGATCGCGTGGGCGAAGTTCTCGCCACCTTCAGAACTCAGGGCCCCGACGACCGATGGGATGGCCCGGATCAGCGGTTCCATGTGCAAAGGTTCACCGATCACCCCGGTGGAGCACTGGAGCATCTCCTCGGGAGCCATGCCGAGCGCCTCGGCGGCGGCGGCGGTCGAGGTCAGGGCATCCCTGTCACCGCGGCTCCCCGTTGCCGCGTTCGCCTGTCCGCTGTTGACCAGGACCGCACGAGCCGAGCCGAGCCTAGTGCGGCAGAGCCCGACCGGCGCTGCCGCGAAAGCGTTCGTCGTGAACACGCCCGCCACCGTGGTGCCGGCATCTCCAACGAGCAGTCCCAGATCCGGCCGCCCGCTCGGCTTGAATCCGGCCGTCATACCCGAAGCAAGGAACCCTCTCGGGTAGGTCACGCTCACGGATACAGCCCCAACCTCGGCAGCGCTGTCGTTTCCTCGAGCCCGAACACGAGGTTGAAGTTCTGGATAGCTTGACCCGCAGCACCTTTGACCAGGTTATCCACCGCGCCGGCAACGACTGCCGTACCGGTACGCTGATCTACCACGGCCTGAAGTTCGATGAGGTTGGTCCCTCTCATGCGTTTGGTGTCCGTCATCTCTCCGACGCCGAGAACGCGGACGAAGGGCGCGGACGAGTAGGCGTCAGCCAGGGCCTCGACGAGTCTCTCGGTCGTGGCGCCCTCGGCCGCCGGGGCGTAGCTGGTAGTCAGAACACCGCGCACCGTCGGAACCAGATGCGGGACGAAGAGCACTTTGGCCGCGACGCCCGTGGCAAGCTCGATGCCCCTTTCCATCTCGGGGGTGTGCTGGTGCTTCGGGAGGCGATATGGCCGGACGCTGTCCTCGGTCGCGTTGTACGTGGTGCTCTCGTTCGCGGACCTGCCGGCACCCGAAAGCCCCGTCTTCCCGTCCACGGTGATGATCGCCGGATCGATCAGGCCGGCCGAGACCAGCGGAGTCAGACCCAAGATCATCGCCGTCGGATAGCAGCCGGGATTCGCGACGAGCTGGGCACCCGCAACCTCGGCGCCGAAGAGCTCGGGCAAGCCGTAGACCGCCTTGGCAAGCCACTCGGGAGAAAGGTGCGTGAAGCCGTACCACTCCGGATAGGCATCGGCTCCGAGACGGAAGTCTCCCGACAGATCGATCACCCGCATGCCCTCCTCCAGAAGCGAGGGCGCCAGCTCGGAACTCACCCCGTGCGGCAACGCCAGGAAGGCCACCTCGGCGCGCGCGCCGATGGCGACCGGATCGATCGGCTCGACGAGGGCGCCGGCGCCGGCGGCTCCTGCCAGGTTCGGATGGACCTGGGAGAGGGCTAGGCCCGCCGACCGCTCGCCGCCGAGGAAGGTCACCGTCGCATCGGGATGGCCCTCCAGCAGTCGCAGCAGTTCGCCCCCGGTGTATCCGGAGGCGCCCACCACTGCTACGGAGATCTGAGATCCGGCCATCTGCTACCGCATATTTATGCAGATAATGGGTGAAACCGTCAATACCGGGGATACGGTAGGCGCGCTAGGGGCAGGGCTCGCGCCAGACCCGCAGAGCGAGCCGCTTCTTCATGAAGCTGAATCCCAGGTCACTCGCCCCCGGGCAGAAGTCGGCCGTGTCCAGCTTGTACTCCACGCCGAGGACGGCCTTGCCCGCGTTCACGAAGGGCCGCAGCCGGTTGCACTCCTCGTACTGGAAGCATTGCTCGTTGAGAGCGAAGTCGAAGTAGGGAAGCAGCAGCTTGACCTGACCGACGTCGTTCTTGAGTACGGCCGACATCCCCCGCCGATGGGCCTGATTCGCCAGGAACACGTTGTAGCGAGCCTGATCGGCACCCGTCAGAGGAAAACCCGAATCGTTCTGGTAGCCGTCGACGTTGTCGAACTCGACGGCGTCGAAGCCCTTGGCCGCGCACATATCCAGACGCGACTCCATGATCGGACGGAGCACGCCTATCTCGCGCACGTCGAGCCACTTCTCCCCCGGCCAACCGTTGCTGTTGCCTTTGACCGACTCGGGGAACCTGTCCGCGTCGCGGCGCCAGTTCTCCCAGGAGCCCGCGCTGATGTAGCAAACGACCGCGTCTCCCTGATCGTGGAGCGTGGTCACCAGGGCGCGGGTCGAGTCGAAACCGTCTATGTCGAAGAGCGATGCGTCGACCGTGGTATCGATCGTTCCCTGAAGCTGCCACTGCCACATGAGATCCAGCGGCGGGGCGTAGCAGCCATCGCACGCAACGGGAACCGGAAGCGACCGGGCCGACGCGGCTGTTGGCGACATCCAGGCCGCCGCGATCAAGACAAGCGCTATCAGCACTCTCCGCATCCTGCCGATGCTATCGGCTAGGGCAGCCCGAGAACTTCAGTTGACGATAGAAAGAACGCTCTCGCCGGGCACCTCGGCACTCGCGTGGGCGCGCGCGATCGAACCGCGCGCCTTCCCAAGGTGCGAACGCATCTCGTCCGAGCCATTGGCGAGCATCGTCGCCGCGCGCGCGAACTTGTTCTCCAGGACCCCCTCCATCGAGCCGAGCAACACGCCGACCTCCGAGAGGCTGGCCTGAACATCGGCCGCGTCGCCGAAACGCTGCACCAACGAGTAGAGGAAGAGCACTATCGGAAGTGCGGTGGAGTACGGCACGATCACAACGCCGCGCGCGAAAGCGTCGGCATGCGCCCGCTTCAGCACCGCATAGGCCGCATCCGGTATCGCCGCGACCGCAACAGGGGCGGTAAGTGCCGGGTCCAGATATTGGGCGACCTCCCTGACCCGCAGGGTCACCGCCCTCTCGACCGCACGGGAGCAAGCTTCGGTTTCGCCGGGATCGGTCGCTTCCTCGAGCGCTTCGAGTTCGGCTAGCGCAGCCCACTTCGAGTCGATCGGCAGCCGGCGCCCATCGGGCAGTAGCAGTCCGAACTCAACGACCTTCCCGCCGACACTGAAGTCGGTGACTAGCATGCCCGGGGGCAGATCCGACAAGTGCTCGCGAAGTACGTTCTCGCCGGCCCGACCCTTGCCCGCGCCTCCAGCCAAGACTGTGGCCAGGCGGCGGATGACCTCACGCTGCTCGGCATCGACGACCCGCCGCTCTTGGTCGCGCACGGTGATCTCCTCGAGAGCGCGCCGGGCGCCTTCGAGGCCGCTGCGCAACTGCTCGGAGGTCAGGTCCCGGCTCGCGGCGGCATCGGCCAGGCGCCTAAGCTCGGCGTTCTGGGCCTCCATCCGTGCCTGGATCAGATCCCAGCCAGGGCTCTCGGCCCGGGGCCTGAACGCGACCACGGCCAGTCCGAGTCCCAGACCGACGAACAGGGCCAACACGACGACGCCTATCTCGCTCATCTCCACCTCCAGGGAAGTCCTGGGATCGAGGCTACTCCGGGGGTACGACACGACTTCCGGCGCATCTGCCTCGGAGCCCGAGAAGTGGCCCCGTATGATTCGCCCATGACCGGGGAGGCACAGGGCGGCATCGCCCGGGAGAAGATTCGCGAGCTGAAGACCCGCGAGGACGCCGCATTCGTGTCGGCTAGACCGAGATCGGCAGAGCTATGGGACCGCGCGAAGGGTTCGATGCCGAACGGCGTGCCGATGTCCTGGCTTCGTACCTCCTACGATCACCCCCCTCTATTCGTAGCCGCGGGCAAAGGAGCCCGGTTCCGCGACGCCGACGGCATCGAGTACTCCGACTTCAACATCGCCGACATGTCCATGTTCGGAGGCTACGCACCCGAACCCGTGGTGGAAGCCGTCTCGCGGCGCGTCGCCGAAGGCGCTCAGTTCCTGCTCCCGAACGATGACTCGATCTGGGTCGCCGAGGAACTCGCGCGCCGCTACCGCTTGCCCAAATGGCAGTTCACCTTGTCAGCTACCCACGCCAACACCGAAGCCATCCGCGTCGCCCGCACCATGACGGGCCGGGAGAAGGTCTTGTTCTTCGAGGGCAAGTACCACGGCCACCTCGATGACGCGCTCGTGATTCCGGATGAGCACGGCTCACTCGTTCCCGAGGAGGCCGGGCTGCCATCCGATGTAACCAGCCGGACGAAGGTCGTCCCGTTCAACGACCCGGACGCCCTGCGAGCCGCCCTGGCGCCGGGAGACGTGGCCATCGTCATCACCGAACCCGCGTTGACGAACGAGGTCGGACTTCAGATGCCCGAGGAGGGGTTCCACCATCGGTTGCGCGCGATCACGCGTGAGGCGGGCACGCTGCTCGCCTACGACGAGACACACACCCAGGTGGTGGGCCCCGGCGGACTCACGGCTATGTGGGACCTTCAGCCTGACATGGTCACCATCGGCAAGTCGATCGCCGCCGGGATCCCTCTCGGTGCCTACGGGATGTCCGAGGACGTGGCCGAAGTCCTGGACCGCCCCGGCGGACGGGGAGATGAGAAGCCGTCCGTGGCGACCGGCGGAACGCTCTTCGGCAATCCTCTGTCGATGGCTGCGGCGCGCGCGACGATGGGTCACGTCCTGACCCCCGAGGCATACGAGCACACGCAGCGGCTGGGAGCGCACCTGGCGGACGGCATCGAGAAGCAGATCGCGCAGGCAGGCCTGCCATGGACGGCCCACCGGTTCTGGCCGCGCAGCGGAGCGACCTTCGCCCCGTCGATGCCCAAGAACGCCCGCGAGGCCGAAGCCCACTTCGACCCCGAACTCAGGGTTCTCGCCCGCGTCTACTTGGCGAACAGGGGCGTGTGGGACGCCATAGTCGGCGCCGGCCCGACCTGCCCCGTCCCGGCCACTCAGGAGGACGTCGGCCTCTACCTGGAGGCTTTCGGCTCCCTGATCGGTGAACTCACCTCCTGACCCGGCATCCAGCGGGAGCCGACCTCGGCCGATACCATCTGCGACATGACCGAGCCCCGGATGCCGTTCCTGCGCGTTTCCGGCTCTCTGCGCGAGGTCGGGGCCGCCATCGGAGAATCGTGCGCCGAAACCGTCCGGCGTGAGTGCGCCTTCGAAGACTCCTCCATCCCCTCGGGGCGATCGCGCGAGGAGCAGCTTTCCTTGGCCGACCGTTACCGGGAGGTCACGACCCGGGCCATGCCGTGGGTCATGGAGGAACTGGAAGGCTGCGCCGAAGCCACGGATGTCGATCTGCGGACCCTCTTCGCCTGCTTCATCGAGGAGATCTGGTACGAACCACGCCCCTTCACCGGCGCGGCGGCGATCACCGGGCGTTGCAGCGACATGGTCGCGGTGCCCCCGGCGACCGCCGACGGGCACGTCCTGACCGCCCACAACAACGACATGTCCCGTCAGTACATGAAGGACCTGATCGCGATAGAGCGCCGGGTTGACGGCGATCCGAGCGTCTTCACGATCGGCAACGGCCTTTGGCTCTCCGTCGGTTGGAACTCGGCAGGGATGAACCTGACCGGCAACGAGCTGTCACCGAACGACGAGCGGATCGGCATCCCCCGCGAGATCCAGGTCCGCGCGATGTTGCGCGAACGGACCCTCGAAGGCATGGTCTCCGTCGCTCTTCACCCCGAAAGGGCCTCCAGTTACAACAATGTTCTGGCCGACTCGGAAGGCGGCGTAGCCGATGTCGAGGGCAGCGCCACCGACGCGGTCGTGTCGGGCGCCAACGAGCGAGGCGTCATCGCACACACCAACCACTACGTCTGCGATGCGATGCTCCCCTACGAAGGCGACCCCGAGTACGCCGAACTTTCAGCGATCAGGTATCGCCGGGCGTCACAGTTGCTGGCCGAGGCTGAGACCGGAACCGTTACGACCCAAGCGCTTCGCGGATTCCTATCCGATCACGAGAACGCCCCAGATTCGATCTGCCGCCACGACCATCCAGATCGCGAGTCCTTCACGTGCTTCTGGAGCGTTGCCGATGTGACCGAAGGCCGGATCGAGTACGGCCGCGGCAACCCGTGCGACTCAACGACTCAGACCTTCCGGTTCGAGGACTACCTCTCGGCCTGATCGAGGGCTCTGCGGACCTTCTCGCTTACCGCTTCGCTGCCCGCCGCCAGAGAGAGCACGCTGTGGCCCTCATCTTGGGTGGCAGCCGGATCGGCGCCGGCCGCCAGGAGGAGATCGACCGATCTCTCATCGCCGTTGGCGGCGGCAGAATGAAGCGGCGTCCAGCCACCCAACTGCCGGGCGTTCGGATCGGCTCCAGATCGCAGGAGCATGGCGACGATCTCGGCGTGCATGGCCGACGCGGCCGAATGCAGCGGCGTTCCGGTCATCCAGCCCGTCCCGGCAGCATCGACTTCGGCTCCGGCGGCCAGGAGCTGCCGGGCAGCCTCGACCTGGCCGAAGAAGGCCGCCAGATGTAGCGCACTGAATCCGTCGGCCGACCGAGCAAACACCAGGGATGGATCGGAGGCCAACGAGGAGGCCAGGCTACCCGCGTCCCCATACGCGGAGGCCTCGAATGGGTCCAACTCTGCTACCTGTTGCCGGATGAGGGCTCGGACCTCCTCGGCAGGGCCGTATCGGGCGCGCATCAGGGCAGACACCCCGGAGGAGTCCCTGGCCGCGGCCAGGGCTGGGTCCTCTTCCAGTAGCGCTCTGACCCGCACGGAGTCGCCGCCCGCTATCGCTTCGAAGAACTCGAGGCTACTTGTCATCTCCGGCCTCTCGTGAAAGTATATGCATAGCCTACCTATCTACATATGGACACGTCAAGCGGCTCTTCCCCATCGCAGGAGGCACGCGAGGTCGCGGACCGGCTCCACTCGGCCGCGATCCTCCTGCTGCGGCGCGTGCGTGTCCAAGGCGGAGAGCCGGGGATCTCGACGCCCCGGCTCTCCGCTCTTTCAGTGGTCGTATCCGCCGGACCGCTCACGGTGGGAGAGCTCGCGGCGGCCGAGCAGGTCCGCCCTCCCACGATGACCCGGCTGGTCGATGCCCTGGCCCGCGAGGGACTCGTCACGAGGTCGCCTCACCCCATGGACGGACGGTCGGTGCTGGTCAGCGCGACTCCCACGGGAAAGCTCATATCGACCCGTGGCCGGGCCAGGCGTATCGAGGAGCTCGGGATCAGGATGTCCACCCTCGGTCCGCAGGAGCTGGCCGCCCTGGACCGAGCGGCCGAACTCATGGAGCAGATCTCCTCCGGGCAGGTGCATACCGAACGAGATGCCTAGGGTCGGATAACCCGATCCCCCCTCAAAGTCCCCAGGCCGGAACCGCCGAGGAGCCATCCCTTATGAAGAGGGTGCCGGCGAGCATAGTCACGACTATCGCCGCCCCGTCCGGACCAGCCTCCAGATGGTGCAGAGCCCCGGTCGGAACGACCACGGAATCGCCGAGGGAAACCGGTGTCGCCTCTCCATCGATGTACATCGTCCCGCTGCCGGCTGCCACGGTGAACACGTCCTGATGGTCGTGGCGATGAGGCGGGAGTCCCCCGCCGGCGGGTATGTCGGCTCTGAACAAGATGCACTCGGTAGCTCCTCGCGAAGGCGCCGCGAATCCCGTGATCTTGTTTCCGGACATCTCGTACGACGGGTGATCCTCGTGGCTATACACAGGCATGGCGGCAGACCTTTCCTCGGTCGGATGAAGGTGAATCATGTCAGTGGAGTCGCCCCGCGTCAGAAAGGTTTGAGCACCATCAGCCACGCGATGACGACGATCCCGGACGTCTCGACAGCCGCGATCACGAGAGGTCTAGGCGAGGACAGCAGGCTCTCAAGGTCGGCCTTCGACGTCTCGCTGTCCGGGGCAACCGCCTTGCGCACCTTCACGTAGTAGGGAACCGCCAAGGGAAACGCGGCTGCTAGCAGCAAGAGGAGCAGACCCGATCCAGCCCATATCCAGCCCTTGCCCCAGTGATGGCCGGACGAACCTGTGACCACACCGCCGATGAGTAGAACCGACAAGGACACGTACATCCATGATCGGGTCGAGCGGGAAAGGTCCAGGAGGGCCCGGATCCGTACCGTCTCACGTTCCTTGCGCAGCCGCATGGCGACCGCGACGGAGGCGCCGTGCGCGCCCAGGAAGCCGAGCACTCCGAGCAGGTGAACCAGCTTCCACCAGGCGTACATCTAGCTGACTGCCTCGCCCTCCATGATGGCGAGGCGGTCGTAGTAGTCGGAGAACTCCCGCAGATGAGCGAGCGCGATCTTTCCGGTCAAGATCGGATCGTCGTCGGTCACGTTCGTCGACGGATCGCGTAGCCCGTGTTCGAGTTCGACCTGCATCCCGCGCCGGAACTCCTCGACGTCGAACGCCGCCACGTCGAAGCGGATCCCCAACTCGGCTGCGACCGCCCCGGCCTGCTCCAGTGAGAACCCACTCCTGACCATCCGAGTCATCATGGCCGACCCCCCCTTCCTTCCCCTCGTCAGCCGAAACGTACTCACACCTCTGTCGTAGCGCCCGGGTAATATGCCGGGCTGCGGCAGGGCCGTTCGGCCCCCGGTCGCGGGCGCAGGGGGGAAGCGACTTTGCTGGATGTAGCCAAGATGGCGGTCGAGGCCGCGATGCGGGCCGGTGCCGACTACGCCGACGCCCGCGCGGGGACCGACCTGGAGGAGTCCATCACCGTCCGCAACCAGGAGATGGAAGGCATCGACCGTTCTGAGTCTTCCGGGCTGGGGATAAGGGTTCTGTCGGGCGGACGGTGGGGATTCGCCGCAACCGCGCGCCTCGCCGAAACGGACGTCACCACGGCGGCGGTCCAGGCCGTCGAGATAGCGAAGGCCTCCTCACGCCTTCCGGGAGACCCCGTTCGTCTCTCCGAGGTCGAACCGGCAACCGCCAGCTGGTCCAGCCCCATGAAGGAGGACCCGTTCACCGTAGCGCTGGAAGAGAAGATCGCGATGCTGGTCGAGGCGACCCGGCGGATGCAGAAGGTACAGGGTCTTACGTTCGCCGAGGGCTCGTTGGACCTGTTCCGCCGTTCTACGTGGTTCGCGTCCTCCGACGGAGCGGCGATCGACCAGGTGACGACCCACTCCGGAGGCGGACTCGAGGCGACGGCGATCGCTGAGGGTGACATGCAGCGTCGCTCCTTCCCCAACTCTTTCCGCGGTCACATCAAGGCCAACGGGTACGAACACGTCCGCGCGCTCGGCCTCGTCGAGGAGGCCGAGAGGATCGCGACCGAAGCGGTTGAGCTGCTCTCGGCCCCGGAGATCCCGAGCCGCAAGACGACGCTGATCCTTGCAAGCGACCAGATGGAGTTGCAGGTCCACGAGTCGATCGGCCACGCGGTGGAGCTCGATCGTGTCCTGGGCATGGAAGAGGCGTACGCGGGCTCTTCCTTCGTCCGGCCCGAGGACCGGGGCAGGCTCCGCTACGGCTCACCGCTCGTCAACATCACCGCCGACGCATCACTGCCCGGAGGGCTCGGCTCGTTCGGCTTCGACGACGAGGGCGTCCCGGCTCAGCGTGTTCCCATCCTTGTCGAGGGGGTATTCGAGAACTTCATCTCCTCGCGGGAGACGGCACCGGTCATCGGGGAACGCTCCAGCGCGGCGATGCGCGCCGATGGGTGGCAGCACCTTCCGCTGATCCGCATGACGAACATCTCGATCGAGCCGGGCGAGGGATCCTTGGCCGACCTGATCGCCGACACCGACGACGGCATCTTCATGAGCACCAACAACTCCTGGTCCATCGATGACAAGCGGGTGAACTTCCAGTTCGGCTGCGAGATCGCGTGGCTTATCGAAGGCGGCAAGCTCACCCAGATGTATCGCAACCCCAACTACGCGGGCATCACCACGGATTTCTGGGGCTCGTGCGACGCGGTCGCCGGCCCGGAGGAGTGGACCCTGTGGGGAACGCCCAACTGCGGCAAAGGTCAACCCTCCCAGACCGCCCGCGTCGGGCACGGGACCTCACCGGCGAGATTCAGGAACGTTCAGGTCGGGGTGCGCTGAGATGCCAGGACTCATCGGACATGACGCGTTCGCCAAGGTCGCCCGGGCAGCCTTGGACCTTCCGGGCGTCGACGGTGTCGAGGTCCTGTTCATGCACGAGTGGGGAGGGCTGACGCGCTTCGCCTCCAGCGAGATGCACCAGAGCACGGCCCGGGAGGACACCGGCCTTCGGGTCAGGGTGGTCTCGCGCGGGCGAGTCGGGGTCGCAGCCTCGAACGACTTCTCGCCCGGGGGTGCGCGCCGCGCGGCAGAGAGCGCCAAAGAGATGGCCCAGGTCGTGGGCGCCGACCCGCTCTGGCCCGGACTCGCCCCCATGGCTCACGTCCCCGTTCAGATGGAACGTTTCGACGAGGCCACGTCGCAGACCTCGCCCGCCGCGCGCGCCGAGGGGGTGGCGGCATCCGTCGGACAGGTCCCTCCCGGATTCTCCGCGGCCGGCGCCTTCGAGACTCTGGCGGTCGAGGTCGGAGTGGCGAACACCGAAGGGCAGATCTGCTGGGCGCCCTCAACCCAGGCTTCCATCACCACGGTCGTGACGGGGGGCGAGGGCGGGAACGGGTTCGCCGAGACCTTTGCCGGATCGGTGGCCGAACTCGACGCCGAGGCGATCGGATCGCGCGCGGCGGACAAAGCGATCTCATCCCAGAACCCGCGTGCGCTCGATCCGGGTGTGTATGAGGTGGTGCTCGAACCCTCGGCCGTATCGACCTTGGCCGGGTTCCTGGCCTATATGGGCTTCGGCGGGCGCATGCTCGCAGAGGGCCGCTCCTGCTTCTCCGGCAAGGAGGGTCAGAGCGTGGGAGCTCCCTCCGTCTCCATGTACGACGACGCCTCCGATCCTTCGACCCTGGGACTTGCTTTCGATTTCGAAGGCGTCGCCCGCCGGCGCGTCGACATGATCAAGGACGGCGTCTTCCTCGAGGGCGTCTACGACATGAGGACTGCCCAGCAGACGGGCCGGCAGACGACCGGCCACGCGCTGCCAGCCCCCAACCCCGAAGGGCCCATGCCGCTCAACGTCTTCATGGAAACGGGCGATGCCACGGTCGAAGAGATGATCGCCGCCACCACGCGCGGCCTGCTCGTCACTCGCTTCCACTACTCGAACATCGTCAACCAGGTGGATTCTTCGATCACCGGCATGACGCGTGACGGCACGTTCCTGATCGAGAACGGCCAGATCGTCGGGCCGGTCCGCAACTTCCGCTTCACCCAGTCGATCATCGAGGCTCTCCAGGCCGTCTCGATGGTGGGGTCAACCTCGGAACTGGCGAGCGAGTTCTTCTTCAGTGCCTCGCGCGTGCCCGCTCTGAAGATCGACGCCTTCCGGTTCACCAGCGCCAGCGACCACTAGGGCCGGCTCGCTGACGCCCTGCCCGGCGCGGTAGGCTGGTCGCCCGCTTCCCACCAGGAGGAATCATGCAGGTCGGAGAGATCATGCACACCGACGTGAAGACCGCGCACGCCGAGGACACTTTCGCCGACGTCGCCAAGGTCATGCGCAGCAACGGGATCTCCTCCGTGGTCGTCCTGGAGGGAGAGAAGATCGCCGGGATAGTCACCGAGCGCGACATCGTGAACCTGGTGGCCGCGGGTGGAGATCCACACTCGGTGAGGGTGGCGCACGGCATGACCCGCCGGGACATCGAAACGGTGGAGCCCAAGACCGATATCGCCGAGGCCGCCGACCACATGGCCGAGCGCAACATCCGCCACCTGCCGGTCGTCGACAAAGGCAAGGTCGTCGGCATCATCTCGATCCGCGACCTGACACGCTGGGCCGCCGAGGAACTGTCCGGCGGACACGAGATGCCCGACATCGCCCGCAGCCACAAGGCACTGCAAGCCGCGACGGAACTTCAGAAGCAGCGGCGCAAGGGCGTCTCCTAGAAACCCAGCAAGACGGCCGGTAGTTCGGCGAGCGAGTCGACGCAGGCGTCGGGCTCTGCTAACTGCTCCGGCGTCGGCTCGTCGGGAGCCTCGCCCCTCAACACCCACACCGCCCGCATGCCGGTCGACTTGGCGGGGCGCACGTCGTAGTCGAGTCGGTCCCCCACCATCACCGCGTGCGGCGGAGCGACGCCGGCCAAGTAGAGGACATGAGCGAACAATCGAGGGTCGGGCTTGTGCAGGCCTAGATCGTCCGAAACTCCCCAGACCTCGAAGTACCCGACGAGGCCGTCCCTTTCCATCGCGCCTCGAACGGAGGAGGGCTGGTTGGCGATCACGCCCAGCCGGTACTTGCCCGCGAGTTCGTCGAGCGTGGGCCTGACGTCGTCGTAGAGGGCGCTCGCCGGGTAGGCCCAGTGTTTGGCGGCGAGCTTTTCGATCTCGTCCAAGTCGTAGCTCTCACCGAGGAACCGGCGGGCGAGACGTCGCCTGAACGACTCGGACTGGGCAGCGCGAGCGGCTGCGTATTCACCGTCGAACTCGGTGTCGGTGAACTCAGCACCGGCCTCGCGGAGGGCCTTCTGCCAGCTACCCGCGTACACGCCGTCGTCGTACATCACACCGCCCACGTCGAGAAACACCATCTCGACCGTGTTCTCTGGCGGCATAGGCGCAATCCTAGCGAGCGCGCGGGGAGTGGTTCCTCGATCCGGGTCGCTACTTGCCGGCGCGACGCTTCAGCTCTGCGAAGCGATCTGGGTCGGTCGTGTCACAGCCCAGGCGCATGCCGTAGCGCTCGCCGTGACAATCGCTGGCCCCGGTTCGCACCAGGCCGAGTCGCTCGGCCAGGGCACCGTAGTACGCCCGCTGGGTCTCATCGTGATCGGGGTGGTCTACCTCCAAGCCCGCCATCCCGCCGGCCGCCATGGACCCGATCAGTTCCTCGGGCACCGACCCGTTGCCCTTCCACATCCCGGGGTGGGCGAGCACGCAGACGCCGCCCGCCTGCTTTATGAGTGCCAGCGCTTCCAGTGGGTCGAGTGCGTGCTTGGGCACGTAGGCGATGCCTCCGTCGGAGATGAACCGGTCGAAGGCTTCCTTCTCCTCCGAGACGATGCCCGCTTCGACCATCGCCTGGGCGACATGGGGACGCGCGATGAGGTCGTCTCCGGCGATCTCGCGGACCCGCTCGAAGGAGATCTCGTAGCCCAACTCCTGGAGCTTCTCGATCATCATCTCGCCTCGGCGGAATCGGGTGTCGGTGAGACGTTTCAATTCCTCGCGGAGCGCCCCGTTCTGTGGGTCCACCCAGTACGACAGCACGTGAAGTGAGGCGCCCTCGAACTCTGCGGAGAACTCGATACCCGGAACGATCTCAAGGCCGGTGCCCTCGGCAGCGGCCAGAGCCTCGGCCAGCCCGTCGGTCGTGTCGTGGTCGGTGATGCCGAGCCCATCGAGTCCGCGCTCGAGCGCCAGCTTCACGTTATGCGCCGGCGACTCGGTCCCGTCGGAGAAGGAACTGTGCGTATGAAGGTCGTATCCGCTCATGCCGCCGATGGTGCCAGACGAAGCACCCGGCCGTCACACCTGCGCGAGCAGGTCGCGCGTTACGTCCGCGAGGGTGCGACAACCCGACAGGCTCATCGCGTTGGCCAACTCCGCGCGCAGGATCTGAAGTACGTCGACTACTCCCTGCTCGCCGCCGACGGCCAGTCCCCATACCACCGGCCGGCCTACTAGGACCGCGCTGGCCCCCAGGGCGAGCGCTTTCAGCACGTCGGTGCCGCGCCGCACGCCACCATCCATCAAGACCGGGATGCTGCCGGCAACCGCTTCGACGACCTCGGGCAGGGCGGTGATGCCCGCGACAGCCCCATCGAGCTGGCGTCCTCCGTGATTGGAAACCACGATGCCGTCAACTCCGGCGGCGACCGCGAGCGAGGCGTCTTCGCCGGTCAAGATGCCCTTGAGCAGCAGTGGCAACCCGGCTGCCTGCTCCCGCACCCAAGCCAGGTCGTCCCAGGAGATGGCGGGGTCGTACCGGAGATCTGACTGGGGAAGGCCGAGCGGCATGACGAAACCGTTGCGTGTGTCGCGATGCCGCAGGCCGTTCTCTTGGAAATCGACCGTCATGACGACGGCGCCGAAACCCGAGTCCCGAACGCGGTGAAGCATCTCGGCCGTGTAGCCGCGATCGGCGAAGACGTAGAGCTGCCACCACTTGGGCGCGGCCGAGGCCGCGGCGACATCGCCCATGAACTCCTCGGCTGTGGTGGAGACGACCATGATCGTCCCGGCGCGCTCCGCGGCTCGCGCGGTGGCCAGCTCGCCGTCCGGATGCGCCATCCGCTGGTAGGCCCACGGCGCGATGAGGACGGGCATGTCGACACCCGTTCCCAGGATCTGAGCAGAGGTGTCGAGGTCCTCGTCGCGGATGCCGCGCAGCATGCGCGGCCGAAGGGACCACCGCTGGAACGCGCGCACGTTCTCGGCGAGCGTCCATTCATCGCCCGCACCGCCGGCGTAGTAGTCGTAGACATCCTTGGGCAGCTTGGCGCGCGCGGGTTCCTCGAAATCGTCGACCGTCAGGAAGCTGGGCTCGTCCATCTCGCGGCAGAGCCTAGTCGACAGGGACTTCCGAGATGCCCCGGCGCGTCTGCGAAGTGAGCGCGACGTAGACACCCGCCAGGATCAGCCCTCCCCCGGCGACGGCGGCCAGCGACGGGACCTCCGAGAGCAACAGCAGCGCAAGCAATGTCGACCCGACCGGCTCGGCCATGATCGCGACCGCTACGACGTTGGCCTCGAGATGGCCGAGCAGGTAGTTGAAGACCGTGTGGCCGAGGAACTGCGGCCCGAGCGTGATGAGCACGAACATCAGCCAGGCCTTCGCGGGGTATCCGGTGAACGGCGTTCGGCTCACCATCATCACCACACCCATGAGGACGGCGGCGGTCGTGTAGACGATGGCAACGTACGCGAGGAGAGATAGCTCCTGTCGCAGGTTGCGGCCCGACAGCACGTAGGCGGCCGCGGTTATCGCGCCCGCCACGGCCAGGGCATCGCCGATGAGCGCGCGTCCTCCTCCTGCCAGATCGCCTCCGGAGATGATCAGCGCGCCGGCCAGGGCGACGATCACGCCTGCGAGCGCCCGGCGGGTCATCCGTTCGCCGACCAAACGCCCCAGAACCGCGACCCAAAGTGGCTGGGAGGTCACGAGCACCGAACTCGCGGCGACGCTCGTGTAGGTGAGCGAGGGGATCCAGCTCATGAAGTGAGCCGCCAGGAAAGCTCCGGCCAGGATGGCCAGTCCGATCTGGCGACGACTGAGGGTCCGCAGCTCTCCGCCCCTTCTCGCCAGCGCCAACGGGAGCATCACGCCGGCGGCGAAGGCACATCTATAGAACGCGATGGCGAAGGCATCCACGTCCGCCAGGCGCACCAGAACGCCCGAGAAAGAGACGGCCGTAACGCCCAGGACCAGAAGAGCCGAGTGCCGCCGTGACATCCGCCCATTATCGTGAGGCCGTGGGTCGCGTGACGGTGTTCGGGGCTGGGGCTATGGGCACCGCCTTCGCGATGCACTCGGCGCGCCGTGGGCTGGATACCGCCCTTTGGGCGAACCCTTTCGACACCAAGGTGTTCGAGGCACTCCGATCCGAGCACAAACACCCGCTGCTGCCCGAGCACCTGCCCTCAGGAGTTAAGGTGTTCGGTCCCGACGAGCTTGCCGCCGCGTCCGACGGATGCGAACTGGCCGTCATGGGGGCGAACTCCCACGGCGCTCGTTCGCTGGCTAGGATGGTTTCCGAAGCCGTGCCCGGAGCAACGACCGTGGTTTCCGTTGCCAAAGGCCTGGAGCCCGGGTCGGGACTCCGCATGTCGCAGGTCTACTCCGAGGAGCTGCCCTGGGCCGAGATCGTGGCCGTGGGTGGTCCATGCCTGGCGGCCGAACTCGCCGAAGGCCTTCCGACGGCCGCGGTCTGGGCCGGCTCGACGACCGATAGCGCGAGAACCGCTGCGGACGCCTTCGAGGATCGCGTCTATCAGATCGTTGCCAGCGACGATCGCATCGGGACCGAGTACTGCTCGATGATGAAGAACGTCGCGGCGATCGGCCTCGGCATGCTCGACGGGCTCGGCAAACCGACGGGCCAGGACCTCAACAACGCCAAGGCCGCACTGTTCACGAAGGCCGCTCACGAGCTGGTCGAACTGGTCACGGCGCTCGGTGGTCGCGGTGGAACGGTCTTCGGATTGGCCGGGGTCGGAGACCAACTCGTCACGAGCCTGGGCGGACGCAACCGGCTCTACGGCGAGATGGTCGGTACCGGCGATCCTCCTGAAGCGACGCTGGAGGAGCTGCAGACCCGGGGTCTGACGGTGGAAGGCGTGGACTCCACCCGCGACGTCCACAGGCTCGCCGGGGAGTGCGGCCTCGACCTGCCGTACCATCTGGCCATCTACAGAGTGCTCTTCGAAGGCGCCGACCCCCGAGACGTGCTGGAGGTTCTCAGATGAGTGACAGACCCGACCGCAACATAGCCATGGAGCTGGTGCGCGTGACCGAGGCCGCCGCCCTCGCCGCCGGTCGCTGGATCGGCCGGGGAGACAAACTCGCCGCCGACGGAGCGGCCGTCGACGCGATGCGGCTGATGATCGACTCGGTCTCGATGCACGGCACGGTCGTCATCGGTGAAGGGGAGAAGGACGAGGCCCCGATGCTCTACAACGGCGAGGAGGTCGGCAACGGTGAAGGCCCCGGCGTCGACGTCGCGGTAGATCCGATCGACGGCACGACCCTGACCTCGGTCGGCCAGCCCAACGCTCTCGCCGTCATCGCTCTGGCCGAGCGCGGAACGATGTTCTTCCCCGGCGCCGCCGTCTACATGGAGAAGGTCGCGACCGGAGCCGAGGCGGCCGATGCGATCGACATCGAGGCCTCGCCCGAGGAGAACGTGCGCCGGGTCGCCAAGGCCAAGGGCGTGGGCCCCGAGGACATCACCGTCACGATATTGGACCGCCCTCGACACGCCGAGATGATCAGAGCCTGCCGAGAAGTAGGAGCACGCGTGATGCTGATCACGGACGGCGACGTGGCCGGCGCCATCGCGGCAGCCGCTCCCCGCACCGGCGTCGACCTTCTCTTAGGCATCGGTGGCACGCCCGAGGGAGTCATCTCTGCTGCCGCGCTGAAGTGCCTCGGAGGCTCCATCCAGGGCAAGCTCGCGCCCCGCAACGAGGACGAGAAACGGTCACTTATCGATGCCGGTTTCGACCTGGATCAAGTGCTAACCACCAACGACCTGGTCTCGGGCGAGGACGTGTTCTTCGCGGCAACCGGGATCACGGACGGAGCATTGCTCCGGGGTGTCAGATACTGGCCGGACGGGGCGACCACGTACTCGATGGTCCTGCGGTCTCGCTCGGGCACGCTGCGCTACGTCGAAGCTCAGCACCAATTCGAGAAGCTCGAGCGATTCTCACCGATCGAGTACCGCCGCTGACCCCCGTCACGCCAGAGCGAAGACTCCTCGATCGGTCTTGACGACCGAGCCGTCGCGTTCGGCCGCGGCCAGAGCCGCCAACAGGTTCTTGCGGATGTCGGACTGTGTGAACGGATCGATATAGCCGCGTTTCAGGGAAAGATCCTGTATCACCGTCCAGTGCAGAGGCGCCTGCTCCTCGCCCAGCACCTTCAACGCCGCCTCGATGAAGTCCACTAGCCGGCTCGGTGGGGAGCCATCACCCTCTCGGCGAACAACTCGACGATCTCCGGCTCATGGATCGCGAAGGGAAGGGTCCAAGGAGACAAGATCAGTTCCTCGACGCCGACCTCCTCCCAGTCGCGGATGAGTTCCAGCACGCGCTCGGGCGTGCCGGATAGCGTGTCGGAGCACCAATCCTGGAGCGTCTCGCCGTTAAGAGCCCGGCCGGGCATAGCCTCCTGGGCCCTCCTCCAGAGCGCATCCATCGAAGGCTCGTCCTCGGCGAGCAGTCCGTACAGACCCACCGAGAAACGGAAGGTCGCGGGGTCTCGCCCGATCGCTTCGCACGCGACCCGTGCCGCGGCAGCGCGTCGGCCGAAGTCGGCCGGAGTCCACCTCCAAACGCTGTTCCAGCCGGTCGCGTAGCGGGCGGCCAGACCCAGGAGCCGGTCACCCCCTTTTCCTCCTACCCAAAGAGGAGGGCCGGGAGTCTGCGCCGGCCGCGGCGAGAGCCGTGCCTGGCGGAGCTCGACGTGGCCGGCAAGCAGGCTCGCGGGCTCGTCGCCGAAGAGCGCGGTCAGCACACGGAGGGTTTCCTCCAGCGATCCGAACCTGTCCCCCACACTGCCGAAGGGATACCCGAAAGCTTCGAACTCGTCGGCGAACCAGCCGGCTCCCAGCCCCAGATCCAAGCGGCCTCCAGAGACGACATCGATGGTCGCCGCCATCTTGGCAAGCAGGGAAGGGTGCCGAAAGGGCGCGCCCAGGACCAGCGTTCCCAGGCGGACCCTCTGCGTCGATGCAGCCAGCCCGGCCAGCGTCGTCATCGGCTCCAGCGAGCCGTACTTCAGACCCGGCTCTCCGTACCTTGCGAACGAGTAAGCGAAATGGTCCGAGACCCAGACGGAATCGAATCCCAGGGACTCCGCCTTGACGACCCAAGCGGAGGTCGTTGAGAAAGACGCTCCCTCGCCCGGAACGGAGAAGTCGTAATGGGGAAGCGCGAGACCGAATCGCATCACAGATAGCGAAGGACGTCGGCCGAACCGGTGACTTCCGTGTTCGGCGGCACGCTGATCCCGGCCGGGATCTTGAGGCGGGGGTAGACCGAGATACCGCCCGAGAGGTGCACCCCGGCGTGAACGGTAACCTCGTCGCCGAGCGCGACGCAGCCTTCGATCACGGTCACGGCCTCAGGTTCTGATCGGATCTCGCTCATCGAGCCGACGACCACCTCGCGCAGGCGCGCACCCGCCCCGACGATGGCGCCGTCGCGTATCTGGCTTCGTTCTATCCGGGCTCCTTCGCGGACCTCGACGTCATCGTCCAGGTTCGACTCGGAGATAACTACCCCCGGTCCGATCTCGCAGTAACGACCTATCCGAACCGCGGGCCCGATGGTGACGCTGCCGTCCCTGATCTTCTCCGCGAGGGTCTTGCCGGTCACCGAGTCGCGCAGCGCGAGGGACTCGGGGGCGATCCAGACGCTTCGCTCCGCATCGAAAGGCGGGCCCAGCAGGCGGTCCACCGACTCGAAGTCGCCACGCAGGACCTCGACCATCGTGTCCAGGAAGTCCTGGACGTTTCCGAGATCGCCGATACGGCGCACCGGATGGGCGTTGACGAGCTCTCCGTTCCCGACCAGCCAGGGGAGGAGATCCTTTCCGAAATCCAGACGCTTCTCCCTGAGAGCAGCGATCTCGGGGTGATCGGCGAGCTCACGCAGCCTGACCGTATCGACCAGATAGAAGCCCGCGTTCGTCATCAGGGGCAGCTCGCGGAAAGCCTCATCGGTCTCGACCCGGAAATGTTCGCGTAGCTCGGCCAGGGTTGGCTTCTCGACGAACTCGGTTATCCGTCCATCGGCGTCGGTCATCATCACGCCGTACTTCTCGGCCACTTCGTCGGGCGCTCGCGTCATGGCTGCGATGGTCGCGATCGCTCCGGACTCGAGATGGGCCCGCAGCATCGGCTCGAGATCGAAGTCGATGATCGTGTCGGTCGGAAAGACGAGCGCATGCTGAGTGATATCCCAGTACTCCATCGTTCGAAGGGTGGAGTCGGCGCTGCCTGTCGAAAGTGCGTCGTACTTGACCGGCGAGTACTTCACATCGACGCCGAAGCCCTCGCCGTACCCGATCATGACCTTGATCTGATACCGGTTCTCCTTGCCGTGGGCAACCATGTAGTAGTCCTTGATGCCCTCGGCGGAAAGTATGTGCATCACCCACCGGATCAGCCGCCGGCCCAGGAACGACATCGCAGCCTTCGATCGCAGGTAACCGGGCGCCTTCAGCGTAAGCGGCCGGGCACGGACCCCTTGCCCCCCAGCGAGCCCGATGCCGACGAGATCTGTCAGTTCAGGCATGCGGCCATCATAGCCATGAGCGCCGAACCGGGTTCGCTAGGGGGTGGGTGATGCCACCACGGCACGCGGCGCGACCGAACCCTTCATCACGATGCGCCCGGACGCGTCGCGCACAAGCACCTGGGTGAACCCCAGCAGGTCGCGATTGAAATTGCGAGCCAGACGCGCGCCGCCATCGGCATCGAGCTCCTTGATCTTGCCCACCGAAAGTACGTTGCCCGCCTCGTCCGCGATGGTCACCGTATACGGCAGAGCGGCAGCTCTGGCCGGGGGAAGACCGCTCACCGTCACGATCGCCAGATCGATGATGGAGGGCGAAATCAGCGTGATCGCAGCCCCTCCGCCGACACCCGATGTCGGTGAGAGCGTCCCCATGAAGACCCTGTTCTCCGGATCCTGGAACGGCGGCGACGCGATCAGGCCGGCGAATCGCTCGCTCGCCTCGTTCCCTTGGGCGATGGCCTCATCGGCCCGCTCACGGAAGCGTTCCGCGCGCCCGGCCATAACGGCCCCCCACCCGAGCCCCGAAACCGCCACCATCGCGGCAACCACGAGGGCACCGCCCGACCGAGCGCGACGAGCGGGACGGCTCCCTCCCCCGGCGGATGAGCGCACTGCATCGACCACCCGATCGCGCAGGTCGTCTGGAGGATCCGAAGGAGCCAGCGTCAGTGCGAAGGTAGCGGCAGCCCGCTGAAGGTCCTCCGCCTCCCGCCGGCATGCGGCGCACCAGGCCAGGTGCCGCTCGACCCCGGTCGCCTCGCTCGAGGGCAGCGCCCCAAGCGCCTGCTCGGCCAGCTGATCTCGCACCGCCAGGCAGTTCACGGACGTTCCTTGTCCTCGTTCGCGCGGCGAACCTTTATCAGCGCCGAACGGAGCCGGGTCTTGACGGTCCCAAGCGGGATGCCGTCCGCCTCGGCGATCTCGCGCGCAGTGAGTCCTCGGAAGTACGCGCGCGCCAGCAATCGCCTCTCGGCTTCCGAGAGCGAGGAGAGCGCCCTCATGGCGGCATCGCGTTCTATAAGCACGTCCTCTTCGTCGACACCCGCGGTCTCGGGCACTTCATCCACGAGAACGAGGGTGGGCCGGCTCACCCCTGTCTCGCGACGAAGGCGATCGATCGCTAGGTTGTGGGCGATCGTCATCAACCACGTGGAGAGGCGCCCTCGCGCCGGGTCGAAACGAGCCGCCTTCCTCCAGGCCGTCACGAAGACGTCCTGTGTCAGCTCCTCGGCGGCCTCGCGCGTTCCCAGCAGTCTCATGCCCATCGTGTAGACGGGCCGAGAGAAGCGCGCATAAAGCGTGCGGAGGGCGTCGTCGTTTCCCGAGATCAGACCTTCCACCAGCTGTTGTTCCTCTCGTGGGAGGAGTGGGCCGTTCCGAGCGTTCACTCGGCTTCCTTTGCGATATACGGAACGCGGGCTCGCACCGGCTTGGCGCGGGTACTCGGTCAAGTATCCGACGGTCAGGACAACACTGCACTCCGTTTCGCCCGCTGCGGCCTTCCACTTCGACCCGGCTTGTGTTCGTATCACCTTCGGAAGGAGCGGTGCTATGGTTGCTCATATGCGAAACCCCAGGCGCGCCGCGATCGCTCTGCTCGGTGCCTGTATGAGCGTGCTGGGGGGCCTGGGTCTGTACTTCGCGTCGGCGCAGCCGGTGGATCCGGGGCCGACCATCATGAGTTTGGAACTCGAAGGCGTCGTGGATCCGTTCATGGCGAACCATCTGCGCGACGGGATCGCCGCGGCCCAGGAGGAGGGGTCCGCCGCGGTCTTGATAACGATCGACACGCCCGGAGGGCTGATCTCCTCGACCCGAACGATCACGGAGGCGATCTTGGGTTCGGACCTGCCGGTGATCTGCTACGTGGCTCCGGACGGGGCTCGCGCCGGGTCGGCGGGCGCCTTCGTACTGATGTCCTGCCCATTCGCGGTGATGGCCCCGGGAACCAACGTCGGGGCCGCCACGCCGGTCGGGATCAACGGGATAACACTGTCGAAGAAGGTCACCAACGACGCGGCAGCGACGATGCGGGCCTTGGCCCAAAGGTGGAACCGGAACGCCGACGTCGCCGAGACCTTCGTCACTCAAGCGGCAAGCCTTACGGCGGAGGAAGCGCTGGAAGCGGGCGTCATCGACTCCATAGAGCCGTCTGAGACTTCGCTGCTGGCCAACCTGGACGGGAGAACGGTCTCGGCGGGCAGCGGCGCGACGACGACCCTGAGTACGAAGGACGCCCGGCTGGTCGAGCGTTCGATGGGTCCCGCGGTCCGCTTCTTCCACAGCCTCCTGGACCCGACCCTGGCTTTCGTCTTCTTCTGGCTGGGACTCGCTCTGATCGTTCTCGAGTTGCTGATACCTGGCCATGTGTTCTCCGGAACCCTCGGAACCTTGATGCTCGTGACTTCCCTCATCTCTTTCGGGATGCTGCCCATCCGGCTGGTCGCGGTCGTTGCCCTCATCGCCTCGGTGGTCTTCTTCCTGCTGGAACTGCATCAGCCGGGACTGGGCATCTGGTCGGCCGCGGCGGCCGTTACTTTGATCGTCGGGGGTCTGTTCCTCTACGACGGCGCGCCGGGTGTTCGAGTGTCTCCCGTAGCGATCCTCGCGATGGCCGGCGTCATGATGCTGTTCTTCGGCGTCGTGGTTACGAAAGCCTTGGCCATCGGCCGCATGCCGCCCGCGCAGGGGGCCGGCAAGGTCATCGGCTTGGAAGGCGTCGTGATCGGCTCGGGCCTTGCGCCCGACGGGGTCATCCGGGTCGCTGCCGAGGAGTGGCAGGCGACATCGGATTCGGGCAGCATCCCCGTGGGAGCGCCCGTGCGCGTGACCGCTTTGAAAGGTCTTCGACTCACCGTCGAGCCGATAGACGGCATCACCCCTGCCGCAGAGACACTGCCGCAGGCCTCGAGAGGAGGAGATCCGCGATGAATCCCGCATTGATCGCCCTGGGCGTGCTCACCCTTCTATTCCTGCTGATAGTCGTCAACGCGGTTCGCATCGTTCGCGAGTATCAGCGCCTCGTCGTGTTCCGGCTGGGCCGCGTGCTCGCAACTAAGGGGCCTGGCATGGTCTTCCTCATCCCCTTGGTGGACCGAGCCGTCACCGTCGATCTCCGCGAGTTCTTCCTGGAGATCCCCCGCCAAGATTCGATCACCAAGGACAACGCGCCGATCGCGGTCGACTTCATCATGTTCTACAAGGTGCTGGACCCACAGATGTCCGTGATCGAGGTCGGCAACTTCGCAGGGGCGGCACTCAACATCGCTTCGACCACCCTGCGAGCCGTCATCGGCGACATCGCCCTGGACGACGTGCTGGCA
This sequence comes from Actinomycetes bacterium, assembly GCA_031423155.1. GTDB lineage: Bacteria > Actinomycetota > UBA4738 > UBA4738 > HRBIN12 > JANPEZ01. The sequence goes on from JANPEZ010000177.1 coordinate 30,908, forward strand.
AGACGCGAGGAGATCAACCACGTCCTTCGAAGCAAGCTCGACGAGGTGACCGAGCGCTGGGGGGTAAAGGTAACGAACGTCGAGATCCGCGAGATCATCCCTCCGGCGAGCGTTCAGGAGGCGATGACCCGCCAGATGTCGGCCGAGCGCTCGCGCCGTGCGGCGGTCACCGAAGCCGAGGGCCAGAAGTCGGCCGCCATCACCGTCGCCGAGGGCAACAAGCAATCCTCGATCTTGAATGCCGAGGGCAACAAGCAGTCCTCGATCTTGAACGCCGAGGGTGAGCGCCAGTCGGCGATCCTTCGGGCCGAGGGATTCTCGCTGGCCCTGAAGACCATCAACGAAGTTGCCGCCAGCGCGGACGGCAAGACGATGAACCTTCAGTACCTGGAGGCCCTCAAGCAGATCGGGGGGTCTTCCTCGACGAAGATCGTCGTCCCGATGGAGCTGAGCGGTCTGGCCGCCGGACTGGCCGCGCTCGTCGACGGCAGCAAGAGCGACGCGGGGTAGTTCGTTATCCACCCCGGCGCCGGGAACCTGGGCGCCGCCTTCGGTGTATGAAAGCTGAAGAGTGAGCGAACGGAGCCCCTTTGCGGGCCGGAAGCCGACGGACGCGGAGCTCGTCGAACGCGCTCGAGACGGCGACGTCTCCGCGTACGAGGAGCTGGTGGTGCGGTTCCGCGATATCGCGTTCCGCGTCGCCTGGCTCATCACGCGCGATCGCCACGAGGCGGAGGATGCGACCCAGGAGGCTTTCGTGAAGGCGTACTACGCGCTGACACGGTTCCGCTCGGACGCGGCTTTCAAACCCTGGCTCGTGCGGATCGTCGCCAATGAGGCGAAGAACCGTGGTCGCTCGCTGAGGCGACGAGAGTCACTGGCGCTCAATGCCTCGGGTGAACCCGCCATCTCGGTCCCTTCTCCGGAGGCCGAGACCCTGGCCCGGGAAGAGAGCGAAGAGTTGCTGGCGGCCGTCAACCGCCTGAGGGAGGGCGACCGGCTCGTGGTCGCGTACCGGTACACCTCGACATGTCGGAAGCAGAGATGGCATCGGCCCTGGATGTGCGTCCGGGCACCGTCAAGTCCCGGCTCGCAAGGGCCACGGCGCGCTTGCGGTCGGACCTGGAAGGTGAGGCCCGATGACTCCACTCCGTCGCTTCGCGAGCGAGGACGAGCTGGCCGCAGCGCTGCGAGCGGTCGGCGGCTCGATCGACTCACCCGAGACGCCACCCATCGCGCCGACGGTGCTGTCGAGCATCCACGAGATCGAACTCGCCGGCATGCGCGCTCGCCCGAGACTCTGGCTTCCGAGCAGGCGCCGAACGCTCACGATCGCCCTGGCCACCGTGCTCTTCCTGGCTTCGGCAGCCGTGGCGGCCGAACTCATCATCCGGATCGGGGCGGTGACGGTGCGCGTGACGCCTGCCCCGACCGCGACTCCGACCCGACCGGAATCGGCGAGCGCATTTGGGCAACCGGTCTCGATCGCCGAGGCCGAGCGGCGCGCGGGGTTCGACGCGCGGATACCTCGAGCCCTCGGTCCGCCGGCAGGTGTCTGGATCGGCCCGACCCAGGTCGGATCCCAACCGGGCGAGACGGCGACCCGGATCGTCCTGGCCTGGCGTGCCGGGCAAGGGCTCCCTCCGATCGAGGATCTGCCCTGGGGTGTCGTCCTGATGCAGTTCGAGAGCGACTACGAGGTCGCCGCCAAGACCCTCTACTCCGAGACGAGCAACATCGACCCGGTCAAGGTCGGCGGACTCGACGGCTACTGGATCACCGGTCCCCACACCCTGGAACTGCTGGACCCGGACGGAACGCAGGTGGTGACCGTCACAGGGAACGTCCTCCTTTGGCAGGAGGGCTCTATCACCTATCGCCTCGAGACCAGTCTCCCTCTGGATCAGACTCTGGCCCTCGTCACGACCTAGGGAACCGAAGCGGCGTCGCCGGTGTAGTTACTGGCAGAGGGAACCCAGGAGGTTGCCATGGTTCGGTTCAAGACGATCGGGTGCATCGCTACTTTGGCTATCGCCGGCGCCATCGCCGGTCTATGGGCCGGCCCAGCCTTTGCCGGAGGTGGGGGCTGCTTGCGCGGCGAGCCGCCGGTGGACGGCGCTTGGACGACGATCGAGTTGATCGATGCCTGCTTCACGCCCGCGGTTACCCACGTCGCGAGCGGAAGTCAGGTCACCTGGGTGAACCGTGACGCCTTCGAACACAACGTGATCGGTATCGGTGGGAGCTGGGGAACTGGCGAGACCTTGTTGAAGGGAGATCAGATCTCCTACCGCTTCGACGCCAACGGCGTTTATGTCTACGCCTGCTACCTCCACCCCGGGATGGTGGGCGCGGTGGTCGTCGGCGACGGTAGCGGAGCCGCAGATCTCACCAGGGTGGCATCCGTAACGGATGCCGCGCCATCGGCGGCACCGGCAGTTGCGGCTACTGAACCCGAGTCGAGCTCCGGCACGCTGCCCTCATCTCTGGTCGCAGGCGCGATCGGATCGCTGATCGGCGCGGTTGCCGCGATCGCTGCGCTTTCGCGAAGGAAGCGAGTGATCGGCGCCTGAGTTCGGTCAGACCCTGATCGGCGGAGGCTCGATGCCGGCCTGTTGCAGCGCCAGCGAGAAGTCGTGCTGGTTCGATACGGCCTTGAAAGCCTCCTCGACCGAGACTCGGCCATCCTTCACCAGGTTGAGCAGACACTGGTCGAAGGTGATCATTCCGTAGTAGTCCCCCTCGCGGATCACGTCTTTCAGCTCATGGGTCTTGTCCGGATCCGAGATCCGCTCCGCGACCCGCCCGGTGTTCACGAGGATCTCAAGGGCCGGGACGCGACCTCCGTCCAGGGTGGGAACCAGCCTCTGGCAGACGATCCCGCGCAAGGTTCCCGCTAGCGCGAGACGCACCTGCTTCTGCTGATAAGGCGGGAAGAAGTCGATGACCCGGTTGACCGTCTCGGTCGCATCGACGGTGTGAAGCGTCGACATGACCAGGTGACCGGTCTCGGCGGCCTGGATCGCGGCACGAACGGTCTCGGTATCTCGCATCTCGCCGATCAAGATGACGTCCGGGTCCTGGCGGAGCGCGGCGCGCAGTGCGCTCAGGAAGTCGTTCGTATCGTTGCCGATCTCGCGCTGATTGATCGAGGCGACGTCGTCGCGATGCAGAACCTCGATTGGGTCTTCGATCGTGACTATGTGGACAGCCTTGGTCCTGTTGATGTAGTCGATCATCGCGGCCAGCGTGGTCGTCTTGCCCGATCCGGTAGGCCCGGTTACCAGAACCAAGCCGCGATGTTCGTCGGCGATGTTCCTTACGGCTTCGGGAAGACCCATCTCCTCGAAGGAGGGTCCGCCGAAACGGAGCTTGCGAAGGACCATGCTTATCGAGCCGCGCTGGCGGAACACGTTCACTCGGAAGCGGCCCACGTTCGGTATCGAGTAGGCGAAATCCACCTCGCCGTTGTCGTCGAACTTGGCCTTGCGATCCTCGGGGATGATCCCGGCGGCGATGTCGTCGGTCTCCTGAGGCTTCAATGGCTCACGCTCCAGCCGCTCCAGTCCCTTCGGGAGTCGGATCAGGGGAGGTGAACCCACCTTGACGTGAAGGTCGGAACCTTCCCCAGCGACGAGCTGGCCGAGCCAGCCGTTGAACTCCTCGACTATCGGTGTGGTGGCGCTATCCATCTGCGAGCCCTCTCTTCGAACGCGGTCGATCAAGCGGCCCCGGCCACCCGATGCTGGTTAGTCATCGGGTGCCGGGCGGCCCGACTTCAGTGCGATCGAGCAGGAGATCGGAAAGTCCCTGGTCAGGGTGTCCGGCCGCGTCGGCGCGGGCCACCCGTATGATGGTTGCGTAGATTCCCGCGGTCCCTCGCGGACCCGACCGGCAAGGAGCCACGTGGTCACCGAAGAACAGGTCCGCCAGGCCCTGAGAACCGTCATGGACCCCGAGATCGGCCGCCCGATCGAGGACATCGGCATGCTCGAAGCCATCGAGATCGACCGAGGCGTGGTGCGGGTGCATGTCCTCATCACGATCGAGGGCTGCCCCCTGAAGGATCGGATAACCCAGGACGTGACGGCCGCTGTCAAGCCGCTGGAGGGCGTAGCGCGGGTCGAGGTGCCACTCACCCCGATGTCCCCCGAGCAGCGCGAAGCCCTCGTATCGAAGCTGCGCGGGAGCGCGCCGGCGAGCCCGCAGCAGCCGAAGATCTCGTTCGGTGCCGGAACGTCCGTGATCGCCGTCGCCTCGGGCAAGGGCGGGGTTGGCAAGTCGTCCGTCACGGTCAACATCGCCTGTGCGTTGGCGGCCGAGGGTCACCGAGTCGGGAT
>JANPEZ010000178.1:0-58179 GCA_031423155.1 Actinomycetes bacterium
GGCAGCGACCTGCGCGATGAGTGGCAACTGGATCTCTTCCACCCGGTGGACCAGGCTCTCAGGCGTGAATACGTTGAAACACGCGTGAGGCAACGACTTCATCAGCGAGTCTTTCGAATCAGAGTCCTAGACGCGTATGCGCGAAAGTGCGCCCTGTGCCGCCTCGGCCACGCGGAACTACTCGACGCTGCGCACATCAAGGAGGACGCCGATGGAGGTGAGCCCGTCGTTTCGAACGGACTGGCGATGTGCGCCATACACCACCGCGCGTTCGACAGCGACGTTCTCGGCATCACGCCCGATTACGTCGTCCGGATCCGACCAGACGTACTGGAGGAGCATGATGGACCGACATTGCGCCACGCGCTTCAAGCGATGGAGGGCGAGAAGCTCTGGGTACCTCGCAGCAAACCGGCGCAACCGGATCGAGACTTGCTGGAGGCACGTTTCCAGCGATTCAAGCTGGCAGGCTGAAGCTCTTCAGGCGGCTACCGCTTCCTTCGCGCATGGGCGTAGAGGCATCTCGTCTCGAGTGGACATCCCTTGCACTTCGGAGTGGTTTCGAGGCAGACCTCTTCGGCGAAGTCCAGCACCGACCAGTTCCACTCGACGGCGCCTTCGGCCGGCGTTACCCAATCCACCAGGTCCCATAGCTCTCGACTCGTCGAGACCAACCTTCCTCCGGGAAGGCCGAAGTAGCGCTGGTACACGCGGGCGCTGACGCCGTCGACGGTGGGGACTCGTTTGCCGAACGCCACCGCCAGGGTTGCGTTCGTCGCGTACTTGCCGACGCCCGGAAGACGCAGGAGATCGTTGCGGTTCTTCGGGACGCCGCCGATGCGGGCGACCTCAGCGGCGAGCTCGATCAGCGACGCCGCTCGCTTGACCAGGCCGAGGGGCTTGATGACGGCCGCGACCTCGGATTCAGCGGCGGCCGCCAGAGATGCCGCGTCGGACCAACGGTCGAAGAACCCGTCGTAGATCTTGGCGACCGTGGAGGACCGTGAACGCTGGAGCATGACCTCGGCGACCAGCACCCGCCAGGGATCGGTCGTGTCCCTCCAGGGGAAGTCGCGGCGGTGGGACGGACCCCACGCCGCGATGCCTCGGTAGAACTCCGTGGCGTCGTTGCGGGGCTTCACTCCTACAGGATGTCACCCTCTTCGAGCCACAGCTCGCTCCAGGCCGCCTCGAACTTGGGGCGGTCCTCCTCGCGCCAGCGGTCGCAGATGCTGTCTATGAGGATCACGGGGCCGGCGGTGTCGAAGCCCGCGGGCGAGTAGAACGGCAGGAATACGGTCTCCTCCTCGTGCTCGAACCGCAGGATCTGACAGGGAAGCAGGTCCCGGAAGAACGCGGTGAGGGCGTTGCGGACGTAGACGGCGGTGCTGTCGATGCTCCACTTGCCCAGGTGCGAGGCGCGCACGGTCACACGATCGACGTCGACCTCGGCGATCCTCCAACTGACTCCCGAGTACTTCGCGAACTGCCCCTGGATGTGGTGAACGGCTTCGTTAGCTAGCCACGCGAGTCGCTGCCCTGCATCGGTCATGCCATCTCCCTTCCGGGAGGGACACCCGATGCGCCGGACACTTCGTTGCCCGGCCTAGGCCGGACCGCATCCCCACGAGAAGTGGGCAGGCACCTTGGGTGTCCATCCCAGGTTGCCGGGCCCGGCGAACCGGGCCGCTCCTGATGCTTACGCCTCGATGCTACCGCACGCCACCGACGTTCACGGGTTCAGGGTCAGCTTGTACCGCACGATCTGGTCACTCACGCGTGTCCACTCGGCCTCGCCGGTGACGTTGAGGTAGATGCCGGTACCACCGGCGACCGCCGACTTCAGCGTGACTCCGGCGGTGGCCTTGTCCCGCAGGTACATCGTCTGCAGCGACACGGTGCCCCCGTCCAACTTGAGGACCGCGTCGCAGACGATCTCGACGGGTTCGTTGTTGGTCTGGATGCACGATTGGCCCATGTGGCCGATCTCCTTGCCGTTATCGGTCAAGACCGACGTGCGCGTCGAGGAGTCGCCAAGGCTCTGGCCCGCCGGGAAGATGTCAACGACGTGGGAGACGAAACGCTCGGCCTTGAAATGCAGAACGACCGGATCGGAGATCGGCACCCTCTTGCCTACCCCGATCGCGATGGTCGCCCAGGTGGCGACGACTGCAGTCACGATCGCGGCTACAACGAGCTTGCTTCGCATGGCGCTTCCCTCCTATGGGGTCAGGCGACGGCTTCGATCTGGCTGGTGCAGGCGCTGCAGCGGGTCGCGGCCTTCGGGATCTCCGACAGGCAGTGAGGACACTCTCGGGTGGCGGCCTCCGGTGACTTCTTGAGACGCCCGTACGCCTTGATGACCATGAACATGACCAGTCCGACGGTTATGAAGGAGATGACCGTGTTCAGGAATGCACCGTAGTAGATGTGCACGCTCCCCGCGTTCAGCATCAGCGAGTTGAAATCGGGTTGCCCGAATATCCCTCCTAGGAGCGGAGTAACCACGAACCCTATGAATCCATCGACGACCGTCTTGAACGCGAGCGCCATGATGAGCGCAACCGCGATCTCGATGAGATCGCCCTTCATCAGAAAGGCCTTGAACTCCTTGATCATGTCTGCTCCCCCTTCTCGTAGGCGAGAAGTCACGCACGCGCCCGCGAGGAGCGCAAGCCCCCAGGTCAGGCGTCGATGTGCTCGTTCGCCTTCCTGACGATCCGGGCCGAGATGGTCCGGGGCATGATCCGGAAACCGAACTCGGCGAGGCGCCACTTGAAGCCGGGCACCGCCCAGGGCCTGCCTGACTCGATCGCTCGGTAACCCCACTCGGCCATCTCGGCCGCGCTCGGCAGCTTCTTGCCGTGCACGAGCTTGGACCCCTGCATCACGGCTCTGTCCTGGAAGGTGCTCCGATAGGGCGGCGGGCAAAGGGCCGTCGCCGTCACACCGGTCCCTCGCAGCTCCTCGTTCAGGGCGACCGACAGGGACAGGACGTAGGCCTTGGACGCGTGGTAGACGGCCATGAACGGTCCCGGCTCGAACGAGGCCATGCTGCCCAGAGCTGCGACGCGACCGTGACCGCGCTCGATCATCCCGGGCAGGAACAGCCGGGTCATCTGGGTGAGAGCGATCACGTTGACATCCATCATGGCCGTCAGCTTCGCGAGGTCAGACTCGGCCAAGGCGCCCCAATCCGCGAAACCGGCAGCGTTGATCAGGTAGTCGATGACGAGCCCTCGCTCGGATACGGCGTGGAACACCTCTTGCGACGCACCGGCTGCCGACAGATCCTTCGCGATCACGGTTGCGGTGACGCCGTAGCGCTCCTCCACTTCCTGGGCGAGATCCTCCATGGCGGCTCCGCCGCGAGCCACCAGGACCGGAGCGACGCCGTCCCGCGCGTACAGCTTCGCGAGCTCGGCTCCGATCCCGCTCGAGGCTCCCGTGATCAATGCTGTCCGGCTCATGGCTCGACGTTACCCGCGTCCTCGGAGAAGAGCCTCTCCATCGCCCGGCGACACCGGCGCGTGACCCTTAGGTAGTCGTCGAGGAAGGACTGACGGGGATACTCCTGGTAGCCGAGACGGCGCGCCAGGGCCGCCTGGTCCTCGGGCGAGGCGGGCAGCGACTCGGCGTGCAGGCGCCGGTCCACCTCGAGGGCGTTCTTCACGTCCGACAGGAACACGAACGCCTCGCCTAGCGCGACCGCAACGGAGTCGCCGATCAGTTTCGCCCCGGCGAGCAGCTCGATCGCGTCGAGGGTCCTTCGGGTCCTTATGGAGGGGTTCGCACCACCATGGCGCATCAGCGAAAGCTCGACCGCGAACTGCACGTCGGCCAGGGAGCCGTATCCGAGCTTGAAGTGGAACTTGGCCGCCTCGGGGGGCTTCACGCGTTCGCGCTCGATGCGCTCGCGCATATGCCGGATGTCGGCGATCCGGTCGATCGTCAGGCCGTCCGGCGGGTAGGCGAAATCAGCCGCGTTGAGCTCGAACCTCCTGCCGAGACCTTCATCGCCGGCTACCGCGCGCGCGCGCAGCAGCGACTGGAACTCCCAGGTCTGCGCGTAGCGCTCCCAGTACTCAAGGAACCCGGCCATCGACCGGGCCAATGGCCCGCTGCGGCCCTCCGGTCGAAGATCTGCGTCGGGCTCCCATCCCGCCTCGCGGACGTACTTGAGGACCCGCTCGGCAGTCTCCGAGGCGCTGCGAAGGTCGCCGGGGCCTTCGCCTTCGTAGACGAACATGAGGTCGAGGTCGCTGGCGAAGTTCAGCTCCTGGGCTCCGAGCTTGCCCAGTCCGAGGACCGCGAAAGGCAGAGTGGGGGCGGCTGCCGCGAGGGCTTCCTCGATCACACCGTCCGCGATCGAGGCGATCGCCGCGCCGGTCTCTCTGGGTTGCAGCTCCCTGGCGGCGTAGCGACCGACGGTCGCGACCAGCGCTGCCTGAAGGTCCGCCGGTCCGGCGGCCCCGAGAGCCTCGATCCGATCCGGACTCGCGACCAGCAGATCGGTCGCGAACGAACTGGCCGCCGCGATGTGGGCGAGTCTTCGAGCGGCGGTCGGGTCGGCGGCCAGGGCGTCGGCAGGGCCCGACCTGTCGCCGACGGATTCCGCCACTCGCTCCAGGCGAACGAGAGCCGAATCCGGATCGGCGGCCAGTGATAGGACCGGCGCGATGACCGGGAACACGTTGGCCATCACCTTGCCCATCCGGGTCGTCGGATCGACGATGCGTCGCAGGACCTCGTAAGAGCGAGCCGGCGAGACGAACCCCAGACCCGCGAGCAGCTCTTGGGTCGCGGCTCTGTCGTGGCTCTGGGTCGCGGGCCCGGCGAACGCCTCTAGCAGGGGGCGATAGAACAGTCGCTCGTGAAGTCCTCTGACCAGAGCGGTCTGTCTGTCGTACTCGGCCTGAAGTTCGCTTGCGGTCGCGAAGGACAGTGAACGTGCCAAAGTCGTCCTAGCCTTCGGATCCGTAGGAAGGTCATGGGTCTGAAGGTCCCGGACGATCTGCAGCCGGTGCTCCAGGGTCCGCAGGAACCTGTATGCGTCGGCCAGCGCGGCTGCATCGGCATGAGCGACGAAACCCTCCTCCGCGAGGGCCTGAAGGGCTGCGAGCGTGTTGGGGCTCCTCAGCTGAGGGTCTCGGCGACCGTGGACTATCTGCAGGAGCTGAACCGCGAACTCGATGTCGCGGATCCCGCCGCGGCCGCGCTTGACCTCGGTGAACTCTTTGCCGCGCGCGCGGATGTACTCCTCCAGGCGTACCTTGGTCTGGCGGACTTCCTCGATGGCTTGCGGCGCAAGCTCTCTGGGATAGACGATCGGTGTGACGCCATCGACGAAGGCCGACCCGAGCCAAGGATCTCCGGCGACGGGACGGGCCTTGATCATCGCCTGACGCTCCCATGTCGCCGACTGGCGTTCGTAGTACTCGAGCGTCGCGTCGATGCTGCGACTCAGCACTCCCGAACGGCCGCCGGGACGCAGGCCGGGATCGACCCTGAGAGACAGGCCCTCTGCCGTCGGCTCGGACAGGAGAGCGATGAAACGGGCGGCGACACGCTCGGCCTCGACCTGATCCGCACCCGCCTCATGCAGGAAGATCAGGTCCACGTCGCTTGCGTAGTTCAGTTCGCTGCCACCAAGCTTGCCGAGCGCGATGACGGCGAACCTGAGTTCGCCCGCGGCGGTGGAGCACGCTCTCGTGATGCAGGCGTCCGCGACCGCGCTGATCTCGGCGACCGTCTCTTCCAGGGGAGCGCCGCTGAGGTCGCGTGCGGCCACCCGGAGCATCGCGCGGCGCCGGAAGAGGCGCAGACCTTCGGCGATCCCGAGAGCCGCCACGTCGGTCGATAGTTCCCTGTCGAGGCTCTCCCGAGATCGTGGCTGCAGCCCGTCGAACGCCTCGGTTTCCTCGGGATGGCGAACGAGGAAGTCGGCCGCCGCCGTGGAGAAGCCGAGTAGCCGGGCCGCCGGGATCACGGCCTCCGGGGAGAAAGACCCGCCGGCGGTTGCGACGCGCTCCAGGGCCGTGCGGGCGAGTTCGGGATCGGGGGCCTCGGCCGTCGGCTCGGGCGCGGTCGCATCGGTCACGTGCGCATCGTAGTGCCCTCTGGGTTAGATCCTTCGGGCCGGGCCTTCACTCCAAGATCGCGTCGACCTCTATCTCGACGAGCCACCGGGGGTCAAGCAGGCCGCTCACGACGGGTTCGTACGGAGAGCCCGAAGAGATCAGCCTGCGCTCCACCTGAAGCCTCCTGTTGCCAGATGTAACCGCAGCGTAACCGGCCGAGTACCGCCCGCCTCTAACCTGACCCGATGGCCCTAACCGCTGAATCCGAGTACGTCCTGAGGACGATCGAAGAGCGCGGCATACGCTTCATCCGCCTCTGGTTCACCGACGTGCTGGGGTTCCTCAAGTCGTTCACCATCACCTCGCAGGAACTCGAAGGCGCATTCGCCGAGGGGATGGGCTTCGACGGCTCATCGATCGAGGGCTTCGCCCGGATCCAGGAATCCGACATGGTTGCACTCCCGGACCCGAGCACCTTCCAGATCATCCCTTGGAAGTCCGAAGCACCGGTCGCACGCATGTTCTGCGACGTCTACAACCCCGACGGCACGCCCTTCGACGGCGACCCTCGCTCGGTCCTAAAGCGACAGCTGAAACGAGCGAGCGACCTCGGGTTCATCTTCTACGTCGGCCCCGAACTCGAGTACTTCTACTTCAAGGCCTCCGACGATCCGACGTTCCTTGACCAGGCCGGCTACTTCGATGAAACGCCGCTCGACGTAGCGACCGACTACCGCAAGCGCACGGTCGCCTACCTCGAAGCCATGGGCATCCCCGTCGAGTACGTTCACCACGAAGTCGCCCCGAGTCAGCACGAGATCGACCTTCGATACACGGACGCCCTGACGATGGCCGACAACGTCATGGCGTATCGCTTGACCGTCAAGGAGGTCGCGCAGGAGTTCGGGATCTACGCCACCTTCATGCCCAAGCCGGTGTCAGGGGTCAACGGGAGCGGCATGCATACCCATCAATCGCTCTTCGCGGGCGACCGCAACGCCTTCTTCGATCCCGCGGACGAGTACCACCTGTCGAAGACCGCCAAGTCCTACATCGCCGGACTGCTTCGCCACGCGCCCGAGATCACACTCGTGACCAACCAGTGGGTCAACTCCTACAAGAGGCTCGTGCCGGGGTTCGAAGCCCCGGTCTACGTCTGTTGGGCTCGGCGCAACCGCAGTGCACTGGTGCGCGTCCCGATGTACAAGCCGGGCAAGGAGGGCGCGACGCGCATCGAGTACCGGTCTCCGGATCCGGCCTGCAACCCGTACCTGGCGTTCGCCTCGATGCTGGCCGCTGGCCTTGCCGGCGTCGAGGGCGAGTACGAGCTGCCCCCTGAGGCCTCGAACAACATCTACGAGATGAGCGCCGAGGAGCGCTCGGTCGCGGGGATCGAGTCCCTGCCGCAAGACCTACACGACGCCATCGCGCTGGCGGAGGGATCGGACGTGCTGAGGACCGCGCTGGGCGAGCACGTTCACGAGTATCTGATCCGCAACAAGCGCGAAGAGTGGGACGGATTCAAGGCCTACGTGACGCCTTACGAGCTTGAGCGGTATCTGCCGATCCTCTGACCCCGGTCCGTGGGTCCTCAAGTCAGCGCCGAAAGTCCAGATTGACATAGAGCCGCGGAAGCGCAACTCTCTAGCGTTAGTTTCGTACGCCATTCGGAGGATGCGCCGTCCCCCGAACGAAGGTTGCCCGCCAGCACACATAGGAGACCGAGCCATGCCCACCCGCCCTAGCCCCTCGTTCGGTCGCCGACTCTTCTCGGCCGCCCTCTCACTGGTTGCCGCCGTGTCGATCGTGGGAATCACTCCACTCGTCGCCGGCGCCTCGACGATCACGCTGGTGAGCGGGGGCGGCGCCGGCGCGCCCGGAACGGCCGACCCCATCACCACGTATCAGATCGGCGCCGGCAGCCCCGGCCCGGCGCTCATCACGAACCCGGACCCGGCCTGGTCGACCATCCCCGGAACCCGGTGGGTCAACACGAGCGGCGCTCCCGGCACCGACGCCGGCTCGGGATCATTCGGCGACTGCGTCTCGGGCGGGGTGACGACCGATTACACGGTGCACTTCACGTTGGCGGATCCTCCGGCGGGTACATCCCCGTCGATCAGCGTGGACGTCCTCGGGGACAACACCACGACCGTGAAGCTCAACGGCACCCAGATCGGGGCGCAGACGGCAGGATGTCCGACGCACAACTACACGACGGTCTCCACTTTCACAGACCCCACGGCTAGTCACTTCCTGCAAGGGGACAACACCCTCGTCTTCTCGAACACCGGCTACGGCGGCCCCAACGGCGTCGACTTCAAGGCGACCATCACCTACACCCCCTCCGCCGACCTCGCGGTGTCGATGAGCGACGAGGATCCGGTGCTCACCGACTGGCCGGGCAACGGCGATCCCATCGAGCACTACACCATCACCGTGACGAACAACGGCCCCAGCACCGCGCATAACGTGATGGTCACCGACTCGACGGCATCGACCCTGCTGGATCTTCGGGTGAGTGGGGATGAGGGCACGTGCGCGAACCCGTGCAACGTCGGGTCTATCGCGTCCGGAGATTCCGTCGACGTCATCGCGCGGGTGAGGCCTCCCTCGTCGGCGGGCATCATCACGAACGACGCCTCAGCCTCCGCCGATGAGGCGGATGGCAACGCCGACAACAACTCGGCAACCGAGAACACGCAGGTCGTCGACTTCCCCGATCTCTCGCGAGGCTCGACCGGTCTCGACCACGTATGGATCGGAGGGCCGGCGCAGGGAACCGGCCCGCTCTCGTGCCAGGTCCACCACGACGACGTGTCGTTCGAGGACTTCGCCTGGAACCCGACGACCGACCACGCCGGCTTCTGCGGCACGTACCTCTCGGTCAACGGCCAGCTATACGGTCCCGATGGCTACGGCCTGACGCCGCCCGACGTCCAGCACTACAGGCTGGTAGACCAGTCCGCGGTCGACGGACTCGGCACGCAGGAGGATCCCTACGCGATGACGACGACCGTCGATGCCGGGAACTCCGGTATCCGGCTGATCGAGACAGACACCTACGTCGCCGGTGATGAGTCTTACCGCACAGATGTCGAGGTGCAGAACCGGAGCGAGTCGGCCCAGGACTTCACGCTCTACCGCTCCGCCGACTGCATGTTCCCGGGCGGATCCGACATCGCCTCCGGTGTCTACGACCCCGCGACCCGCACGGTGGGCTGCGTCTCAAGCGACTTCGGCACGCAAGCATCGCTGACGGCGATCACCGGGGGGAATCACTTCGTAGAGGCCTTCGTCGATGACGTCTTCTACGGTACCGGCGGCGGCTACTACTCGCCGGGCAACAACGAGTTCTCGATGATGTCGGGACGTGACTTCCCCGACACGGTCTTGGGTCCGAACGACGCGACCGATGACGCGATCGGCCTGAGTTGGTCGGACACGCTCCAGCCACTAGGTTCCTCCAACGAAGGCGGCCCGACCGATGTCGCGACCTATTCGAGCTCACAGGTGGTCGCTCCCTACGAGCTCACGATGACGACGAACACCCCAGTCGTCGCCCCCGGCGGCAACGTCAACTACCAGGTCACCTTGTCGCATCCGGGCTACCCCAACGACTTCTGGGGCGACGTGAACTCCGTGCAGGTCGTGCTCCCCGACGGATTCACGTACGGCGGCGGCGAGGACGGGATCTTCAGCGACGGCACCGTCGAGGTCGACGGCAACGTCGTGACGTTCACGGGAGGCTTCTCACTCGACTACAGCGAACCGCAGATCGGCTACTTCAACGCGACCGCGGGCGATGCGACGGGCAACCTTAACTCGTCGGCATACACCATCGTGGGTGGTTCATACGGTGCCGTCACTGGGCCGACCGCCACCGTCAAAGTGACCAACTGGGAGCAGGTCTCCCCTATGCCGTACAGCTTCTCTAACTTCGCGTCCGCGACGGACCCCTTGGGACGCTTCTATGTCGTAGGCGGCAACGTGAGCGACGGCGAGGGCTACTCCCCAACATCGTCGCTCGAGCTTTACACGCCATCGACCGACACGTGGACGACGCTCTTGGACAACCTGCCGCAGACGCGCACCGACGCGGGCGCCGCATTCACGAACGGCCATCTGTACGTGATCGGCGGATACAACTCTGTGTACGAGGTGAGCGATCAGATCTTCGCCTACAGCCCAACCTCCGAGGTCCATTGGAGTACGCCGAACACGCTGCTGGATCCCCGCGCGAACGCGGCCGTTGCGACCGGAACCAACGGGAAGGTCTACGTCTTCGGCGGCTGGGACGCAGCCGCCCACGAGATGGTGAGCAGCGAGTTCTACAACCCAGTGACCAACCAGACGCCGACCGCGATAGCCGATCTACCGGTTGGAACCGCCTCGGCGGCGGCCGTCTCGTACAACGGCGATATCTGGATCATCGGCGGCACGACGAACCAAGACATCGGCGACGGAGGGACTTCGGATCTGCCGACTTCCGACGTGTCGATCTACGACCCGATCGGCGACGCGTACACGTCAGGGCCGAGCCTGCCGCAGGCGGTTACCGGGGTGTCGGCCTTCGTGGCGAACGACGGGAACCTCTATGTCCTGGGCGGCGACAACGGGAACCACGCCGTCGACTCGGTGTATCGCTACGCCGGCGAGGGCTGGGAAACGGTTGATCCGATGATCACCTCGCGCTCGTTCTTCGGCGCCGGAGCTTCGGGCGCGCACATCTACGCGTTCGGCGGCATCGATGAGAACTACAACCAGACCGGCTCAACCGAGATGCTTGCCGTCAACCAGATCCAGCCGCAGCCGCCGGCGAACCTGTCGATCTCGGTCGACAACGGTTCGACTCCGGCGGGCTTCGCGGCGATCGACGAGACCGGTATGAACCTGGCGGGAGCCTCCATCGACGGCGGAGCGCTCGTCGGGTCGGCCGGCCCGCAGGCAGCTCCGCTCGGCAAGGGGCCGTTGGGTAAAGGTCCCTTGGGTAAGGGCCCGCTCGGCAAGGGACCGTTGGGCAAGGGTCCGTTGGGTAAGGGGCCGTTGGGTAAAGGCCCGCTCGGCAAGGGTGGGCTGAGCGACACGCTGTCGCCTCTGCGCGGCGCATCGGTCTCGTTGCTCATCAACCACACGATCGCGAACCCGCCCCTGCTGAACGACATGCCGATCGAAGTGGCGGGAGGCTGGCCGGCGGTGCTGCACACGACGGTGCCGCTGCAGACGCTGACGCTCAACGACGCGATCACCAGCGCCTACTGGTCATCGGTGAACATCGGTGACATCGATTGGAGCGGAACGCCGTTCGCCGACTTCAGCTCTGCTGCATGGCTCCTGGGAAGCGCAAGGCCCGCCGACATCACAGGCGCCGATTGGTCGGGCCTCACCGCACAGGCCGGCTGCACGACCTCGATGACCTTCACCGATCTGCAACTGAACCGGTGCGACCTGACCGTCGTGCCGTGGGACCAGATCCCGCTGTCATCGGTCACAGTGCTGGCGGACACACCGCTCGAGCACTACCACCTCGACGGCGTGCTGCTGAACTACACGACCCTCGGCGAGATCCTCGTCGGGGACGCCCCGGCCGGGATGGTCACCTGCTCCGGTACCGCGTGCGGTCCCGATCTTGCTCACGTGCAGGAGATCGGTGGGATCAATCCGGACGCAACGCTCAGCGATTTCACGAACACGCAGCTATCGACAGTAACCCTGACCACGCTGCTGCCGGCCATCGCCGACGTCACGTACTACCCATTCGAGGCGATGACGGTCGCGCAGCTCATCGCCGCGGCCGACACCTCGGATCAGCCGACGGTGACGTACTCCGCCGAGATGGACATCACGTGTCCCGGCGCCGACGGCACGACGATGACGGTCCAGCTGCCCAACGCTCGCTTCCGCTACGTAGACGGCTCTGGCCGGTTCGCGATCGGACCAACGACCACGCCCTCAGGCGCACCCGTGAACGACGGGCACGGCGGGCTGACGTTCGACCTGCCCGGCGACGCTTGTTCGAGCAGCGGTCTCATCCACGTCGCGCTGACGCTCGACGTTGTTCCCGGGCCGAACGTCGGGACGTTCACGGCTGGCCTGACGGCGAGCGCGCCCGGCTTCGACGACGTCGGCGTGACCGACCACCCGGCCTCCTTACTCAGCGTTCTCGAGAGCCAGGAGAACGGCGACAACGCCACGCCGATCGAGCCCAACACCCTCTACACAGGCAGGGTCTCGGCGACGGGTGACCAGGACTTCTTCACGATCCCGCTCAACCCGACGGACACACCGACCGGAACGCGGGTTGCGGTCTACCTGTCGCACCTGCAGCAGGACGACGACCTCGTGCTCTACGGCCCGTCGGCCTCGGCGGCGACCCTGCGGCCGGCGCCGCTCGGCAAGGGTCCCCTCGGCAAGGGCTCGGTCGACGACAACGGCAGCTGCCTGCCCTCGGATTACTCCGTCCAGCCGCAGACGTTGCAGGACGTGTCCGTGGTCAGCGATCCGAGTACTGCGCTGCGCGGGTTCTCGACGAACCGGTCGATGCAGGAGGAGATCTCTTGCACCATCGTGAACGAGCAGGACACGGGCAACCTGACCGTCCAGGTGTCCGGGTTCAACGGGACGCACGGCGATTCGCTGTACGTGCTGCGGTACATGCTCGTCCCGCCGCCCTCATCGCCCGCTTGTCAGACGCTCCCGATGGTTGGCGGGGGGACGGTCGGCACCATGCCGTCGATCCCATCCTCCACGCAGACACTGATCCTGTGGAACGCGAAGCGCTTCGGCGACAGTTACGGCGCCGACGCCGAGACGAACACGCTGACCAGCCTGACCACGCTGGCCAACTCACCGCTCGTCAACGGCAAGGTCATCCCCGTCGAGACGAACGGTGCGGTGGCCACCGCCTACGGCGCCCTAGATGACCCTCAGCAACCGGAGAACGCTTGCTCGCCCGCGAGAGCCAACGACGTCGTGCGCTCGATCAACACGTTCGTGGACAGCCTGCGGACCGCGAACAACCTGACCGACCTGCGCTTCATCGTGCTCGTGGGGTCGGACAACATCGTGCCGTTCGGGCGCGTGCCGGATCTGACCGCGCTCGGCAATCAGTCCGAGTATCAGGGCGACGTCCGGCTGCAGGCCGGACTCGACAACCCGATCTCACGCGCGTTCGCGCAGGGATTCGTGTTGTCGGATGACCCCTACGGCTCGTTCTCGCCGATTCCGTGGAACGGCAACCAGCTCTACCTCCCGTCGGTCTCGACCGGTCGGCTGGTGGAGTCACCATCCGAGATCCAGGCGCAAGTGACACAGTTCATCTCGAGCAACGGACGTCTCACGCCGTCCTCCTCGCTCGTTACGGGCTACGACTTCGCCAATGACGGCGCAACCGCGGTCCGGACCAACCTGACGGCCAGCGGGATCCCGGGGGCGATCTTGAACACGCCGCCGAACTGGGGAACTACGGATCTGACGAACCAGCTCACGGCTGCCTCACGCGGCGTGATCTCGCTGAACGGCCACTTCGACCACTACCGGTCGCAGTTGGCCAACGGCGATATCGTCAGCTCGAGTCAGTTGACGACGAATGTGCCCATGCAGGGCCTGCTCTTCACGATCGGCTGCAACTCCGGCGTGAGCTATCCCGACGTGTGGGTCACCTCACCCGTACCGAACACGCTCGACTGGCCCCAGGCACTGTCTCAAAGGAATGGCGAACTAGTGGGCAACACCGGGTTCGGGTACGGCGACGACACGACGGTCGCCTACTCCGAACGCCTGATGGCGCTTTACGCCCAGAACCTCAACGGCTCGATGTCGGCGGGGCAGGCGCTCGCGCTCGCCAAGGCCCAGTACTACTCGGGTCTGTCGGCGATCGGCGCCTACGACCTAAAGGTGATGGAGCAGTCCACCTACTACGGCCTGCCGATGTACCGCATGGGCGCCGCCGGCGTCATCGCCGGAGGGTCGAACCCGCCCGCCGGCCCGGTGACGTACGCCGGGCACACGGCGGTCGCCGCCGGCGCCGTCACCACCGACGGCGACACCGGCCTGCCGGTCGTCAACCTGGCGGTGCCGAACTTCATCAACCCGACGGCCGACATCAGAAGCGGTGTCCCGGCCGCGAACAAGTACTTCGTAGGACCGCGAACGCAGGTCTCCCAGAACCGGCCGATCGAGCCGATCTCGGACCCGATCGACATGACGAAGCCGAACAAGATCCTGCACGACGGACTCGTGACGGCGCTCACGGTCGATGACTCGAATGCGCCTTTCAACCCGGTGATGACGACTCCGACGGTGGACAACAGCTCCAACCAGCCGGAGCCGCTCATCACCGACGTCGTGTTCCCGACCGACTTCGTCTCGACGTCGTCGGTGCTAGGTCCCTTCGGACGCCAGGACTACCTGGTGATCGACGGTGGCCGCTACGTGTCCAACGCCGGAACGCCGGGGACGGGAACCCAGCGGGTCTACACCCAGGAGAACGTGCGCGCGTTCTACTCGAACAGCGACGACTCAACCCGCCCGCAGTTCGAGACGATCGATGGATTCGACGTCGGGGGCGGGTCGACCGCGTTCAGCGTCGACATGCAGCCCGATTCACTCGGTGATCGCAACGTCGCCGTCTACGTCATGTTCCGAACGATCGGCGGCAGCAACAGCTTCGCGCTCCGCCTGCTGGTCGAGACTTCGCCGAACCATTGGAGCGTCACGGTCGGCGGCGACGTGAACGAGTACTTCATCCAGGCGGTGGACGAGAACGGCAACGTCGGCGTCAGCACCTTCAAGGGTCTCGGCAAGCCGATCACCACCACCGACACAGGCGGCGCTAACGTCGTCGTCACCGGAACCCAGCAGGGCAGCTGGTACACCGATTCCGCCAATCTGAAGATCTCCTCGAACACCGGAGAAACCTTCCAGGCCGAGGTCGACGGTGGGCCGGCTGCTCCCGTCGGGCCGAGCGGCATCGACATCACCGGTGACGGTTCGCACGTCGTGACCTTCTCCGGAAGTCTCGGATCGACTGGGACACAGATCGTCCCGATCGACTCGGCGGCTCCGCAGGCGTCACTCACGCTCGGCGACCCGAAGTCGGGACCGCCCCCCTACGTCGGGAAGACGACTCCCATAACCATCCCCGTCGGGGACGGGTCGAGCGGCTTGGCCACGTGCACCATCCACTTGACCGGGCCGGCGACCTCCGATCAAGCCTGCTCGACGGCGTTCTCCTTGACGACGGGAAGCGGGACCTATTCGGCGAGGGTGCAGGCGACGGACAACGCGGGGCACGCCCTCGACACGAGCTTCACCATCGAGCTCGACGCTGATGCGCCGACGGTGACCATCGGTGTCGGGAGTCCTTCTTCCCCCGGAGTCGGTACGACCTTCATCAAGCCGTCCACGAACCTGACCGTTGACGTCGGAGCGGACGCGAGATCCGGGGTGGACTCGTGCACGATCTCGTTCTCGGGCACCTCGATCGGCTCGCGAGCGTGCGACCCGACGAGCGTCACCCACAACGCCTTCACCCTTCCCACGACCGACGGGCCGTACACGGTCAGCGCTTCGGGCGTCGACAAGGTCGCCAACTCGGCGTCGACGAGCAGGAGTATCACCGTCGACGGGACCGCGCCAACGTTCGGCTCGTGTCCCACGTTGGCGACCCCGCTGTATCTGGGGGCCACCCAGTCGATCACGATCACGGCGAGCGACGGGGCCGGCGTCGGGATCGATCCCCTCGCGACGCAGCTAACCCGGACGCTCAACACCGTCGCCGTGGGCACGGCGACGGCCACGTTCACCGCCGCGGACAACCTAGGGAACACGGCCACGCCTAAGGTCTGCGGCTACGCCGTGCTCTATAAGTTCACCGGGCTCTTCGCGCCGATCGACAACATCCCGGTGGCCAACGTCGCGAAGGCAGGTTCGACCGTCCCGGTCAAGTGGAAGATCACTGACAACTCTGGAACCGGCATCGCGGATACGACCAGTTTCACGAACCTCGACTCGATCGGGGTCTCGACGGGTACGTGCACGGGAGCACCCGGGGATAACCTCGAGACGTACTCGACGACCTCGGGGCTCCAGTACCTCGGTAGTGGGAACTGGCAGTTCAACTGGAAGACCCGCATAGGGTACGCGGGTCAGTGCCGGACCATGGTCGTGACCCTGAAGGACGGGACGACCCACACGGCGATCTTCCAGTTCAAGTAGTCGGAGAGACCAGCGGCACGCTCGGCGTTGACTCAACGCCGAGCGTGCCGAGGATCTCATCCCGCTCACGATCGGCTTCGACGTCCGCCGGCTCGCCCACCTTGCGGCGCACGGCTGCGAGCGCCTCGAGACCGAGGGCGACCTCGTATCGAGCATTGCGCTCCCGTGCGAGCCGGATGCTCGTTGTCGCGTCGTCGATCGCGTCCGCGGTGTCTCCCTGTTGCAGCTTCGCGTACGCGCGGATGCGGTGCAGCACAGCGGATAGCACCGGAAGACCACCCATCGCATCGGCGCGCTTCAGGACGCTCTCAACGCGGGCGATCGCAGCCTCGGCCTCACCGCGAAACACATCGTTCTCGGCCAGCCGCGCCTCGGCGTCCAGCACGTAACTCGAGAACCCGACCTCCTCGAATCCCTTCTTCGCATCCTCCAGCAGACGGACGGCCTCGTCGAACCGGCCTTGCCGGGACGCGATCTTGCCCAGATTGACGGCCGCGAACGCGACGCCCTGCCGGAAGCCCGAGGCGCGCCACACGCGGAGCGCTTCGCGGAATCGTGCCTCGGCCTCCTCGAGCCTGCCCTGGTCGGCCAAGACCTCCGCGACGTTGGCGGTCCCGTAGGCCCCGTTGATCTCGTCGCCCAGCTCGAGGCGCGCCCGCCGGCTTCGCTCGTAGTACGCGATGGCCTCGTCCCACTCCCCCCGGAAGTAGGCGAACATCCCGAGGTTGTTCAAGACGTTGGCCTGTCCCGACAGGTCGTCGAGTTCCTCGAAGAGCTGTAGAGCGAGCCCCGGATAGGGGGCCTCCTCGGGCCGGCCGAGTTCGTCGTAGAGCCAGTCGAGAAGGTAGGCCGCGTGCGCGACTACCTGACGGGCGCCGGCCCGCTCCGCCTCCTCGATCGCTCGCTGACACCACTCGATGGATTCGTCGAAGCGACCCTGGTGGTGTCGCATCGCCGCGACGCCCACGAGGAGCTCCGCGCGGACCGGGGCGGCCGCGGGGTCCTCGATCCCCTCGAGTAGCGCCAAACCTCGCAGGTGCCAGCGGACCGCATCCGAGAATCGGCCGGCGGCCTCCCGGACCCACGCCTCCTTCCGCATGAGGTCCGCCTCGGCGATCGCGTCACCCGCGAGCATCTTGCGCGCGTCCCGATATGCACCGGCCGCTTCCGAGTACCGCCCGAGCCGTTCACGTACCTCGCCGAGCGCCGACAGCACGTCGGCTACGTGGTGCCCGGTGAGCCGAAGCTTCTTGGCCGACTCGATCGCGCGCTGGAAGAAGCGCGCCGCTTCGGCGTTGGCATACAGAGACTTCGCGCGATCACCCGCGATCCGCGAGTACTCCCACGCCATGTCCGCAACGTCGGCAAGGAAGTAGTGATAGGAGAGCAGTTCGGCACTATCGTTCGGATCATCGACCGCGGCTTCGATCGTGGCGGCGACCGCGCCGTGCAGCTCACGCCGACGCCTGTACGGCAGACCCGAGTACGCGGCATCGCGCACCAATCCATGGCTGAACCGCAGCGTATCGTCACTTTCGCGGACGATGAAGCTGGACAGCGGGGCCCAGACCTCGGGCCCAACGCCGGGCATGAGACCGGCGAGCACCGATCGCGCCAAAGACTCGGAGAACCGCTGGCCGAGCACCGAGACGTAGCGAAGCAGGGATCGATCGTGCGCCGAGAGCCGGTCGATCTGCGCCGTGATCACCGCTTCGACCGAATCCGGCAGCCCGGCGATTCCGCCCGCCGCCTGTGTGGCCGATAGCAGCTCCCGCAGGAACAAGGGGTTCCCACCAGACCGCTCGGCCAGAACGGCCATGTCCTGCGGCGAGACGGGCGACTCGTCGGACGCTGCACCGAGAAGCATCATCGAAAGGTCCAGTGGAAGCGGCTGCAGCTCGATCGTCTCGACGCGTGGACCGGCTAGGGCCACGCGTTCTCCACCCTTGGCACGCCTTGTGGCGCAGACCATCCAGGGCCTGCCCGTGATGTCGACGATCAACCGCCGCAGCAGATCCGCCGAGGCGTCATCCATCCAGTGGGTGTCCTCTATCACCAGCAGCGTCGGCGTCGGCAGCGTCAGCCCGAGGAACTCCGACAGCACCTCCTCCATCCGCGGCTTGCGGAACTCGTCTTCCAAGTGCGCGGTCTCGGGCGTGTCGGGGATGTGCAGGTCGAGCGGCACACCGAGCAGTGGCAGCCACGGCAACAGGTGCGGCGCGTTCCCCTCCATGCGATGGCGGAGGCGCTCGGCCGCATCCTCGCCTCTAACGCCCTCGGGGATGCCGAGCAGATCGCGGAGCACTCCCCGGAACGGGAAATACGGGGTTGACGACTCGTACGCCTCGCAGGCCGCCGTGAGCACGACCTCGTCATGGGACGCCCAGTCGCGAACTTCCTCGATCAGCCGCGACTTGCCCATCCCCGGCTCCGCCACCAGTTCGACGACCCATCCGTCGCCGCGCCGGGAAGCCTCGAACGCCGACCGCAAGCGCGCGGCCTCCTCGTCGCGACCCACTAGCGGGAGCTTCGTCCCCGCGTCTGCCGCGCGCCCCCGCCGGGCCCCGAGGAAGAAAGCAGTGATCGGGCGCGACTTGCCCTTGACCATGAACGGCTCCAGGGCCTCCATCTCGAAGTGCACCCTCGAGCGGTCGAGCACGCGCGGCGTCGTGATGATCTGCCCGGCCTTCGCTTTGCCCATCAGCCGCGCCGCGAGGTTGATGGCGTCACCCTTGACCGAGTACGTCCGGCGGAACGGCGGGCCGAAATCCCCGGAGAAGACGTGTCCGGCGTTGACCCCGATGCGAAGTGACAACCGCCCCCGGCGGTCCATCACCGTTCGGGCCACGAGGAGCATCCTCTCCTCGTCGACTCCCGTCGTGTCCGGAGCGCCGGCGATCAGCATGACCTTGCCGCCGTCCTTATTGATGTCGGTCTCGGCGAAGCCGACCTCGTGGCGGAGCGCCGCCTCCTGAGCGCTGCGGATGACGTCGTCGATGGCGTCGGCCGTGGCCTCGACACCCTCGACCGCGAGCAAGTCGTCGACGCCTGAGAACTCGATGAAAGCGGCTACGACCGGCCGGTGTTCTGCCTCCCCCAGCCCGGAGAGAAGGTGCCGGCGTACCGCTACGGGCAGACAGGTCGCGACGTCCAACCCTGTCGTCTCGATGATCTGTTCGGCGGCACGGGCGGCTACGTGCGGCTCCCTCGCCAGCAGCAGCGCGTCCGCTTTGGGCTGCCCGACGACGCGCGGATCGAGCAGTCGCGCCGTCTCGGGACTGATCGCGATCTCGCCCGCTTCGGCGATGACCTCCATCGCCGCGGTGCGCGTGGCACCCGGCCCAGAGATAACGAGCTCGCGATGGATCGAGGGATCGCCTACCAGGAAGAAGTGGAAGGCCCCGCTGTGGATGCCGATCGACATCCGCAGCCGGACGGCGCCCGAGGGCGTCTGCACCCGGCCGATGTCGCGAAGCATCGCCCGCATCCGGTACGAGGCCCTGGCCGCGCGCGCCGCGTGACCCTCATCCTGGAACAGCAGCAGGACGGCATCGCCGCCCCACTTGATCAACCCGGCGCCGTCGGCGTACGCGACCCTCAGCAGGTCGGTGAAGGTTCTGTTCAAGATGTCGTCGAGTTCCTCGGCCCCGGCCTTGCCCAGCCGCGCCAGTCGCTCCGTGAGCTTCGTGAACCCGGAGATGTCGACGAACGCCAGCGAACCGTCGACCTCCCGCCAGCGCGCGTGCGGCTCCTCGCTCAGCCACTGGAAGACGAGCCGAGGCAGGTATGGCTGAAGGATCAAGGAAGGATCGGGTCTTCCGCTCGCGAGTTGATCGACCACCCGCCGAGTGTAGTGAGCCTTCCGCGGGAGGGGCGCTACGTCACTACGACTTTGCCGCACATCCCGCTGCAGACTCCCCCCGCAACGCTGCCGTGGATCGTGCAGACGAACTTGAACGTGCCGGACGAGGGGAAGTCGTGGCGCCTGGAAGTTCCGGCGTCAAGCGACCTCGACCACGTCCAGTTCCCGCCCCATGACTTGATGCGGTGGTTGCCACTGGTGGCTGTCCACTTCACGGAACTGCCGGCCGAGACGCTGACCCGGGTGGGGCTCCAGGAGGTCCCCGATCCGGAGATGGTCGTTATGGCGGTTGCGACTCCGGCCGTAGCGATCACGAGCGCCCCGGCGAAACAGACAGCGAGGAAAGTGCGATGGCGGTCCCTCATGTTCTGACCCCTCCTCCTCCTAGAGTATTACCGATGGCGCCGGGATGAAGCCTAGGCGACGACCACCCTGCCGCACATCCCGCTGCACGACCCTCCCGAAACGCTCGCGTGCAGGGTGCAGTAGAACCTGAAGGTACCTGCGGAGCTGAACGTCCGGCTCCTGCTGGATCCGGATGGCAGCGTCCTGAAGTAGCTCCAGTTGCCACCGTAGGCCTTGATGTTGTGATCGCCGCTAACGGCACGCCACTTGACGACGCTGCCGCGGGAGATGCTCACACTCGTCGGGCTCCATCGCTCGGCCCGGGCCTTGATAACGATCACCGCCGACGCCACCCCGGCCGAGGTAAGGAGCACCGCGACGGCCAGAACCAAGGCTGCGATATGCCTCTTCATGAGGGCCGAGACTATCGTTGTCCGAACCGGAGCGTCAGGCCCTGGACCGATGGCTGCATAGGAGTTTGCGCTCGAAGTGGGGCCCGCCGTACAGTGGCCGGAGGATGGAACCGGATAAGGAACTCACACCCGCTCTCGAGGCCGCCAAGCGGCGCAGAGCCACCCTGCACGACGCTCTGGTTCATCTAGAGCACGCGACCTCCAGCCCGGCCGCGGGCCGCGTTCCGGAATGGACCGATCAGGTTCTGAAGGAGACGGTCGCCATGCGCGACGCATTCGATCAGCACGTGATCGTTACCGAGAAGCCCGGCGGTCTCTACGAGGAGATCATGGAGCGCGCTCCCCGGCTCGCCGGCAAGATCCGCCGCTTGCAGGACGAGCATCCTCCGATGGCCGAGGCGATCTCGGAGATGCTGACCAAACTCGAGGCCGGAGGGATCGATGACACGTGGCCGCTAGATGACGCGAGAGACGACCTGCAGCGACTGCTGGGCCGGGTCGTGCGCCATCGCCAACACGGAGCGGATCTCGTCTGGGAGGCCTACAACGTCGACATCGGCGGGCCCGAGTAGCACCTTCGCCCGCGTAAGCTTGCCCTCGTGGTGCGTGTCGCGCTCGGCCAGCTGAATACGACCGTCGGAGACCTCGACGGCAACATCGCGCGTATGAGCGAGACGGCTGCCGTGGCGACGGCGGGAGGCGCGGACCTGGTCCTGTTCCCCGAACTCGCGGTCACCGGCTATCCGCCCGAGGATCTCGTCCTTAGACCGGCGTTCGTTCGAGACAACCTGGCCGCGCTGGATGAGTTGGCTCGCGTGACCGCGGACGGGTGCACGGTCCTTACCGGCTTCGTCGACTCCGATGCGAGCGGACTGCACAACGCGGCAGCGGTCCTGTCGGGCGGGCGGATCACCGAGCGATACCACAAGATCAAGTTGCCCAACTACGGCGTCTTCGACGAGAAGCGATATTTCGCAGCGGGAAGCTCGGGCGCGATCGTGCAAGCCGCGGGAGCGAGCATCGGCGTCTCGATATGCGAGGACGCCTGGACGGCGGGCCTGCCGTTCGACTCCTACAAGGCCGCCGGTATCAACGTACTGGCCAACATCAATGGATCGCCGTATCACCGGCGCAAGGCGGGCGAGAGACTCGACGTCTGCCGCGCACGAGCAAGGGAAACGGGAGCCTGGGTCGTCTACGTCAATGCCGTCGGAGGACAAGACGAGTTGGTCTTCGACGGCGGCTCGATGGTGATCTCCCCCGATGGCGAGATCGCCTGCCGCGCAGCGATGTTCGAAGAGGACCTCTTGATAGTCGACATCGACGGCGCCGCCGCTACCGCCGACCACGAAGCCACCTGGCCCCAGGGCGCGCAGGAGGTCTATGGGGCGCTGGTTCTCGGACTCGGAGACTACGTGCGCAAGAACGGCTTCCGCGAAGTCGTTATCGGGCTTTCCGGAGGTATCGACTCCGCCCTTGTCGCGACGCTGGCAGCCGACGCCCTCGGACCGTCAGCCGTGCGGGTCCTTGCGATGCCCTCGCCCTACTCCTCGCCAGAGAGCGTGGAGGACGCGATCGATTGCGCGCAACGCCTCGGGATCTGCCTGGACACGATCGCCATAGACGAGATCTTCATGTCCTACCGCTCGGCGCTGAAGGAAGCGTTCGAAGGGACCGAGGAGGGCACGGCGGAGGAGAACCTGCAGGCGCGCGCCCGCGGCAACCTTCTGATGGCGTTGTCCAACCGATACGGGTCGATGGTGCTGGCGACCGGGAACAAGTCCGAGTACGCGGTCGGGTACTCGACCCTCTACGGCGACATGGCCGGCGGTTTCGCTCCGATCCAGGACGTTCCCAAGACGCTGGTATACGAGCTGGCCCGCTGGCGCAACTCCCAGCCCGGCACAGCGCCCATCCCCGACCGAGTGATCGCCAAGCCTCCGTCGGCCGAACTCAGGCCCGATCAACTCGACACGGACTCTCTGCCGCCCTACGAGGTCCTGGATCCGATCGTCGAGGCTTACGTCGTGGACGATCTGGGAGCCGACGAGATCATCGCCGCCGGCCTAGCCGATCGAGATCTCGTCGAACGCATAACCGAGATGATCGACCGCGCCGAGTACAAGCGGCGCCAGGCGGCCCCCGGGGTGAAGATCACCCCGAAGGCCTTCGGGCGAGACCGGCGCTTGCCTATCACGAACCGCTACGGCCGCTGAGTCTCAGCCGATACTCCAGATGACCGTGATCGAGACCTTCGTCGTGATGTCGCGTGGGGGAACGACGGACAGGTCGGCCGAGGCGGCGAAGGCATAGGACTCGTTGCGCAGGTAGTAGGGCTGGGGAGAGGCCGGTGCGCCCTCTTCCTTGATCTGAACGACGCCGGTGACCTCGGTCCCGGCGGCGCCGGCCAGCGCATCTGCTTTGGCTCTCGCGCTCTCTACAGCCGACTCCAAAGCCCGCTTCTTGGCGGTGACCGGATCCGAGACCTGGAACTTGACCCCCCGCACGCTGGTCGCCCCCGCTGCGACCCCCTTCTCGATCGCCGATCCGATCAGATCGAAGTCGTGGACCTTGACCTCGAGCGATGTGGAAGCGTTATAGATCGTCGACTCGGTGGACAAACCCCGGTTGATCGTCTGTGGCGACAGACTGATGTTCCTGGTTTCCATGTCCCGCAGGGTGATGCCGAGGGACTTCATCCCGGCGATCACGCCGTTCATGATTCGTGAGTTCTCGTTCAACGCCACCATGCTGTTGGGGCTGTCGGTATGAACGCTGAACGTGATGACCGCCTCATCCGGGCTGGTGCTGATCGTGGCGGTCGAGGCAACGGTGATCGTGTGGGGAGGGCCGCCCGTAGGGGCGGCGTCCTGCCCCGACGCCGCGGTAACGAGGACCGCGACGAGGGTAGCTGCGACGACGGTGACGATCACGCCGCCGCCGGTCCAGGCACGCTTGCTCATGTCTTACCTCCTGCAGAGAGGGTCATGAGGCTCATGCCCGGAGCCGGCGGAAGTGTGACAGCCGGGCTAGATCAGCTCCCAAGAGACCTGGACGGTGACCTGGGTCTGCAGGGTCGGGGGGTCTACGGGGGTCGAGACGGCCATGTCGGCCGCGCCGGCCTCCGCGTAGTAGGGCATCGGCGGGTAGTAGACCGGCGAGCTGGTCTCGGCAACCGAGACGACCTGACCGAGTTGGGCGTCGGATGCGGCGGCCATGGCCGTCGCCTTGGACCGGGCATCGGCAACAGCCGCTGCCAGAGCCTGCTCGTCGCCTCGGTTCGCGTCCGACATCTGGAACGTGATCCCGCTGGAAAGGTTCGCGCCCGCTTCGACAGCCGCGTCGATCGCCTTGCCGATCACCGACAGGTCATGGAACGTAACGGAGATCGTGTTGGAGGCCTGATACCCGGCGATGCTAGTGCCGCTCGAGTTGTAGGTCGGGTACAGGCTCACTCCCGTAGTCGCGACGTCGTCCTCCTTGAGGTCGAGTCCTGCGAGTGCCCGAAGCACGTCGAGCATCCGAGAAGCGTTCTCGTGCAAGGCGTCTTCGGCGGAGGAAGCTTCGGTCTGCACTCCGAGCGAGATGATCGCCTCATCGGGAGAGGTCGTCACGGTAGCGCTGCCGCTCACGGTGACGGTGCGCGGAGCTGCGTCCGGTGCGAGGGTCGCGAGGGCGGGAAGGGGCTGTCCCGAGTAAGGCGCGGATCCTGCGTCCCCCGCCGCGAGCGAGGGAACGCTGATCGCAAGAACGATCCCCACCCCGATCCCTCCGAGCATCCCTGTTATCGGCTTGCTGCGTGGCATGAGGTCCTCCTTCGCTTGAAGTTCTCCCTGACGAACCGGGGTTGGACGGGTGCTTCCGTCGATGGGTTCCCTAGACTGTTGTGCGAAGGGCCGGTAGCTCAGCTTGGTTAGAGCAGGGGGCTTTTAACCCTCGTGTCGCGGGTTCAAATCCTGCCCGGCCCACATGGTCGATCCGGCTAAGTGCCGGGCCGATACTCGATACGTGGAACAGAAGCTGTGCTTGAGCTGTCGCGCCGAGAATCCGTCGGACGCGGATTTCTGCTGGAAGTGCTACGCCACCTTCGCCGGGATGAACGCGCCTCTGAGGCCCCCCGGACCGGGCGAGACCGGCGACGGCGCACGGTCGGCCAGGTCGCAGCCCTCGCCCCGACGCCAGGCGCCCGGATCCTCTCCGCTCTCGTCGCTGTGGGCCAACAAGACCGTCCGATACGCGGCGATCGGCGCATCGGCGCTCGTCGTGCTGCTGGCGGGTCGCTCCATGCTCGTAAGCCCCGCATTCCCCGACTCGATCGGCGCCTACGAGCGGGACTCCGACGCCGACCCGGACGGCAAGCAAGGGGCCTTGGACTGGGGAACCGACAACCGCATCGAGGTGAGGGTCGAGACATACGAGTCCAAGCTTCAGCAGGGATCGACGTTCGCCGTCGTGAAGATCTCCGGGTGGTCGGATCGGATGACCTACGAGGAGGTACTGCTCTCCTTCGCAGGGATAGGCTCGCCGACCATCATCGTCCCGGGGGCGATACAGACGTTCGACATCGACGGGGTCGAGATCACCTGTGTCGCCACGAAGGTTCCCTCGCTTTCGTCGTGCCAGTGGGTCGGAGGCGAGGATCAGATCATCCTGATCTCGAGTTCTGCTGGCGTTCAGGAAACCCTCGCGCTGACCGGATCGGCTCGCACCGCGCTCTAGAAGTCGTGTCGGCGGCGCCCGCTATGTTCGCCGGATGAAGATCGTCTCGTTCGTCGACGACGTCGGGAGGAACTGGTCGGTCGAGGTCGCCGGGACTCGCCTGCAGCGGATGCGGGGGCTGCTGGGGCGGAGGGGTTCGGCCGAGGGTTCGGCGATGCTCTTTCCGAACGCTTCAGCCGTGCACACGATCGGGATGCGTTTTCCGATCTCGGTGGTCTTCCTCGACGAGGATATGCGAGTCATCCGGGTGGACCGGGCCCCGCCGGGCAGAGCCCGGATCCGATGCCCGGGGGCTGGGCACGTGATGGAGATGGACGCGAGCGCGAGGGTCGAACCGGGAACCAGCTTCAGCCGGAGCCCTTCCGTGTGAAGCCCGGTTCAGAGCCCGAGGCGACGCGCGATCAGTCGGCGCTGGATCGCGGAGGTTCCCGAGTAGATCGTCCCGCCGAGCGCGTCCCTCAGCGCGCGTTCGATCTCGAACTCGCTCATATAGCCGTAGCCTCCGTGGATCTGCATGGCGTCCATGTGGGTCTGGATCGAGGCCTCGGAGATGAAGACCTTCGCCTCCGCCGAGGAGGCGGTTGGGTCGGCGCCGGCGTCCATCACGTGCGCCGCGCGATACAGGAGCGCTCTGGAGGCATCCAGCCGAACCTTCATGTCGGCGATCTTGTCGGCAACGTTCTCGAACTTGCCGATGGGCTGACCGAACTGCTTGCGCTCCTTGGCGTAGGCGATGCTCCGCTCCGTGACCCTCTGCATCGCGCCGACCTGTGCCGACATGATCAGGCCGCGTTCCCAGTCCATAGAGGTCTGGAAGACACGCGCCCCTCGACCGACGGACCCCAGCACTTGATCGGGTCCGACGCGGATCTCGTCGAGCACTATCTCCCCCATGGGGCTGGTGCGAAGACCCATCTTCTCCAGGTGGGTCGGCACGTTGAGCCCTTCGGTGCCCTTGTCGATGAGGAAGGCGGTGATGCCGGTCGGGCCGGTGCCCTCCGTCGTCCGGGCGAAGATTATGAAGACGTCGGCGACGGGCGCGTTGGAGATGAACGTCTTGCGGCCGGTGATCCTCCAGCCTTCGCCGTCGGCAACCGCGCGAGAGGTCATGCTGAAGGCGTCCGAGCCGGCTTCGGGTTCGGTGACGGCGTGGATGCCGATGAGCGTTCCATCGCAGAGTCCGGGCAGCCACTTGGCGCGTTGCTCATCGCTGCCGTGCTTCCAGATAGGAACCACGCAAGACCACATGTGAGCGTTGATCGAGAAGACCAGTCCCCCGTCGTCGCAGCCGTAACCGAGGGCCTCCAGCGCCAGCGCGGTGGTCAGAACGTCGCCGCCCTGGCCCCCCAGTTCCTCGGGGACGGGAAGTCCTTGGATGCCGAAGCGCCCGCACGCATCCCAACCCTCGCGCCAGAACGAGCTCTCGCGATCGCGGGCGATGGTGTCCGGGCCGCCGGTCAGTTCGGCGCGAGCGAACTTGACCACGGTTTCCCGGAACTGAAGTTGCTCAGCGTTTACCCAGGGCGTGTCGGCAAGGGTTGGAGACAGATCAGGCATCGGTCCCCTCCCTCGCCAGTGCCAACCGGTCGATCTTGCCGGTCGAGGTCTTCGGCAGGGCCTCCGTGCGAACGTGAACGGTCGCAGGGACCATGTACCTCGGCAACAGCGAGGCGACCGTCCGCTTCACCTCGACCTCCGTCAGTGGGTCGGCCGAAACCACGAACGCGACGAGGTCGTGCCCTAGGCGTTCGTCCTCGATCGCGATCACGCAGGCCTCCTTGATCCGCTCGTCGGAGTAGATAGCCATCTCCACCTCTCCCGGTTCGACCCTGTAGCCGCGGATCTTCACCTGATGATCGCGCCGGCCCAGGAAAAGGTACTCCCCGTCGGGGCGCCGCACGACCAGGTCGCCTGTGCGATACCAGAGATCTTGACCGCCGCGGGGGTTGGGAACGAGCGCTGCGGCGGTCTTCTGCGGGTCCGCCCAGTATCCGGAGGTAACAGCGGGGCCTCCGACAAGCAGTTCGCCCTCCTCGCCCAGGGAACCGTCCTCGGCCATAACCTCGCAGGGATAGCCGGCGCAGGGACGGCCTATCGGGATGGGCGAGTCTCCCGCCAGATCCTGATCCGTGACGACGTGGTAAGTACAGACGTTGGTCTCGGTCGGTCCGTACCAGTTATTCAGACCTGTCCCGGTCGGCAGGAGTCCTCGGAGCTTGCGAAGGTACGGGGTCGGGAAGACCTCGCCGGCGAAAACGACCTGCCGCAGCGACGAGAGCATCGAGGGTTCCACTCCGCCCTGAGTGACCCACATGACCAAGGCGGAGGGCACCGAATACCAGACGGTGATCCCGCGCTCCGCGACGGATCGCGCAGAGGACTCCCCGAAGCTCATCGCATCGGCCGGCAAGGGATGCAGGGTCCCTCCTACCAACGCGCAGGCGTAGAGGTCGAACACCGATAGATCGAAGTGCAGCGGCGCGTGCGAGGAAAACACATCGTCGGGCCCGCAACCGAGTTCCGCGGCGGCCCACTCGACGAACGAGAGCGCGTTGCGATGCGAGATCATCACGCCCTTCGGGCTGCCCGTCGAACCCGAGGTATACAGGACGTACGCCAGATCCTGCGGCCCGGGCTCGCCGGTCGCGTCAGCCGCGGGTAGCGAGTCGAGACCATCGACGTCGAGACTCGTCAAGACCGAGTCGGGAAGCTCAGGCCTTATCAGTTCGCGATGCTCGGCATCGGCAACGAGCGCCGATATCCCGCAGTCGCGCGCGATGTGACCCGCGCGCGCGACCGGCGAAGCGGGGTCTATGGGCACGTATGCCGCGCCCGCCCGCATGATGCCGTAGAGGGCGGCGATCGCCCCGGCAGACTTGGGTGCGAAGACCCCGACCCTGTCGCCGCGCTTCACGCCACGCGAGGCCAGGGCCCCCGCGACGCGGCCCGCCAGGTCGTCCAACTCGGCGTAGGTCAGCGTGCGGTCGGCGACGACGGCCCGCTGATCGGGCCTCCCGCGGGCCGAGCGAGCGAGCAGCTCGGGTAGCGAGAGCGCCGTCACGACCTCCTAGGAAACGTGCGCGCCGACGTAAGCGTCGACGGCGTCGAGGCTCTTGAAGTTGGCCGGGACCATGTCCTCGTCGGCCACTTCTATCCCGAACTCGGTCTCGATGAACTCGACGAACTGAAGCAGGGCGAGCGAGTCGAGGACGCCTCCGAGCAGGTCCTGGTCGTCGGTGACCGTCCCCTCGCCGTAGAGGACCTCTTCGTCTATGAAGCGCTTCAGCTTGGCCTTCACGTCGCTCATCGGTGCGGATCCTTTCTCCGGGCTCGGACGCGAAGAAGTTAGCACGGGTCTGAGTGCGGAAGGCGCCGCCGGGAGGAAGGTCCGGCGGCGGTCAGGAAGTAAGGACTCTAAGCAGCATGGTGAGACACGCCAGAGCCGCGCCGGCTATGAGGGCGCCAGCGATGGGAACGACCACGGGGGCCCAGGCGGGTAGCGCCACCGGCTCCTTGCGGGAGCGGTCAGGCTCGACGATGCCCAGCCACTCGAGGACGATCCTCATGCTGGATACATCGGCGCGCGGCTTCATCCCTTGAGCTTCGTCACCGACCTGGCGTGGGATCGGATAAGTCAGGCGATCCAGCCGCCACCGACCGAACCCGTGACCTCCCACCGGCCATCCTTCAACGTCAGGACGTGCGTGGTTCCGCTCCCGCAAAGGCCACCGCAGTTGTAACTGGCCGGGATCTGCAGGGAACCGTCGTTCTGAGGAGAGATCGGACCGAGATGAACGATGATCGAGCGTTCCTTGCCGGTAAGGACCCGGTTTCCCAGGGTCCCGCTGATCTCAACGATGAACTCGACCGGCGCCCCCAGGTCCGAGAGCCTCGCGAAGAGTTGAGCCTGCTCGTCGGCACTGATCGCGGCGTCGCAGCCCTCGGCTTCCTCCGGTTGGCCCGCGTTGTTGCAGATCGGAGTCAGCACGTACACGGTCTCCCACGAAACCGGTCCCGGCTCGCTGCCCGTCATGCTGCGGATGAGGGCTTCGTAGGCGTCCAGCGTGGTCGTGTCCACGGGGCTGGACTCCGAGGGTCCCGAACGGGGAACCGCTGAGTTGGCGCACGCGGCCAAGGTCACGAACGCGATGATGACGAGTTTCCGCATCTGGCTGCTCCTTCCGGCGAGAACCGGCCTTCGACGACACCCGTCCGGGCGAGGTTCCTGGGCTGGAGGATCGCCTGCCTGGCTATACTCTTGCGGCTGTCCCCAAGGGATCGGGTCCCCATCGTCTAGAGGCCTAGGACGTCGCCCTTTCAAGGCGGAGACACGGGTTCGAACCCCGTTGGGGGCACTGCACCAAAACACGCGCCCGTAGAGGAGTCTGGCCGTCCTCACCGCCCTGTCAAGGCGGAGATCGCCGGATCGAAGCCGGTCGGGCGCGCGGACACCGCCGCGCGGGAGGGGGCGACCCCTCCCGTCCGGCGGACTAGAACCATGCCTCCGCGTTCGGGCACAAGCGGTCGAACGGCATGCCGGTCACGAAGCCCCGGAGGCCTCATCGGGTATACGCCAAGACCAGCCTGAGTCGATGAACCTCCATCCTGAGCCGGTCCACTCGGCGGCGCCCCAGACGACGAGCCTGTCTCCGGCCCAAACGGCCAACGCTTCCCCCTGCTCTGCGTTCGGCATCGGCAGCGGGGACCAGGTGCCGTTGCCGACATCCAGGACGGCTACTCCCGGACACGCCACGAACCCACTTCCAGCAACGCTGGAAGCACAGTAGGCCCCGAGGCCCGACGGGATCGGAGGCAGGTCCGACCACGTGCCGGTGACGGGGTCGAGCATCCCTCCGTGCGGATAGGACCGCCCGTATCCGTTGACCTCACCGCCGTCGCTCATGCCGAACGTGGGATTGACGATCCGTCCGGCGGACCAGAACCACACCGGGTCGTAGCCGACGATCTCCGAATCCGGCAAGCGTCTCCAGGTATCGCGTCCGGGATCGAGCGCCGCCGCTCGATACACAGCGGGACCATCCGAGCCCGGCTGAGGAACGTGCTCGATCGCCAGCAGCACCAACTCAGTGCCTGTCCACACCATCGTTCGGTCGAAAGAGGGGACGAGCGGATCGAGCGGAAGCTCCCGCCAAGTGCCCTCCGACGGATCGAACACGAAGTCGGGTGATACGCCGTTCTCGTGAGACGTGGGGTATGCGACGACGCCCCGGCTAGTAGCCGTCAGCTGAAGGAACGAGGTGGGACCTGACCCGGGCGGGAGCGGGAGTTCCTCCCAGGTGTCGGTCTTGGAATCGTAGGAGATGAAGGTGGACCTTCCTTCGGGCCGCTGGTCCAGCGCCGATACCCACAGATAGAGCCTGTCGTTCAACACAGCCCCGGTCACTCCGCCGATGGGAACCGGAGCCGGCGCGATCATCCTCCAGGTGTCGCTCGCGGGATCGTAGGCGGCTCCGTCTCGCAGAGGTGGCTCCTCGGGGATAGCGCAGTCCGCATTCGGCGGACAGGGTTCCGTATCGCGGCCGCCGATGATCACGACCCGTCCGCCCACCCAGAATGCCCGGGCGCCGTACCTCGGGGATAGAGGACCCGGCGCGAGGGCTCGCCACTCACCCGCCGCGCCGTTCGAACCAGTCGCGGCGGGTCGGTCGATCGCGCGGACCGCGAACAGGGCCGCGGCGCCGAACACCGCGAACGCGGTAACAGCCGCCACCAGGCGCTGACGACCGCCGGCGACAGGTGGACGCTGATCCGGGAACGGAACAACACCGCGCTCGACCCGCCGCTGCACGCTCTCCCACAACTCGGGTGGGACAAGCTCGTTCACCTTCGCAAGTCGCTCGCGCAGGTTACGGGTCATCGTCGTCTCCCAGCTCGTCCCGGAGTTTTCCCCTGGCGCGGAAGAGGTGGACGCCCACCGCCGAGCGGGTCGAGCCCAAGATCGCGGCGGTCTCGGCCACCGAGTAGCCGGCGAAGTAGTGCAGGACCGTCGAGGCCCTCTGCAGCGGCGACAGACCGCTTAGCGCCCGGACGAGGTCGATCATCTGCTCCGGCTCTCCCACAGGTACTTCATGCTCGGCGAGTAAGACCGTGCGAGTCCTGCCCTGCTCCCCCCGAGCGATCATGAAAGCCGCCCTCCACACCCAGGCCCCGGGCTTCCTAACAGCCTCGCCCCGAGCGATCGCCTGCGCGAACGCCTCGGCCACGGCATCACCGGCGATCTCGCGGTTGCCGGTCTGCAGGACGAGAGCACGCCACAGCTTGGCCGCTTCGGCTCGATAGACAGCCTCCCAGTCGATGCTCGCTCCATGACTCACCCCCGCATCCTGCCTGCATCGTGCATCTGATGGATACGGGGACCGATCGATCCGAACCATTAACAGTGCAGCCACCCTGGGAAAGATGAGGTTTCCCGCAGCCGAGAGGCAAGGAACCCCCCCTCGCTTCGCCGCGCCTACAGGACCAGAATCGACCCCATGGACGGGGGAAGGAGAGATCCGGCGAAGGACACTAGTGAGGGGCGCGCCTTCGGGCCGCCAGACGTGATGTTCGGGGTGACGCTGGGATGGATGGCGGTCGCCCTCGTGCTCACCGTGGCCAATCGACAGGCAGCGGGCGGGATCGACCCGTTCACGCTGATCGCCGTCTTCGGGCTGACCGCTACCTCGGCGATCGGCTGGATCATCTTGCGCCGGACGGGCAATCCGATCGGGTGGATCTTCGGCTACATCGGCTTGGGCATGTCGCTTATCGCCGCCCTGAACGAGGTGCTCGTCGCGAGCGCTTCCCGGGCCGAGCCACTGCCGCTGATCGAAGCGATCGCGATCGCGAACAACCTCGCGGGCTTGTTGATGGTGGCTCCGCTGGCCCTGCTGTTCCTCCTGTTCCCGACGGGAACGCTGCCCTCGCCGAGATGGAG
Organism: Actinomycetes bacterium; assembly: GCA_031423155.1. GTDB lineage: Bacteria > Actinomycetota > UBA4738 > UBA4738 > HRBIN12 > JANPEZ01. Next base: position 32,575 of record JANPEZ010000178.1, read on the forward strand.
GTGGGTCCTGCGGGCGTGGGTGATCGGCGCAGGGATGCTCCTTCTCTGGGGGGTCTTCCGCACCGGGGAACTTTGGGGCGATCCTCGGTTTGCCGGCGCGAACGTAGAGAACCCGATCGGCTTCGGACCTTCCCGGGTCCTGTTGGTGGCCGGGGGCACGCTGGTGTTCGCTGTCGCTGTGGCGGGGATCGTCTCTCTTGCGCTCCGTTATCGGCGCGCGCGCGGCGAGGAGCGGCTGCAGATCCGCTGGGTGGCATCCGTGGCCGGAGCCGGACTGGCGGTGCTGCTGATCGGGTTCGCCCAGAACCTGATAGGTGCTGCACTCGGGGTGGACGAGGCGAACCCGCCTGCATGGTTCCAGACCATCTCGGACGTGGGTTGGCTGATCGTGTCGATGCTGGTCATGGTCGGCCTCCCAGCAGCCGTTGCCATCGGCGTGCTGAAGTATCGGCTCTACGACATCGACGTGGTGATCAAGAAGACGGTGGTGTTCACAGCGGTCGCGGCGGTGCTCACTGCGCTGTACCTGAGCGTCATCGCTCTCGCGACCGTCGGTGCGGTATCCCGGATCCTGGTGGGGCTGGTGCTGCTTGCCGTGACCTTCAATCCCGTGCGACGTGCGGCGCGTTCGTTCTCCGACCGACTCGTGTACGGCAAGCGGGCCACTTCGTACGAGGTGCTCGCCGACTTCTCCGAGCGGATGGGCGAGACCTACGCGAGCGATGACGTGCTGCCGAGGATGGCCCAGATCCTCGCTGGGGCGACGGGCGGATCGACGGCGACCGTCTGGCTCCGTGTCGGCGCGGAGCTGCAGCCTGCCCAAGTGACGGGCGAGCCCGCGGTGCGGCCGGCCGCCGTTCCCCTCTTGGGCGACCGGCTTCCGGAGCTTCCCGAGGACTTCGTCGTCGAGGTCCGCCATCAAGGGGAGCTATTGGGCGCCTTGTCCGTGACGATGCCGGCGAACGATCCTCTGGATCCGGGCCGCGAGAAACTCGTGCGCGATCTGGCCTCGCAGGCCGGCTTGGTGCTCCGCAACGTCCGCCTGATCGAAGAGCTGAAGGCCTCACGTCAGCGATTGGTCGCCGCGCAGGACCAAGAACGCCGCAAGCTCGAACGGAACCTGCACGACGGCGCTCAGCAGCAACTCGTAGCTCTGGCTGTGAAACAGCGCCTTCTGATCGGGATGATCGGACGCGACGACGAGAAGGCCAAGGCGACCGTTGCCCAACTCGCCGACGACACGAACGTCGCCTTGGAGAACCTGCGGAATCTGGCCCGCGGGATCTATCCACCTCTGCTCGCGGACAAGGGCCTGTATGCCGCGCTCGAAGGGCAGGCGCGCAAGGCCGCCGTCCCAACGACCGTCGAGGCCGACGGGATCGGCCGATTCAGCCAAGACGTCGAGGCGGCCGTGTACTTCTGCACCCTCGAAGCCCTGCAGAACATCGCGAAGTATGCGGAAGCCACTCAAGCCACGATCCATCTAACGCAGTCGGACGGGCAACTCACGTTCCAAGTAGGAGATAACGGTCGGGGCTTCGATCCCGCGAGCACCGGCTATGGGACAGGTGTGCAGGGGATCGAAGATAGGCTGGCGGCGCTCGGCGGCACACTGGAGATACGGTCGGCGCCCGGCGAGGGCACGACGGTCAGGGGCCAGCTGCCGATCCCGAAGCTGGGGACTGAGGCCTGAAACCCCTACCCCGCCTCCGCTTCGGGGTCTTCGGCGAGCTCGAGGTTCATCTTCGGCAGGATCCGGTCGAGCCAGCCCGGGAGCCACCAGTTCGCGTCGCCCAGGAGCACCATCGTCGCCGGCACCAGCACGACCCGCACGATCGTTGCGTCGATGAAGACCGCGACCGCGAGTCCTATCCCGAACATCTGCGCGATAGGGTCAGGTTGGGTCACGAAGCTTAGGAACACCGCGATCATGATGAGCGCGGCGCTCGTGATGACCCTGGCCGTGGTCGAGATGCCGGTCACCACGCTCTCCACGTTGTTCCCGCTCTTCAGGTATTCCTCGCGGATGCGCGAGAGCAGGAAGACCTCGTAGTCCATCGACAGCCCGAAGAGCACGGCGAACATCATCATGGGCACGAAGCTCACGATCGGGATCAGCTGATCGATGCCGAGAAGACTGCGCCCCCATCCCCACTGGAAGATCGCGACCACGACCCCGTAGGCGGCCCCTATCGAGAGCAGGTTGAGCAGCGCCGCCTTGACCGGCACGAGGATCGAGCGGAATACGACCATCAGCAACAGGAAGGACAGCAGGACGACTGCCCCGATGAACCACGGCAAGGCGTTCGTGATCCGATCCGACAGGTCGATGTATGTCGCCGTTCCCCCGCCGACGTGCACGACCGCACCATCCGGCGTGGCGCCGGGGATCGTCTCGTCGCGGAGCAGCCGCACCAAGTTGGTCGTGGCCTCATCCTGCGGGGAGGTCGCTGGGATCACCTGGATGATCGCAGCGTCGCCCGCCTCGTTCGGCTGGGGCGGACTGACGGCGGCCACACCGTCGGTCGATGCGATCGCCTGTGTCAGCTGTTCGAGCCCTTGAAGCGCGTCCGGCTGGTCGATCTCGACGGCCAGCAGGAGCGGTCCGTTGAACCCTGGTCCGAAACCCTCGGATAGCAGGTCGTAGGCCTGACGCCGGCTCTCGGAGGTCGGAGCGGTTCCATCGTCGGGGAAACCGAGCTTCATCGAGAACAGCGGCAGCGCAAGGGTTACCAGAACCAAGGAGGCAGCTAGGAAGTATCGCCAAGGTCGCCTCTCCAGCTCGCGCCCCCAGCGCGTCCACATCTGCTGTCTATCGGGCGCCTCGTTAAGGCGTAGACGCTTCCGGTGGACGCTCAGCTTGTCGATCGCCTTCCCGGCGAAACCCAGGAGTGCGGGGAGCAGCGTGACGGCCGCGACCACGGCCACCAGAACGACGATCGCTGCGGCGGTCGCCATCATCCCGACGAAGGCTATCCCCGAGATCCACAGTCCGAGGAGCGCGATCGCCACGGTGACGCCGGCGAAGACGACGGCTTGGCCGGCCGTAGCGCTCGCCAAGCCGATCGCGTGCAAGGGCTCCATGCCGTCTTGCAGGTTCTGCCGGTAGCGCGTGACGATGAACAAGGCGTAGTCGATGCCGACGCCCAAACCGATCATCGAGGAAAGGATCGTGGCGAACTCCGGGACGCTCGAGAACGCCGCCAGGATGAGGGTGAGCCCGGTTCCCGTCGCAAGACCGATCACCGCCGTCCCGATCGGAAGGCCCATCGCGACGAGGGACCCGAACGCGATCAACAGGATGACCATCGCGGCGAGCAGACCGATGGCTTCCGATGAGGTCGGCTCGGTCTGAGACCCCCAGGACGCGTACTCCCCACCGATCTCGATGTCGAGAGCCGACGAACGGCCATCCTCGACGACTGCCGCGAGCCGAACGTACGGTTCCGTTCCCAGGTCGTTGGCTGCTTCGCTGTAGGCCACCTGCGCGTAACCGATCGTGCCGTCCGGCGAGAGACTGCCCTCGGTCTCGAGTGGGTTCGTTACCCCAACCACCTTCGGCAGGCCCGCGATCGAGTTCAAAGTCGAACCGACGACATCGGCCTGAGCATCGAGCGGGCCACCGTTCGAATGGAACACGATGAACGCCGAGGTGCCCGAGACCGAGGGATAACGCTCGGCTAGCAGGTCATAAGCTCGCTGAGACTCCGAGTCCGGCAGGTTGAAGTCGTCGGCGAGTTTGCCCCCCAAAGCCCCGCCCACCACGAAGATCGCGATCACTGCAACGATCCAGATCCCGAGGGTCCGCCAGCGGTGGCGAGCTGCGAGCTGGGCCAATCGATAAAGGAACGAACTCATAACGGAACCTTTCGCCAGGCGGTGTCGAGGATCGCGACAACATAGGGTCTCAGCGTGCAGCCGCCAAGGTTAACCACGGGCAAGGATGGGAACAACTCTCGAGCCGGCCCCGCGGGTGGCCCGATGACTCCGCCCGGTGCATCATGAGGCCCGTGCGACGCGATCTCCCCTCCGGAACCGTCACCTTCTTGTTCACCGACATCGAGGGCTCGACGAAGCTTCTTCATGAACTCGGCGAGCAGGCATACGCCCAAGCGTTGGCAGAGCATCGGCGCGTGCTCCGCGAGGCGTTCACGCGCCACGGTGGGGTGGAGGTCGACACCCAGGGCGACGCGTTCTTCGTCGCGTTCCCGACCGCACCCGGCGCGACGCTGGCCGCAACCGAGGCGCAGGAGGCCCTGTCTCACGGCCCGATCAAGGTGCGGATGGGACTTCACACCGGTGTGCCCCACGTAGGGGAAGAGGGCTACATCGGGGAGGTCGTGCATGAGGGCGCCCGTATCGCGGCGGTCGGCCATGGGGGGCAGGTGCTGGTGTCGAAACAGACGCTGGATCTGGCCGACGTCGAAGTCACCGACCTCGGCGAACACAGGCTGAAGGACATCGGCGCGCCGGTGGCGATCTTCCAGCTCGGGGCGGGACGCTTCCCACCGCTCAAGAGCATCTCCAACACGAACCTGCCCCATCCCGCGAGCTCGTTCGTCGGCCGGGAGCGCGAGGTGGCGCAGGTCGTTTCGCTGCTTCGAGACGGCGCACGACTGCTCACGCTGACCGGCCCGGGCGGCACCGGAAAGACGCGTCTTGCGATCGAGGCCGCCGCCGAGCTCGTGCCGGGGTTCAAGGCGGGTGTCTTCTGGGTCGAGCTGGCTCCTCTCCGAGACCCGGCGCTCGTTGCCGAGGAGATCGCGCGGACGTTGGGCGCGACCGACGCCCTGGCGACGCACATCGGCGAGCGCGAGATGCTGCTCGTGCTGGACAACTTGGAGCAGGTGATCGAGGCGGCACCTGCGCTCGCCACGCTCGTCGAGACGTGTCCTAACCTCGCGGTGCTCATCACCAGTCGCGAGCTGCTTCGTGTCCGCGGCGAGGTTGAGTACGCGGTGGCACCCCTTGCCGAGCCCGACGCGGTTCTGTTGTTCTGCGTCAGGGCGCACTGCGAGCCGGACGAGGCTGTGCATGAGCTCTGTCGAGCGCTGGACAAGCTTCCCCTTGCACTGGAGCTTGCCGCCGCCCGGGCGAGCGTGCTCTCGCCTCGGCAGATCGTGGACCGGCTATCAGGGCGGCTGGACCTGCTGAAAGGCGGCCGGGACGCCGATCCCCGCCAGCAGACGCTTCGGGCCACGATCGCGTGGAGCCATGACCTGCTGACGCCGCAGGAGCAGCAGCTGTTCGCCCGCTTGGCCGTGTTCGCGGACGGTTGCACGCTGGGATCGGCGGAGGATGTCGCCGAGGCCGACCTCGACCTGCTCCAGTCCCTCGTGGACAAGAGCCTGGTGCGCCACACGCACGAGCGGTTCTGGATGCTGGAGACGATCCGCGAGTTCGCGACCGAGCAGCTGCAGGACGTGGGCGAAGCCGCAGAGGTGCAGCGCCGCCACTCGGAGCACTACCTCGCGCTCGTCGAGGAGGCGGAGCCGCATCTGCAGGACGAGGTGCTGAGGGGCGGCCGAAAGTGGCTCGACCGGTTGGAACGCGAGCTCGACAACCTCCGCGCCGCTCTCGACCAGCTGGCGGCTTCGGGCGAAACGGAACGTGTCTCGATGATGGTCGGATCATTGTCGGAGCTCTGGGGCAGCCGGGGGCACGTCGCCGAAGGTTGGCGTCGCATCGAAAGCGCACTCCGCGCGGACGAGCGCCCAACCGAGGCTCGTGCCAAGGCCCTCAACAGCGCGGCCGAGTTGGCGGCGATCATGGGAGATCCCGCGACCATGGGGCGTCGGGCAGAGGAGGCGCTGGCGCTCCATGTCGGCCTCGGGGATCGGCGGGGTGAGGCCGAGTCCCTTCAGCAACTCGGTTATGCGGTCTCCGAGGAAGGCGACCAAGCACGAGCTAAGGAGCTGCTCGAACAGAGCATCCGACTGTTCCGCGAAGTGGACGCCGAGCTTTTCGCGCTGTGGACGACCCGCACCCTCGCCTGGGTCCACGCGAAATCCGGCGACATCGAACGCGCGCGAGAGCTGTACGAGGACGCCCTCCGCCGGGCGGTTGCGCTAGGCAGCAAGTCACTGGAGGCGACACTGCTCGGTTCACTGGCGTGGTTGGCCGTCCGTGAAGGCCGGACTCGGGACGCGCTCCCGATGCTCCAGCAGAGCCTGCGCATAAGGCGTGACCTCGGCGACCGCCTCGAGGTCGCGATGGGAGTGTGCAGCGTCGCCCGCGCCATCAGCGCCATGGGAGTCGCAACGATGGCTGCCCAGCTGATCTCGTGGTTCGAAGCCATGAGCGACGAGACCGGCGGAGGCGAGAACTGGATAGTGAGGATGAACGAAGAAACGCTCACGACGATCCGTGCTCAGCTCGACGATACTGCGTTCGCGCGAGCCTGGGAGGAAGGTCAGACCTTAACGACCGACGAGGCCATAACGCTCGCCCTCGACTCTCTGGGATAGGCAGATGTCCTCAGGCAAGTCAGGCGCCAGGGCCAGGTCGGGGCGGTAGAGATCGCACAACACCCAGGTCACGGGCAACGGCTACTTACCACCGGTAACGGATTCCGCCCATTCGGTAACGGACACCCCCACGATCGAAGGATGGCCCGCGGTTAACCGCGTGTCACACCAAAGATCTGCGGGAGTGGGACACCGTATGTCGCCCCCCGGCCGCCATCTCAGTCTTGAGGACGACCGTCCCGATCCAGCTCGTCTCGCGTCAGACTAGTATCGCTCGGTGGCCGGGCCCCGCTTCCGACGCTGGTGGGATTCCCTCATGTCCCTCGGCGCGTACCCGGGAGAGACCGACACCCATCGCGGGACGAGAAGGATCGTCGTCGGCTATTTCTTCTTCGGAGCGCTGGTTCGCCTACCCATCTCAGCCTCGGGGTTCGGCGAGCTGCCGTGGGCGAGCGTGGTCGACCTCACTGCCGCGCTCTCGAGCGTCCTCCTGCTGAGCGTGCTCGCGCTGAAGCCTGATCGTTTCCTGTGGATCGTCGATGCAGCGTTGTTCCTCATACTCGTCGAGGTCCTGGCGGGGACGATCATCCTCGGCGGGCTGGTGCCGTCGGAGTTGGTCATCCTGTTCGGGTTGTTGGTCGTCATCGGCGCGCTGATCGTTCTCTCCATCAAGGCGGCGTTCCTGTGGTCCCTGGCCTACGGGGTCACGCTCGTCTTGGCCGTGGTGCTACCCGAGCAGATCGAGCCGGTGTACGTGGTCGAGGGATCGCCCGCCGGCATCGCGTCAACGATCGTCGGGGTCACGGTCTACCTGTTCGCCTCCATGGCCTACTTCGTACGCCAACGTGACCGGTTCCAGAAGGAATCCGACGACCTGTTGCACGCCATCTTGCCGGACGAGATCGCCCAGCGGCTCAAGTCGGACAGGACGATGATCGCCGACGATCACGAGTCGGCCTCGGTCCTGTTCGCCGACGTGGTCGGCTTCACGCCGATGTCGGCAACGATGTCCCCGCCCGAACTCGTGGGGTTGCTGAACGCTGTGTTCACGACCTTCGACGGGTTCGTGGAGGATTTGGGTCTGGAGAAGATCAAGACCGTGGGAGACGAGTACATGGTTGCCGCCGGCGTGCCGCACGCACGGTCCGATCACGCGCACGCCATCGCCGATCTGGCCCTTCGGATCCGCGACCACACCGAGCGACACCGGTTCCTCGGCCATGACATCAGCCTTCGGATCGGGATCAATTCGGGCCCGGTCGTCGCCGGGATCGTGGGCACCCACAAGTTCGCCTACGACCTGTGGGGAGATGTCGTCAACACGGCAAGCCGCATGGAATCTGAAGGGATCGCGGGATCGATCCAGGTGACCCCGGCGACCTACGAGCTGATCCGAGACGAGTTCGTCTGCGAGCCGCGCGGCGTCATCTCGGTGAAAGGCAAAGGCGACATGAACACCTATATCCTCGTGTCAAGGGGATGAGCTGCGGCTCATCGAGGGATCGACTCGGCGACGGCGACCGCCGATCTCGAGGCCGCTGGGGAAGGCGTGCCGGGTAGCCTCGTCCCTCCAACCGTCTCCACCGGAGGGACGCCGACCGCGAACGCGCGTTCAACCGGACCGAGAACGTTCGGCCCATCCATCCCTCGAACCCGGACTTCGCGCGTCGATCGAGATGCTCGGCTGGGCCGTGATGGTCAACGCCCTCACGATGGCCCGCCACAGAGCGGCTGAGGGCCTCGAAGCGGCCGATGGCCTCCGACGAGGTCGGCTCGGTCTGAGACCCCCAGGACGCGTACTCCCCACCGATCTCGATGTCTAGAGACGACGAACGGCCATCCTCGACGACCGCCGCGAGCCGAACGTACGGTTCCGTTCCCAGGTCGTTGGCTGCTTCGCTGTAGGCCACCTGCGCGTAACCGATCGTGCCGTCCGGCGAGAGACTGCCCTCGGTCTCGAGAGGGTTCGTTACCCCAACGACCTTCGGCAAGCCCGCGATCGAGTTCAAAGTCGAACCGACGACATCGGCCTGAGCATCGAGCGGGCCACCGCTCGAGTGAAACACGATGAACGCCGAGGTGCCCGAGACCGAGGGATAACGCTCGGCCAGCAAGTCGTAAGCCCGCTGGGACTCCGAGTCCGGCAGGTTGAAGTCGTCGGCGTGTTTGCCCCCCAAGGCCCCGCCCACCACGAAGATCGCGATCACTGCAACGATCCAGATCCCGAGGGCCGCCAGCGGTGGCGAGCTGCGAGCTGGGCCAATCGATAGAGGAACGAACTCATAAGAGGACCTTTCGCCAGGCGGTGACTGAGTTCGCTACAACATACGGAAGGCAGCTCACATCCGCCATCGATGCATGCAAGAAGGGCAGCCTGCCCGAAGCGGCCCCGTCTTGAGCGTCGCTCCTGCCGTGATATTCAACTCGCGTACTACTTCTCGCCGGGCATAGACTCCTGTGGTGACCTCGCGCCGCGATATCGTTGCCCTCCTGACCGCCGTCGCCGATCATGAGCTAGATCCGGATGTCGCGGCCGTCCGGCTGGCGGCCATGCCGATCCGCGACCTCGGGTTCGCTCGAGTTGACACCCACCGGGAGCTCCGCCAGGGCGCACCGGAGGCGATCCTCGGAACAGGTAAGACACCGGGACAGGCGGCCGGCATCGCGCTGGCGCTCGCCGAAGCCGGCGCGTCGAGCGTGCTGGTGACCCGTGCAGACGATGAGGTGCGTCGCGCGGTCCGGGACGCCCTCCCAGACGCGCACGAGCACGAGCTGGCGCGAGCGATCTGGGTCGAGCGTCAGCCGATCGAGCGCCGCGGTCGCGTGGTCATCGTCTCGGCGGGGACGTCCGACGGGCCCGTGGTACACGAGGCGAGGATCCGCGCGGAGCTGCTCGGTACCCACGTTACGGTTCAGGAGGATGTCGGCGTCGCGGGGTTGCATCGCCTCACGCAAGTGCTGCCGGATCTCGCGGAGGCTGATGTCGTCGTGGTGGTCGCCGGCATGGACGGCGCACTCGCGAGCGTGATCGGCGGGCTCGCCTCCTGTCCAGTGATCGGCGTGCCAACCAGCGTCGGGTACGGGTCCGCCCATGGTGGCCAGACCGCGCTCAACGCGATGCTGTGCTCATGCGCCGATGGTCTTGCCGTCGTCGGGATCGACGACGGCCTAGGGGCCGGATCCGTCGCGGCTCGAATCGCGCGACAGGCAGCCAGATGACGCGCGTTGCCTACCTCGACTGCATCGGCGGGATCGCCGGCGACATGATCGTGGCGGCGTTGCTCGATGCCGGCGCGCCGCAGGAGGCGCTGCACGACGTCGTTCGTGCACTCGGGTTCACCGACGTGAAGGTTGAGGTGGAAGCGGTCGACCGTCACGGGATCGCTGCGACGCAGGTTCGGGTGGTCGAAGAACGCGCCCCGCAGGCTCGCCGGGCGCGCGAGTTGCTCGACCTTGTGACTTCCGGGGATCTTTCCCCTGGCGTCCGTGAGAATGCGCTCGATGCGCTCCACCGGTTGATAGCGGCCGAGTCGAAGATTCACGGCATCCCGGAAGCCGATCTGGTCCTGCACGAAGTAAGCGGCGCAGACACGATCGTGGACGTGGTGGGTGCGTTTGCCCTGCTGGACGCGCTCGGAGTCGAGATCGTGGCGTGTTCCCCGATCCCGTACACACGGGGATTGATCGGATCGACGCACGGCCCGATACCGGGACCCGGCCCTGCAGTCCTGGCTATCCTGCAAGGCGCTCCGCTAGTGGGAATCGACGAGGAGGCCGAACTGGTCACTCCCACCGGAGCGGCGATAGTCGCAGCCGCAACTTCTTCCTTCGGCGAGTTGCCGCCTCTTGTGCTAGAAGGAGTCGGCTATGGGGCCGGGCGACGTGACCTCCGTTCTCGGCCGAACCTCCTCCGGGTCGTACTGGGAACCTCTCGCGACCCGATCCCGGTTGCCGACCTTGTTCTGCTCGAAGCCAACATCGACGATATGCTCCCGGAGTTGGTACCTGACGTGATGGAGGAGTGCCGAGCAGCCGGAGCGCTCGACGTGTGGACGGCATCGGTCCATATGAAGAAAGGCCGGCCTGGAGTTCTGCTGAGCGCGGTCATCCGGCCCAACGCGGAGCAGACCGTCGCCCGAGCTCTCCTGCTTCATTCGACGACGCTAGGAGTGAGAGCCACGTCGCTGCGCCGGCACGAGCTTGGACGCGTGTCCCGTACGGTCCAGGTGGACGGGCACCCGATCCGAGTGAAGGTCGGGGTGCTCGATGGACGCGTGGTCAACGTCGCGCCCGAACACGACGACTGCACGGAAGTGGCCGCGGCGACCGGCTGGCCTGTCAAGCGAGTGTGGGCGGCAGCACTCGCAGAGTCACAGGCGTTCATCGGGGGCGACGATGCCCGGACTAGCTGAGCTGGAGGAGGTCGTCGGCCGGTGGGAAAGCGCGGTTGTCGCGTTCTCAGGGGGAGTGGATTCGTCGCTGGTTGCGGCGGTCGCAGCCCGGGTACTCGATGACCGTGCGCTCGCTGTCACGGCGGTATCACCGGCACTCGCGACCGGCGAGCTCGACGGCGCCCGTTCCGTTGCGCGGGCGATCGGGATAGCGCACGAGACGATCCGGACCGACGAGTTGGCGCGCCCGGGCTACCGTCGCAACGGGCCGGACCGCTGCTACCACTGCAAGTCCGAGCTGTACTCGCGCCTGGGTGAGCTTGCCTCAGCTCGCGGCTTCGAGGCGCTCCTATCCGGCGCGAACGTCGACGACCTCGGCGAATGGCGACCGGGGTTGCGCGCGGCCGCCGAACACGAGGTCTGTCATCCCTTAGTAGACGCCGGATTCGGCAAGGCTGAGGTGCGAGGGCTGGCGCACGAGCTGGCTCTTCCGAGCGCGAACAAACCCGCCATGCCGTGCCTAGCCTCTCGTCTGCCGTTCGGCACTGAGGTAGACCCTCAGGCGCTGGCTCAGGTGGATCGCGCCGAGCAGGCGTTGAGAGCGCTCGGGTTCCGACAGCTTCGGGTCCGGCATCTCGGGGCAACGGGTCGAGTCGAGATCGGCGCCGACGACCTCTCGCGGGCACTCGGCGAAGACCGCGAGGATGTCGTGCGGGCTGTCCTCGACGCCGGCTACGCGGGCACCGAGATCGACCCGGAGCCGTTCCGTTCGGGGACACTCACGAGGGGACTGCAGATGCCGCCGATCATCAGGCCTTCGTTCACTCCGGTAGCACGATCCACCGATCATGTAACGAGGGCGTGAAACCTACTCGCCCCCGCCCTCCAGGCGGATGTCGGGGCTTCATCCGGACGGCGGCCATCAGGGGATCGTTCCGATCCGTCTGAGAGGTCTTATGATGGCCACATCCGTTCCTGCCTGTCGTAGACTCTGCGAACTCAGCGAAGGCCGGGGGCAGGTCGGCCCAACCATCACCATGGAAAGAATCGCTGCTGACAGAAGCGTGGAAAGTGACCGCCTCATGGAACACCTCCCTCGTACCTCGGAGACAGCCTGACACTCTGGGTCGGCACGGGCAACCTGAGGCCGGAAGCGACTGCAACCACGCACCCGGATCGTCTTGAAAGATCCGGTGGTATAAGTTCGACGGACGAGCGACCGCGCGGCGGCAGACCGGCTCTGGCGCTGCGCACTGACAAGGAGGCCTACACGATGGGCTATGCCGTAATCAACCCCGCAACAGGCGAGACGGTCAAGACCTACGACACCATCACGGACGCCGAGCTCCAGGCCGCGATCGCCGCCGCCGACGGGGCGCACCGCACCTGGTCGAAGTCGACCCCGATCGAGGAGCGCGCGGCCCTCATCCGCCGTGTCAGCGAACTCCACAACGAGCGCCGACAGGAGTTGGCGGAGCTCATCGTGCGCGAGATGGGCAAGCCGATCGAGCAAGCGCTCGGCGAGGTCGAGTTCGCCGCGGCGATCTACGAGTACTACGCCGACAACTCGCCTGACTTCCTGAAGGACGAGCCGGTCCACCTGCTCGCGGGCGAGGGCTCGGCGGTCATCCGCCGCTCATCGCTCGGGGTGCTGCTCGGCATCATGCCGTGGAACTTCCCGTACTACCAGGTCGCCCGCTTCGCCGGCCCGAACCTCATCGCCGGCAACACGATCCTGCTCAAGCACGCCCAGCAATGTCCCGAGTCCGCCGGCGCGCAGCAGCGGATCTTCCTCGACGCGGGCTTCCCGGCCGGCGCCTACGTGAACATCTACGCGTCGCACGACCAGATCGAGCAGATCATCGCCGACCGGCGTGTGCAGGGCGTTTCGCTCACCGGCTCCGAACGGGCCGGCGCCGCCGTCGCTGAGATCGCCGGTCGCCACCTGAAGAAGGTCGTGCTCGAGCTCGGCGGCGCGGACCCCTTCATCCTGCTGTCGACCGACGACCTCGACGCCACTGTGCAGAACGCGGTCGATGCCCGACTCGACAACAGCGGCCAGTCCTGCAACGCGGCCAAGCGTTTCATCGTCGCCGACGATCTGTACGAGCCCTTCCTGGAGAAGTTCACCGCGAAGCTCGCGGAGGTCGAGGCGACCGACCCGACCTCGGACGACTCGGCGCTGGGACCGCTGTCCTCGCTGAAGGCCGCCGAAGGACTCGACGATCAGGTCAAGCGCGCGGTCGAGCACGGCGCGACGCTCGTGCACGGCGGCACCCGCGAGGGCGCATTCTTCCCGACGACCGTGCTGGCGGACATCGCTCCAGAGAACCCCGCCTCCCAGGAGGAGTTCTTCGGGCCGGTCGCGCAGGTGTACCGCGCGAAGGACGAGGCCGACGCCGTGCGCATCGCGAACGACACCCCGTTCGGCCTGGGCTCCTACCTCTACACCACCGACCGGGAGCAGGCCAGCCGCGTCGCCGACAGCATCGAGGCAGGCATGGTGTACGTGAACTGTGTGCTCGCCGACGGCGTCGAACTGCCCTTCGGCGGCATCAAGAACTCCGGCACGGGCCGCGAGCTCGGCCGCCTCGGCGCCGACGAGTTCGTGAACAAGAAGATGATCCGCATCGCCTGAGGCCCAGGCGTCACGCACCACCCGAAAGGGTTTCAGCCTGTGCCGAATCCGCGAAATGCAGACGTATCGGTGTTACCGGACCCAACTCTCCTCGAATCGCTAGACTCAGACGTCCCGGAACAGAGCCCCTGTTCGATTTCGACCGGGCCAAGTTGGCCAGGGGCCAGGGCCAGGTCGGGGTGGTAGAAATCGCCGCCGCCCCTGGTAACCGCCCTCCCGCATCACCCCCGGTAACGGATCTCGTCGATCTGGTAACGATGCAGCGACAGGGCGGCCATGCGCAACACTTGAAGGTCATGCCGAGGATGCGTCCACTTACGCTGGTCGCGACACGTCTGTGAACTGCTGACGAGACGGGGTGGGGTTCTTCAGACCGCGCGAGCCGTGCCCACACAGCGGCAAGTTCGGTGATGGCGCGGAACCTGAGTCCCCGGCACCGCCGCCACCCTGACGGCGAGAGCGATGGTCAGCGACGCGAACTCGAGCTGCGGATGCGTCGCGACACCGGGAGCGCGTACCAGAACCACGCATAGGCGAGGACGAGACTTCCCGCGACAATCATCGCGATGACCGTCCCAAACAAGAAGGCGAACACCATGAAGACCGAGCCCGTCATGGCGAGCGCGAGGAACAAGATGCCGCCGGCGGCCAGATGGTCCTGGGTGATGATCATCTCCTTCTTGTCGGACACCGACTCCTCCTCCAGTCGCCGGAATCGATGTCGGTGGTAGGCCGCAGGCCCGATCAGCAACGCCGACGCAACAGCTGCGCAACCGAGCGAAGCCGCGTACACCACCTGGCCGAGATCGTCCGTCCCGACGAAACCGCTGTTGAAGGGCAGAACCAAGAGGAAGGCGAACAGGACCTGCACGCTGGGAATGACGATGCGTAGCTCGTTCAGGAGTTCGATCAGCTTGCGATTGAGCCGCTCTTTCTCTTTCTCTTCTTCCCCCTCGTAGCCCATCGACAGGACCCTACCAAGACAACGCGCTCGCACCCCACACCGGAGCGCGCAGTTAGGGGGCGCAGAATCGCTCGGGCACGACGCGCCTCGCGATCCCTGAGGATGTGACCGTATCTTGGCTCACATCGGATGCCCGTGGGGCATCTGATCGACGCCAGCGTCCCCCAAGCCCGACACGAGGATCGGGGCGCGGGGCAACGAGATGCGATGAACCCCGTGACGGCCTGGGTATCGACTTGGGCGGTCGGTGTCGGCGACCGTCTCGCATCCCTTCAGCGCGGCCGGCTAGGGAGAGCCCCGCTTGTGGGTCACGCCAACCTAGCGGCGGAACCGGCGGCGAAACCCCCTACGCCCGCCTGGATCTCCGACTGGACGTCGTCGGCCGCGAGCCATGCGAAACAGGAAGATCAAGAGGAGAACCCCCACTACGCCTACAACTACCCATAGAACCGGGCCCTCCATGTGCCGCTCCCTTCCTCCGCTGACCGCCCTTGGTCAAGGGCGTCCTTCCTTGAGTCTTCCTGAGTTAGTCGAAGATGCTAACCCCTCCTGGTCCCACCAGGAGTCCAATGACGATGAGGGCTACCCCGGCAAGGACCGCTCTCTTGACGAGAGCCACGATGCCGGCGATCACCAGCACGGCGGCGATGACCCACAAGATGGCATCGGTATTACGGCCGCTCCTCTGTGCGAGCATCCCGAGAACTTCGAGCATGGCGCCTCCCCTCATCTCTTGGCAGCGATAGAGCGTGGCTTCTTTGTCCGAAGCGTCATCTCGATGTTCTTGACCGCCTTCTTCACGGGGACCTTGGAGGCATCAGCCGCCTTCTTGAGATCCGCGTACGTGATATGCCGCATGTCTCCGTGGTCCTCGTGAGGCTCACCGCAGCCGCAGGACATGCACATCGGCCCCTCCTCTCCACTGGCACGACGGTGGTGAGCTAGTCCAAGACTTCCTTCACGCTCTCCTTGGCCTTCTCAACTGCATCCTTTACATGGCCGATGGCCTCTTTTGCCTTGCCCTTCGCCTGATCCTTCTTACCCTCCACCTCCAGGGATCGATCGTTCGTCACCTCACCGACCGTCTCCTCGACCTTGCCCTTCGCCTTGTCCCACTTGCCCTCGGCTCGATCCTTGCTTCCAGAACCCATCGCCCGCCTCCTTCCAGCAAACGCGTACCGACCCGTGCGCTCCGATCTTACCTCCGGCTGCCATCACCACGGCTTTCTTGTAGGTACCTCCAAGCTCGGTCCGGCTCAAAAGCATCTAACGAAGTAAGGCATGGCCGGCACAAGAACTACGACGATGATGCCGACGGATGCCGACGGATCCCGACGCCTCCGACGCCTCCGACGCCAGCGCTCATCCTTCCCTCCTTATCACCCCCGCCGACCTACCCCAGACCGGGGGCACGGGCGACTCACCGCAGGACTAGGGCAACGGGTTCTGGTGCTCGTCTAGCCTTGCTCTCGGGCACGCGAACCAGGCCCTCCGATCGCGACTCGCCGATCGAAAGTTCGACCGTGACGGCGAGCCCAAGGTGCAGCGCCAGCGACGAGAGGGTGAACCACAGGAGGAGCCCGATGACCGCAAATAACGGCCCGTATGCAGCGTTGCTGCTCAGCGAGAAGAAGGACCGAGATCGCTCAACCGGTCCTTGGAGGACAGCCTGTTCCTCGGCAGGGCTCACAGCCTGGAATGGCGCCGTCAGCAGGTCGAGACGCTCGGCTGGGCCGGTGATGGTCAACGCCCTCACGATGGCCCGCCACGGAGCGGCAGAGGACCTCGAAACGGCCGCCTGACTCACTCCCCTTCCGGCTCTACTCCGGCATGTATCCAAGGCTGTCTCGGGGCCATCCCGCAGGCCGAGATAGCGTTACCGCGCCCGGGCCTATCTCCACTCGCTACACTTCAACGCGCTGGTAGTGACCCTCGGTGGCGATTTCTGCCAGGTTTTCTACCGGCCCGGGCCAGGTAGCTCAGTTGGCAGAGCACGCGGCTGAAAACCGCGGTGTCGGCAGTTCGATTCTGCCCCTGGCCACTAGTTCAAGATCTCGCGGCTGCGCACCTCGGCCCAGCGACCGAGCACGCCTTGGTAGATGTCCGCCGACCTGATGAACTCCCCGCCCGAGAGGGCCTCGATGGCCTCGTTGATATCGCGGGCGCTGTGATCGTCGTCCAGCTCGTCCCAGGACATCAGCTCGGAGAGCGAGGCGTAATCCAGCTCCAGGATCGAGCCCTTCGGGAAGCCGGCCATCCACTGGTGAAGATCCAAGATCAGATCGGTTATCGGGCCGAGTTCGGCCTTACGCAGGATCGGGATCGCGTCTTCGGCCCTGCGCATCGCTCGGCGCACGGTCGTGGTGTATCGCAGCCGCAGGCGGCCGTGTTCGTCTTCTGTCAGGCGGCGCTCCGCACCCGAGAAGAAGACGAACCAACGGATCGGCACGTGCCAGGCGCTCTGATGGACGAACGAGACGACGGAGGGCTCTTGACGGCGCAGTCGTGCCAGACGGCGGCGGACCCTGGCGGCGTCGCGCTTCGGGACGTAGCTCTCGGACAACTCCAGAGGCTCGTCTTCGGCGAAAGCGACCAGCGCAGTCATCACCCGCAGGCGCATACGCCAGGGACTGACGAAGGTGTGACCCTCGACGATCCGGATCTCGGCGTGCTCACCGTCCGCGGGCGAGATGACCCCGAGGTTCCGCGAATGTGGCCGGTCGATGTACTTGGGCCTGGCGGCGAGCGAGCGCGAACCGGCCACCAGGTATCGCTCCCAGTGAGCTTGCTCGGCGCGGTCGAAGGCCTCGATCGGCTGGAAGACGCGAAGGAACGCAGACGGGACCATCTCCGGGAGTCTAGCCAAGGGTGCCATCCCCTATGCTTTCGGCCGGCCGGAAGGAGGAGGTGAGCGTGAGCGAGACGAAGATGGTCCAGCTGGTCGCTCCCGACGGCACGGCGGTGGGCGATACCGACGTCGGTCTTTCCCCCGAAGCCCTTCGTGACCTGCTCCGCCGGATGATCGTCTCCAGGCGTCTGGATCGGGAGTGCATCGCGCTTCAGCGCCAAGGCGAGCTGACGGTTTATCCAGGCTTCGAGGGCCAAGAGGCCGCCCAGATCGGCAGCGCGACCGCCCTGGGTCCGGACGATTTCGTCTTCCCGACGTTCCGAGAACTGGCCGCGGCGATGGTTCGCGGAGTCGATGCGGTGCAGTACCTCTGGTATCACCGCGGCACCTGGCACGGCGGTCCCTACGATCCGCGCGCGACCAGGTTCGGACCCATCTGCATCCCGATCGCGACGCAGATCGTCCACGCGGTAGGTCACGCGCTCGGGCAGAAACTGGACGGGCTCCAAGCGTGCACTCTGGCCTACTTCGGCGACGGGTCAACATCCGAGGGCGATTTCCACGAAGCCGCGAACCTCGCGGGTGTGTTCAACGTTCCGGCGGTGCTGTTCTGCCAGAACAACGGCTGGGCGATCAGCGTGCCGACCGAGTCGCAGACCGCGGGCGAGATCTTCAGGCGGGCCGAGGGCTACGGCTTCCCCGGCATTCGCGTCGACGGCAACGACGTGTTGGCGGTCTACCGAGTAACGAAGGATGCCGTCGAACGCGCCCACCGCGGCGAAGGCCCGACGCTCATCGAAGCGATGACCTACCGGATGGGGGCTCACTCGACGGCGGATGATGCCGGGCGCTATCGAGACGAGGCCGAAGTCGAGCGGGCGCGCGTGGCCGATCCGATCTCGCGATACCGCATATGGCTTGCGGCCCAGGGCTTGATAGACGGCGCCTTCCTGAGCGCGTGCGAAGAGGAGGCGGAGTCGTTCGCTCTGCAGGTTCGGCAGGGAGTCGTTGAGACGGAGGCGCCGCCTGTGGAGTGGATGTTCGACTGGGTATACGCGGCGCCCACGGAAGCTTTCGCGCGCCAGCGGCGGGAGGCCCTCGGTGGCTGAGTGGACCCTCTCGGGTGCTTTGAATCAGGCGTTGCGTGACGCTCTGACGGAAGACCCGCGCCTTCTCGTTTACGGCGAGGACGTCGGTCGGATGGGAGGAGTGTTCCGAGTGACGGACGAGCTCCAGAAGGAGTTCGGCTCGCAGCGCGTCTTCGACACTCCGATCAGTGAAGCCGGGATCGTAGGAACAGCGGTGGGTCTGGCGTTCGCCGGCTGGCGTTCGGTCGTCGAGATGCAGTTCGACGCTTTCTCGTACCCATCGCTGGAGCAGGTGATCGATCACGTTGCGAAGATGCGCGAGCGAACGCGCGGACGCGTCGAGATGCCGGTCACGATCCGCATCCCCTCCTTCGGAGGGATAAGGGGCAAGGAGCATCACGGCGAGAGCCCGGAGACCTACTACGTACACACCGCGGGTCTGAAGGTGGTCGTCCCATCTACGCCGCTGGACGGGTACCGGCTGCTCAGGCAGTCGATCGCCGATCCGGACCCGGTGATATTCCTCGAACCCAAAGCGCGCTACTGGTCCAAAGAGGAGGGCGAGCTGGATGCGGACGGCCCGGGCATCGGTGAGGGTCGCATCTTGCGCGAGGGCGAGGCCTGCACGCTCATCGCCTACGGAACGATGGTGGCTCGATGCCTGGAGGCCGCCGACGTCCTGGCGAGTGAAGGCACCGACGCCCGTGTCGTCGACCTGCGGTCTCTGTCTCCTCTGGACGAGGACCTGCTAACGCGCTGCGCGCGCGAGACCGGACGCATCGTCGTGGTTCACGAGGCGCCGAGGACGCTCGGCATGGGAGCCGAGGTCGCGGCGCGGCTGATGGATCTTGCCTTCGACTTCCTCGAGGCCCCTGTCGTTCGGGTGACGGGCTGGGACGTTCCGTACCCCCCCGCGTCTTTGGAACAGCACTACCTCCCGAGCGTCGAGAGGATCGCAGAGGCCGCTCGCAAGGTGGCGGGCTACTGATGGAACGCATCTTCGCCATGCCCGATCTCGGTGAAGGCTTGGAGGAGGGCGAGATCGTCGCTTGGCTGGTTGCCGAAGGCGACGCCGTCGAGTTGAACCAGCCCTTGGTTGAGATCGAGACGGCCAAGGCTGTCGTCGAGGTGCCATCGCCGTATGCGGGGGTCGTTTCGACACTGCACGCTGCGGTTGGCGAGTCGGTCGTCGTTGGGGGGGCTTTGGTGACGTTCTCTGTGGCTGCGGGGGTTGGGGGCGGCCGTGGTTCCGCGGGCCAGTCCCCGCCCAACCCCCGCTCCACCACGGCCGCCCCCTTTCCTCCGTCAGGCGGTTCGTCACCTGGGGCGTCGGTTGGCGCTACGCCTGCCGTGCGGAAGTTGAGCCGCGACCTGGGGGTAGACATCTCGTCGGTCGTCGGGACCGGGCCGGCAGGGCGAGTCACTCGGGAGGATGTTGAGGCTGCTGCCGGCGGCGACGCCGGCTCGGTCGCTTACTCGGATGAGCCGATCTCTTCGGTGCGACGGGCCGTTGCCGAGAACCTCACTCGGGCTGTTCGGGAGGTTCCGCTCGTCACTACCTTCCGGACCGTCGATTGTTCGGCGCTCACTGCCTTCCACGAGGGCTCGCCGCTTCCGGTCGTGGCTCGGGCTCTGGTCGAAGTCGTTTCGCGGCATCCTTCGCTCAACGCTTCTTTCCTGGCCGATCGCGGAGCTATCCGGCGGCACTCGGTAGTGAACCTCGGAGTAGCCGCGCAGACGGAACGGGGGCTCGTCGTCGTGGTCGTGAAGGACGCCGCTTCCCACGGGATCGCGTCACTGGCCGAAGAGATCTCGCGCCTGGCTGCGGCCGCTCGCGACGGGTCGCTGAAACCCGAAGAGGCCTCGGGGGCGACCATCTCTATCTCGAACACGGGGTCTTATGGGTCGGAGTTCGGGACGCCTCTGCTCGTTCCTCCGCAGGGGGCGATCCTGGGGCTGGGGCGGATCGGCCAGAGGGCGTTGGTCGTCGAGGGCCGGGTCGAGGCCAGGCCGGCCTGCACGATCTCTCTGGGGTTCGATCACAGGCTGCTCGACGGTTACACGGTCGGGTTGGCAGTAACCGATCTGGTGGAGCTGCTCGAAGACCCTTCTCGTTTGGCAGACTTGCCCGCATGAAGATCGCCTCCCTGCTGCCGTCCGCGACCGAGATCGTGTACGCCCTCGGCCTTGGCGATGACCTGATCGGCGTGACCGACGAGTGCGACTTCCCGCCCGATGCCGTCACGAAACCCGTGATCTCGCGAAGCGCGCTTCCGGGGGGCGCTCGCCCGCTCAGCGCCCGCGAGATCGACCAGGCCGTCAGGGCCAAGGTCGGCCAGGACCAGCCCCTCTACGTCTTGGACAAGGACCTGATCCGCCGCGAGCAGCCCGACGTGATCTTGACGCAGGACCTGTGCCGCGTCTGTGCGGTTCCCACAGGCCAAGTGAAGAAGGCCCTGGAGGAACTCGGAGTGGAAGGCGCGCAGGTCGTTTCCTTGGACCCGAACACCCTCGAAGACGTCGTAGCGCAGATCGAAGTGGTGGGAAAGCTCCTAGACAGGGCCGACGAGGCCGCCGAGATCACCTCCCTGATACGGTCGCGGATCGCGCGGGTGAAGGAGATATCGACGCGGCTACCGACCGTCAGGGCCTTCTGCCTCGAATGGTCCGACCCGGCGTTCGTCGCAGGGCACTGGCTCCCTGAGATGGTCGGGCTCGCCGGCGGGATCAACGTCCTGAACGATCCGGGCGAGCCCTCACGCGAAGTTGCCTGGCACGAAGTGCGCGATGCCTCCCCCGAGGTCGTCGTCTTCATGCCCTGCGGCTACTACCTGGAGGAAGCCGAGGAGGAAGCCGCCGCCTTCATCAACCAGGCCGAGTTCGCCGACACGCTCGCGGCTCGCAACGGCAACGTCTTCGCCGTCGACGCCACTTCGTACTTCTCCCGGCCGGGCCCTCGCATAGTCGACGGCCTTGAGATCTTGGCCTGGGCGCTGCATCCCGAGGCCTACCCCCAGCCGCCGAAGGGCGCGATCACCCGCCTGCGCTAGTCTGAGCCGCATGAAGGGAACGAACCTCGTCACACCGGCCGACATCGGCAAGCGCGTTACGTTCATGTTCGAGCTACCGAACGGGTTCACATCCGAGGCCGTTGGAGTCTTCGAGCGCTGGGACCAGGGCGCCGAGACCTACTTCATCCGGAAGAAGGACGGCACCCAAGTGCGAGTACCGGCCCGAGGCGTCAAGCACGGCAAAGTCGTCGGGTAGCGACACCCGCCGCCAACCCACGGGAGGAAGCGATGTCCGAACTGCCCACATCAACGATCCGCCTGCGCCTCGGCGCGGAGGACGCCCACTACGGAGGCAACCTGGTCGCTGGTGCCACTCAGCTGAAGATCGTCGGCGACCTGATCACCGAGCTTGCTATGCGCTACGACGGCGACGAGGGCCTGTTCCGCGCGTACGAGTCGGTCGAGTTCCTGGCGCCCCTCTACGCCGGCGATTGGATCGAGGGCAAGGGCCGCATCGTGAGCGTGGGGAACTCCAGCCGCAAGTGCGAGTTCGAGATCTGGAAGATCGGCGCGGCGCGAACGGACATCAGCGAGAGCGCGGCCGAATTCCTCGATGAGCCGGTTCTGACTTTGAAGGCCGTCGGCACGACCGTGGTCCCGAAGGACCATCAGCGCTTCTCGCGCTAGGAAGCGGCCTCGAGGTCGTGCAGAACGCCGAGGAGATCGTCGACGTTGAAGGGCTTGGGTACGAAGGCGTCGGCGCCGAGTTCGGCGGCCTTCGCGCGATCGCGCAGCGACGCCATGGCCGAGACGATCACGACGCGTGGGCGCTCCTCGCGGGGCAGCAGCATCATCTCCTCCAAGACCGACCAGCCGTCCATGTTCGGCATCATGATGTCGAGCACCATCAGATTGGGATGGTGCTCGCCGATGGCGGACATGGCCTGGATACCGTCGCGCGCAGCGAAGGTCTGGTAGCCCTCGGCCTCCAGCGAAAACTGGAGGACCCAGACCACCTGAGGCTCGTCATCGACGACGAGCACGCTCGTGGAGTCGTGAGTTGATCCGTTCATCACTGACTGAAGCTACGGCTCCGCGGCCCCACTCCTGTATCGGCCACACGGACGGTTTTCGGGGGCCGCAGGCACTAGACGAAGGGCCTTTCGCCTGACGAGAGGGTGAGGAACACGTAGTTACCTATAGGCAGGCGAAACTGCGTACACGCTAGGGTCGATGCCTGCGCACGCCCGCGCCCGTGCCCACCCGGCCGATCAGGTGGGCAGCGGCCCCGATGGCCTCCAGAGCCTCATCGACGCGACCGCCGGGAACGATCAGAACCATCCCGATCCCCATGTTGAAGGTTGCGTACATGTCCTCGTTCGAGGCCTCGGCAGCATCTCCGACCAGTTTGAAGATCGGCTGAACCGGCCATGAGCCTTCCTCGACCTCGGCGCAGAGCCCTTCCGGTAGAGCCCGGGGGATGTTCTCGGTGAAGCCTCCGCCCGTGATGTGAGCCGCTGCCGAGACGAGGCCGGCGGCGATCGCGCGACGCATGATCGGGGCGTAGATCGCACAGGGCTCGAGCAACTCATCGGCCAGCGATCGGGCAAGCCCCGGCGGGGTGTCGTCCAACCCGTAGCGCGTTAACAGCGCCGAACGAACGAGCGAGTACCCGTTCGAGTGAAGCCCCGTTGACTCGAGTCCGATCAAGGCGTCTCCCTCGCGGACCCTGTGAGGCCCAAGCATC
Organism: Actinomycetes bacterium; assembly: GCA_031423155.1. Taxonomy (GTDB): domain Bacteria; phylum Actinomycetota; class UBA4738; order UBA4738; family HRBIN12; genus JANPEZ01. The sequence continues at coordinate 55,729 of JANPEZ010000178.1, forward strand.
TCGGCCTCCTGGACGACACCGACGCAGAACCCGGCCAGGTCGAACTGATCGGCGGGCATGACGCCTGGATGCTCGGCGGTCTCTCCTCCCAGCAACGCGCAGCCGGCGCGCCTGCACCCCTCCGCGACACCTTCGACCAAGGCCGCGATGTCTTCGGGGATCACTCGACCGGCAGCTATGTAGTCCAGGAAGAAGAGGGGCTCGGCTCCGGTGCAGACGATGTCATCAGCGCACATCGCGACGAGGTCTATCCCGACGGTTGTGAGCCTTCCGGTCGCGCGCGCGATCTCGAGCTTGGTGCCTACTCCGTCGGTGGCGGCAGCCAGAAGCCGGCCCCCTCCGATGTCGAAGAGACCCGCGAAGCCGCCCACGCCTTCGCGGACTTCCGGGCGTCTGGCCTGCGCCGCGAGATCGCCTATGAGTCCGACGGCCTTGGCCGCCGCTTCCAGGTCAACGCCCGCGCGCTGATAGGCCTCGCTCACGTGGTCGTGAAGGGGAGCTGGTCCTCCAGGAGGAACTTGCTCGTCTTCTCCGGGACGGGGATGGGGTAGTCGCCGTCGAAACATGCCCGGCATAGTCCGTCCATCGGCTGCTCGGTCGCCTTGACCATCCCCTCGAGCGAGAGATACCCGAGCGAGTCGGCACCCACGAAGGCGCGGACCTCCTCGACGGACAGGTCGGATGCGACGAGCTCCGAGCTCGTCGAGAAGTCGATGCCGTAGAAGCAGGGCCACTTGATCGGAGGGCACGTGATGCGGGTGTGGACCGCCGTAGCTCCGGCCTCACGAAGCGCCGTCACGATCTGGCGGGTGGTCGTGCCTCTGACGATGGAATCGTCCACGACGACCAGACGCTTGCCGCGCACCGCATCGGGGATCGGATTCAGCTTCAGCTTCACCCCGAGGTCGCGCAGCGACTGGGAAGGCTGGATGAAAGTCCTTCCGACGTAGTTGTTCTTGTACAGGCCATCGCCGTAGGGGATGCCGCTGACCTCACTGTATCCCTGGGCGGCCGAGTGGCCGGTCGACGGGACCGCGATCACCATGTCGGCGTCGGCCGGGGCCTCTACGGCGAGCAACCTCCCCATCTCGCGGCGGGCCTCGTGGACGGTCTGCCCGCGCATGCGCGAGTCCGCTCGAGCAAGATAGACGTACTCGAAGACGCAGAGCGCCGCGCGCTCGGGCTGCTCGGCGAAGCGCACCGAATGGACCCCGCGCTCGTCGATGCGAACCAGCTCGCCCGGTTCCACGTCACGGACCAGCGTCGCGCCGACGATGTCGAGCGCGCAAGTTTCCGAGGCGAAGCAGAACCCGTTCGGCAGGCGCCCCAGCGACAGAGGCCTAACGCCGTGGGGGTCGCGAGCCGCGTATACGCTGCGCTCGTCCATCATCACGAAGCAGAAAGCGCCCTGGACGGTGGGCAGGACCCGCAGGCATGCGTCCTCCAGGGATCCCTCGCCCATGGCCTCTGTCAGCAGGGTGGCTACGAGGTCGGTGTCGGTCGAGGCCGCGCCGCGCCGGCCGACCCGTTCGGCCAGTTCATGCGTGTTGGTCAGGTTCCCGTTGTGGCCGATGGCGATCGAGCGAACGCCGTCGGTCTTGAAGACGGGCTGGGCGTTGTCCCAGGTGGTCGACCCGGTGGTCGAGTACCGAGTGTGGCCTATCCCGAGATCGCCGTGGAGGGTCGTCAGCGTCGCTTCGGAGAAGACCTGGGAGACGAGCCCGAGGTCTTTGTAGACCAACACGTTGGATCCGTCGGAGACCGCGATGCCCGCTGATTCCTGACCGCGGTGCTGCTGGGCGAAGAGTCCGAAATACGTGAGCCGGGCTACGTCCTCACCCGGGGCATAGACCCCGAACAGTCCGCACTCTTCCTTGGGTGACTCGGCGCCCACTAGGCCATCAGGTTATCAGCAGGTTCGCGGCCATGAGCCGGACCCTTGGCCAAGATCACGACGAAGGCGACCGCCGAGATCAACCCGGAGACGAGGGCGGCGATCGCCAGGATGCGAACGCCAGACGCAAGCCAGGCCGCCTGCCGGTTCATGTCGATGCTTCCCTGCTGTGCGGCGGGCGCGAGGCGAAGCCACAACAGCAGCCCGAGAGCCACCGTCCCCGTCTTGAACGCTCGCATCCGCCTCGCGGAACGGCCCGAGCCTCGTCCCGCCATGAGAACCGTGGCCCCACCCACGAGCATCACGATCGAAAGGAGACCGAGAGCCGGAAGTCTCCAGGGAGTCGGGCTCATCACGACACCGACCCCGAACGCACTGGATCCAGCCGGAACATCCCACCGCGTGCAATGCGAGTCCCGGGTCCCGGTCTGCCGGGCTGAAACAGAGGTCGGCACCCCGGCAGGCGTGCAGACCGAAACGAGTACGGACGCGGGCGTGTCCAGCCCTCGAACCAGCGCACCGATGTCCAGATCGAACGCCGGGTGGGCCGGGTCGAA
>JANPEZ010000179.1:0-4878 GCA_031423155.1 Actinomycetes bacterium
GCGTCGACCGCCAGCGCGTCACCGGTACACCTCGCGACCACCGCCGCACCGACCGGTCGGACGGTGAATGGATCGATCTGCACCAATCCCTGGGCCGTGACTGCCCATACCCGATCGTCGTCTCCCTCGGCAACCGAAGGATAGGTTCCGAGGTCGAAGACTCCCGAGATCTCGTTCGTGCCGGGATCGATGCCGACAAGGGAACCCCCCTCGATGGGACCGCCGGGGGGTTCCGCCACGGCGGCGAGCACCCACCCCTCTCCCGCGAAGATGGAGCGCCCGTACGCGCCTGTGAGGAGGATCGTCGCGACCACCTCACGGGACGAGGGGTCGATCCGCAGGACCGCAGGCTCATTCGGGTTACCCCTGACCAGCACCCAGATCCCGTCGGGGTTGATGGCCACGTCGGCCACGGCTCCCGGCACATTGATCGTCTCCACGATCAGATTCGTTGTGGGGTCGATCCGGACGATCGCGCCCTCGGCGGCGTCGGCCGATCCGGCACTCCACACACTTCCATCTGCCACTGTGAGCCCGCCCCCTCCGACTTCCCAACTTGGAACCACCTTCGTTGGGATGGTCGCGACGACTTCGCCGGACGCTGGATCGATCCGAAGGATCTTGGATGGCCCGTCGATAGGAAGGACGCTCACCCACACGCTACCCTCACCGTAGGTCACGGCAGTGGCACGCCCGATGTGCAACGTGTCGGCAACGCGAGCATTCATCAGCGGTGCTGCAGTGGTGCTGAAGGGCTCCATCTGCCGCACGTCGATCGGGAAGTAGAACGGCACGGTGTCGCCTGAGTAGGTGGCGCTGACGCGCAGGAAGTACAGACCCGGGTCGACGTCGAGTACCACCTCGCGGTCACGCATCCGAAGCACGTCAACCATTTCCAAGGATCGTGGGGTGTGGATCGCCGCTTCGACCGAATCGGCGAACCCTTCGATGTCCACGACGGTTCCCGCAGGGATGGTCAGCGGCTCGAAGGGGAGGGGAAGGTAGATGTCTCGGATCGAGTCACCCCAGGAGTACGTGCCGGTCTGCGCCCGCACCATCGAGCCATCGAAGGCCAATCGGGCGCTCGGATAGTTCGTGCTTACGATATGAAGCGTGACGACAGCCGTGGGCGCACTGGGGGTGGTCAACTGCACCGACCCAGTCCTGTCACTGCCGTCGAACGCCCTCCACGCGAAGATCCCCGCCGCAGCGAAGACGGCGAAGGCGGTTAGAGCCGCCGCCAAGCGCCGAGAGGCATCACGGGTGGAAGGCCCGTAGATCCCGCGGTCGCCGCCGTGTTCCCCGTTGGGCACACGCCGTTCGATGTCGGGACGCAGATCTGGGGAGGTGAGGCTGTCGAGGGTCCGTCGGAAACGCGTCTGCAGGTCAGTCATCGTGTCCTCCTAGCAAGGTCTCCAGCCGCTTCCTGCCGCGGCTGACGTGCACACGGACAGTTGCGGCACTGCACCCGAGGATCTCCGCGATACCGTTGGCGTCATAGCCCGCGTAATACCGCAGGACGAGCGCCGCTCGTTGACGGCCCGGAAGCGCCGCAAGCGCTCGCAGCAGCTCGTCGTCTTGTTCTGCCATCTCGTAGGCCGGGTCTCCGGTAAGGGGCGTCAGTCGGCCCCGGCGCTGTAGTTCCCCAGCGGCGATCCGGAATGCCGCCCGCCATACCCACGCCTTGGGTGACCGCACAGCATCACCCCTCGCCAGGCACTGGGCGAACGCCTCGGCAACGGCATCGGAGGCGACCTCTCGATCCTGAGCGAACCCGTACACGGCTCGCCAGAGCCGCTCCCCATCGGTTCGGTAGAGAGCACCTACCACACCATCGAGGTCCAAGGTCGGTTCAGATCGGTTCACATCTCCCCTAGAGGGCCAGATCGCCGCTGGAACGTGTACCGGGCTGGAAGATACGCCTTCTGCTGGCCCGTACCATTGCGGCGTGACCGAGACCTCCCACATCCGTAACTTCTGCATCGTGGCGCACATAGACCACGGGAAGTCGACCCTGGCCGACCGCCTTATGGAGGTCACCCACACCGTCGAGGGTCGCGATATGCGAGCCCAATACCTGGACAAGATGGACCTAGAGCGAGAGCGCGGCATCACGATCAAGGCCCAGGCGGTTCGCCTGGCGCACGAGGGCTACGAGCTGAACCTGATCGACACGCCCGGTCACGTGGACTTCACCTACGAGGTCTCGCGCTCGCTCGAAGCCTGCGAGGGAGCGATCCTGCTGGTAGACGCCGCCCAGGGCCTCGAAGCGCAGACCCTGGCCAACTATCACCTGGCGCGCGACGCCGGCCTGGTCATCGTTCCGGCCATCAACAAGATCGACCTTCCGGCGGCCGAGCCCGAGGCGCGAGCGGAGGAACTCGCCGCTCTGCTTTCTTGCGATCCGGAGGACGTACTCCATATATCGGCGAAGACCGGTGAGGGCGTCCCCGAACTTCTCAAGCGCGTCATCGAGAAGGTTCCTCCTCCTTCCGGCGATGCTTCGAAACCGTTGCAAGCCTTGATCTTCGACTCGATGTTCGATGCCTACCGCGGTGTGATCACCTATCTGCGCGTGAAGGAGGGAACGCTGCCGTCGAACTCGCGTGTTCGATTGATGGCCACTCGCGTCGAATCTGAAGCCGAAGAGGCGGGCGTGATGGCGCCGGAAGCCACTCCGGTCGACTCGCTGGGACCGGGCGAGGTCGGCTACCTCGTCACGGGGTTGAAGGACGTGCATCAGGCCAAGGTCGGCGACACGATCACGCTCGCGGGAAAGGGCGGCGCGAAGGAGCCGCTGCCCGGATACCGCGAACCCAAGCCGATGGTCTGGTCGGGGCTGTTCCCCGCGGACGGCAGCGACTACGCCGACTTCCGCGAGGCTCTCGACAAGTTGAAGCTCTCGGACTCGGCTCTGCACTACGAGCCGGAGACCTCGATGGCGCTCGGCTTCGGGTTCCGCTGCGGGTTCTTGGGCCTGCTGCATATGGACATCGTGAAGGAACGCCTGGAGCGCGAGTTCGACTTGGAACTGATCGCCACTGCGCCGAACGTTGAGTTCCACCTGTCGCTGGGTGGTGAGACGAGCGTCGTCCACAACCCCGCAGAGATGCCGCCTTCGGGCGACTACGACCACGTGGAGGAACCGGTCGTCTTCGCGACGATGATCACACCGGCCGACTACCTCGGCGCGGTGCTGGAGCTCTCCCAGGCCCGGCGCGGCGAGATGGTCGACATGACGTACATCACTCCTGAACGCGTCGAGGTCCACTACGTCCTGCCGTTGGCCGAGATCGTTTTCGACTTCTTCGACCAACTTAAGTCGCGCACGAAGGGGTACGCCTCTTTGGACTACGAGCCCTGGGGATATCAGGAGTCGAACCTGGTCAGGGTGGATGTCCTGCTGCACGGCGAACCGGTCGATGCGTTCAGCACGATCGTCCACCGGGACAAGGCCTACACCTACGGCAAGCAGATGACCGAGCGGTTGAAAGAGCTGATACCTCGCCAGCTCTTCGACGTTGCCGTTCAGGCCGCGATCGGTTCGAAGATCATCGCGCGAGAGACCGTCAAGGCCAAGCGCAAGGACGTGCTCGCCAAGTGCTACGGCGGTGACATCACGCGGAAGCGAAAGCTGCTCGAGACCCAGAAGAAGGGTAAGGCCCGGATGCGCCGCGTCGGCAAGGTGGACGTTCCCCAGGACGCTTTCATCCAGGCGCTCCGGGTTGACGAAGGGGGCGCGAAGAAGTGAACGCCGAGCCCGCCGGCATCTACGTCCACGTGCCGTTCTGTCTGACGCGCTGCGGCTACTGCGACTTCAACGCCTACGCCGGCATGGACGAACTGAAGCCACGGTACCTGCGCGCGTTGCTGGCGGAGGCCTCGCTCGCCGCTGAGTCCTGGGCCGAAGACGGGTTCGTCTCGATCTTCCTAGGGGGCGGAACCCCGACGACGATGACTCCAGCCGACCTCAAAGGTCTGCTGACGCATCTGCGCGAGAGGTTCAACGTTGCCGAGGACGCCGAGGTCACGACAGAGGCGAATCCCGACACAGTGGATCGCGCCTCGCTCGAGGCCCTGCGTTCGGCCGGCTTCGACCGGCTCTCGATGGGCGCGCAGTCCTTCGATCCGATAGTGCTGCGCGCGCTGGAACGCGTCCACCAGCCCGATAGCGTCAGGCGCGCGTTCTCCGCCGCGCGCGCGGCCGGCTACGACAACGTGAACCTGGACCTGATCTACGGCGCCGAGGGCGAGACCATCGACTCCTGGGAAGAGACGCTGCGAGAGACCATCAGCCTTGCGCCGGAACATGTCTCGGCCTACGCCCTGACGATCGAGCCCGCCACGGCCCTGGGTCGCAAGATCGCGGCAGGTGAAGCCGAGGCCCCCGACCCCGACCTTCAAGCAGACATGTTCGCCGCGGCCTGCGATCTGCTCACAGGTGCGGGCTACGCCCACTACGAGGTCTCGAACTGGGCCAAGCCCGGCTACGAATGCCGCCACAACCTCGGCTACTGGCGGCGGAGGCCGTACATCGGCCTGGGCGCCGGCGCGCACTCCTACCGTGACAACCACCGCTGGTGGAACGCCCGCCCACCTGAGGAGTACATGACCCGGGTCGAAGCCGGCGAACTCCCCCTCGCAGGAGAAGAGCACCTCGAACCCTCCGACGCCTACCTCGAAGAGGTGTTCCTGCGGCTAAGGACGCTGGAAGGTATCCCCGCGAGCTGGGTGGACGACGATCGGGCCGAGCCCTTCTTAGAAAGCGGCCTCCTCACCTTCGACGGCGAGGCGTTCGTCCCCACCGAGCGAGGCATGCTCCTGCTGAACGAACTGGTTCTGGCGCTGGCCGCAAACTGAGAGGACCGTTCAGTTCAC
>JANPEZ010000180.1:0-1679 GCA_031423155.1 Actinomycetes bacterium
CCGCTCGGGGCGTCGACCTTGGCATCGTGGTGAAGCTCGATGACCTCGACCGCGGGGAAGAACCGGGCGGCCTCGGCGGCGAATCGCTGCATCAGCACCGCGCCGATCGCGAAGTTGGGAGCGACGAAGACGTTGGACTCAGAACCCTCCGCCTCCAGCGAGGCGCGGATCTCGTCGAGCCGCTCCTTCGTGAAGCCGGTGGTGCCGATCACGATGTGCATCGCGTGGGCGATCGCCCATCGCACGTCGTCCATCACCGAATCGGGGTGCGTGAAGTCGACTGCGACCTCGGCCTCCGCCTGAAGGAGGGTGTCCAGTTCGTCGCTGATGTCGACCTTGAGCTTGGGCGCACCTATAAGGCCGCCGATCTGTTCACCCACTCGAGTCCGATCGATGGCCGCAACCAGAGCCATGTCCGGGTCCGAATCGACGGCCCTGCAGACCATCTGGCCCATCTTGCCGCAAGCGCCGATGACCCCTACGCGGATCACGCCGGAACCTTCCCGAAGCCGTTCTTGGAGAACGGGCCGAGCACCGTAAGCGTCATCGGTTGCGACAGTACCCGTTCGGCCACGCGTCTTGCATCTTCAAAGGTCACCGACTCGATACGCCGCAGCGACTGGCTGACCGTGAGGATGTCGCCGTGGCTGATCTCGGACTTGCCCAAGCGCGACATCCGGCTGCTGGGGTCTTCCAGGGAAAGCACCAGCGACCCCTTCACGTGACCCTTCGCGCGGTCGAACTCCTCGCGGGTCAAAGCTCCGTCGCGCACCGCTCCGAGCTCGCGCTTCAGCAGCGCGATGGTTTCGTGGGCGCGGGCGGGCGTGGTTCCGGCGTAGGCCGTGAAGAGTCCGGCCTCGGTGTATTGGGCGTGATAGCTGTAGACGCTGTAGGCGAGGCCGCGCTTCTCGCGGATCTCCTGGAAGAGCCGCGATGACATCCCGCCGCCGAGGGCGGTATTGACGACGAGGAATGCGAACCTGTCCGGATCGGTCCGGGGTAGACCGTTCGTTCCCAGGCAGATGTGCGCCTGCTCGGTCTTTCGCCGCTTGATGAGCTCCTTGCCGCTGGGCGCCGGCGCGATGCCCGCGTCTCGAACCTTCCACTTGGAGCCGTCGCCGTCGCGGCGGACGCGTCCGGTATCCATCGAGCGCTTCAGCAGCTTCAGCACTTCGTCGTGCTGGACGTTTCCGGCGGCGACGACCACGAAGTTGGCCGGAACGTAGTGCTTGCGGTAGTAGGTGTTTACGCGAGCCCGAGTGGCGTCCTCGATCGTGGCGACCGTGCCGAGGATGGGGCGACCGAGCGGGTGCGAAGGCCAGAGCGTCTCCGTGAACAGGTCGTGCACGACCTCTTCGGGAGAGTCCTCGTGCATGTTGATCTCTTCGAGGATCACCTGGCGCTCGGCGTCAAGATCCGGGGAGCGGATGCGGCTGTTCTGGAGCATGTCGGCCAGGTGTTCCAGGGCCATCGGAAGGTCGCGATCCAGCACGCGCGCGTAGTAGCACGTGTACTCCTTGGCCGTGAAGGCGTTGAGGTCTCCCCCGACGTTGTCGAAGGCCTCGGCGATGTCCTGAGCCGAACGCTGCTTCGTCCCCTTGAAGAGCACGTGCTCGAGGTAGTGCGCCAGTCCCGTCTCGCCGGGCCTCTAGATAAGCTGCCCGGTGCAGGGTCATCGG
>JANPEZ010000181.1:0-3528 GCA_031423155.1 Actinomycetes bacterium
GTACCCTTTTATGACCTCGAAATGCCCATTCCCGGCCCCCCCCCCCCCCCCCCCGCTCCGCCGAGAGTGCCAAAAGTTCTGTCAGAGGCGTAGTTCACACTTGTCCCCATGGTTATGCACATGCCGAAAGCACAGGTCAGGGCCGGAGTGACAAGGAATCTTGCCGGAGAACCGCAGGTCGCGATTTGCACATCCGGTTATGCACTGTTTCCCGACCGTGGCGCGCGTACGCTCCGTGCGGTAGTTCATCCGAGGGGGGATCTTGGCCCGCACCGCTGACGATATCCGCCTCCTGCCCAGAGGCGATCACCGCGTTCCTCCTCACAACCTGGAGGCCGAGGAGTCGGTCTTGGGTTCGATGATGCTATCCGGCGAGGCCATCGCCGACGTCGTCGAGATCCTAACGCCAGACGATTTCTATCGTGGTGCCAATGGGCGCATCTTCGAGACCCTGCGAGGCATCTACGCCCGCGGCGAGCCGGTCGACATCGTGACCGGTATCGAGGCGCTCAAACGCACCGGCGCGCTCGACGACGTCGGCGGTCATCTGTATATGCGGGATCTCGTCGATCAGGTTCCGACTCCGGCCTCGGCGGCCCACTACGCCAAGATCGTCTCGCAGACCGCGTTGCTTCGCCGGCTCATCTCGGCCGCCGCCGACATCATGGAGAAGGCCTACGGCGCCTCTGACGATCCCGAGGGCGTGGCCGACGACGCCGAGCAGCGCATCTACGACGTCGCCCGCCGCGAGGACAAGGCCGACGTCGCCGTCCTTCACGACCTCGTCGACCAGGCGATGATCGACCTGGAGAACATCCAGAACCGTGAGACCGCCTACACGGGCCTGCCGACGGGATTCCGCGACCTGGACGACCTCACCTCTGGCCTTCAGCCCGGGAACCTGATCATCATCGCGGCCCGACCGGGGATCGGTAAGTCTTCGCTCGCGATCAACATCGCCCGCAACGTTGCGGTTTCCGGCAAGGCTACGACGGTCTTTTCTCTCGAGATGTCACGAACCGAGATCGGCATGCGCCTGCTCTGCGCGGACGCCCGCGTGCCTTGGGACCGCATCCGCAGCAAGCGGGTCGGCCCAGACGACTGGTCGCGAGTCGTCCAGGCGGCCGAGACGCTGCACGACGCCCCGCTGATGATCGTCGACTCGGGTAACGTGAACATCGTCGACATCCGGGCGAAGGCGCGGCGTATGCGAACGTCCCGCAAGGGCCTGGAGCTGATCATCGTCGACTACATGCAGTTGATGACATCTCCGAACGCCCGTCGCCCCGACAACCGTCAGCAGGAGGTCGCCGAGATCAGCCGCTCGCTCAAGCTGCTCGCCAAAGAGCTGCACATCCCGGTGGTTGCGCTGAGCCAGCTCAACCGAAACCCCGAGACGCGTGCGGACAAGCGACCTCAGCTATCGGACCTTCGCGAGTCCGGTTCTATCGAGCAGGACTCGGACGTCGTCATGTTCATCCATCGCGACGATGCCGACCCGGAGAAGAAGCGTGAAGCCGAGCTGATCATCGCCAAGCACCGCAACGGCCCGACCGGTTCGGTCAAGCTGAACTTCGAGCCGTCGCTGACCCAGTTCCGCAACGCCATGCGCGAACCGGCGTGACCTCCGCCGGACCGACCACGGCGGACCGTCGTCGCGTTCGCACGATCGAGCGGCGTCTGCGCCGTCGATTCGGGACGCTTGAGCCGCCGCGTCGGAGCGATCCTCTCGAAGAACTGATCCTAACCGTGCTTTCTCAGCACACGTCGGACCTCAACGCCGAACGCGCTTTCGACTCACTCCGCGCGGCCTACCCGAGCTGGGACAAGGTCGTTAGAGCAAGACCGGGAACCATCGCGAACGTCATCCGGTCTGGGGGACTGGCGAACACCAAGGCCCCGCGGATCCAGCAGATCCTGCGCGAGATCCGCAAGCGCGAAGGCGCCTTCGACCTGTCCTGGATGCAGGACGCATCGGACGCGCGTATCCGTGAGTACCTGGTGTCCCTGCCGGGGGTCGGCCCCAAGACCGCTGCCGTGGTCCTCGCCTTCGCGCTCGGGCGTCAGGCCATCCCGGTGGACACGCATGTGCACCGCGTGACCAAACGCCTCGGCTTGGTTCCTCCCCGATCGTCGGCCGAGAAGGCGGATCAGCTGCTACACGAGCTCGTGCCGCCGATGCTGATGGTGCCTCTGCACGTCGGCCTGATCCGCCTCGGTCGCGAGATCTGCAAGGCGCCGAGGCCGCGCTGCAAGGACTGTCCTCTCAACGACATATGCCCGACCGCACCGAGGTACCTGTGAGAGAGCGGGCGAGGGGAATCGAACCCCCGTCTCGAGCTTGGGAAGCTCACGTTCTGCCATTGAACCACGCCCGCGCGTGCCGCTCGCCGGGGCGAGCAGGCACACAGTGTAGCCAGAGGCCGCGGCCGCACGCGACCTGCTAGGTTGCCTGCCTCATGAGCGAGGCCAACCCCAACTTCTGGCCGACAGTGCTTAGCCGGCTCGCATCGCGTGAGGCGCTTTCCACCGAGGAAGCCTCCGAGGCGATGCGGTGCATCATGGCGGGGGAGGCCTCCGCCGGTCAGATCGGTGGCTTCCTCATGGCTCTTCGAACCAAGGGCGAGACCGTAGACGAACTGGAGGGACTCGCCTCCACCATGCTCGCCTTCGCGACGCCAGTCGTGCATTCGCTCCCGCTCGTCGTGGATACATGCGGAACGGGAGGGGACCGCAGCGGGACGTTCAACATCTCGACCGTCTCGGCGATCGTAGTCGCGGCCACCGGAGTCCCCGTCGCCAAGCACGGGAACCGCGCCGCCTCCAGCGACTGCGGCTCTGCGGATCTGCTCGAAGCGCTCGGGGTCGATATCAACCTCGATGCCGAGGGCGTCGCGAGATGCCTCAAGGACGCCGGCATCGCGTTCATGTTCGCGCCCGCCTTTCACCCTTCGATGGCTCACGCGATGCCGGTCCGCAGGGACCTTCGCGTGGCAACGGCATTCAACTTCCTCGGCCCCCTGACCAACCCGGCGCGTCCGGGCGCGCAGGTTGTCGGTGTCTCCGACGAGCGGATGCTTCCCCTGATGGCAGAGGTTCTGGCGCGGAGGGGCTCGCGCGCCAGGCTCTTCCGGGGCGAGGATGGGCTCGACGAGCTGACCACAACGGGGCTCTCGACCGTCTTCGACGTTCGCGACGGCGACGTCCTCGAGCGGCACCTGGACCCTGCGGATTTCGGCCTGGCTCGAGCCTCCGCCGAAGATCTGAAGGGCGGCGATGCTGCAGAGTCCGCAGCCATAGCCCGAGACGTATTGGCTGGTTCCAAGGGCCCGCGACGCGATGTGGTGCTGCTGAACGCAGGCGCCGCTTTGGAGGTCGCCGGCACTGCCGCTTCGATCGAAGAGGGTATGAGGGCCGCGGCCGCCGCGATCGATGACGGGCGCGCCGCGGCCAAGCTCGAGCATTGGGTCGAGGTCTCGCAGAACGGGTAGCATGCCCGCCCGATGATCCTGTCCGACAAGACGATCC